>CAYZTY010000111.1:0-2443 GCA_964481525.1 uncultured Pirellulales bacterium
CTTCAAAATCTTTGCGGCCTTGGCGTTGGTTTTAGTTGGATATTTTTTAGGCGCATGGTTGCTTTTATTGCTGGGACTGATAAATCTCTGGTCTTTGAAAACGCCGTTTAAGCTTGCAAAGATGGCAATGGAAGTTCGCCAATCTGAGAAGTACCGCGCTCTATCCGGCGTTATCGACGGCAAAAATATCGACTCTGAAACTATCCCGCAGCATATTGGGATAGTCATCATAGACAAGGTTTTTGAATATTTCCCCCCGCCTCTCGACATCAGGGCCATTGCAGCATATACAAAACAGATATGGGAGAAAATCTCTTTCCGCCCGGCCGGTATATTTTCCACTGCAGCGCTGCTTATTGCATATTTCTTTATTCTTTGCCTGCCGTTGATAGCATTTGCAGGCTCTGCGATAGTCTCTGCTGTAGAGCGAAAGGGCTTTGTGAAAACTAAACTCGTTGAGCATCAAAGACCGGATGACTCGAAGGCCTTGAAAGAACAAATTTATTTCTTTGGAGACTTAATCTCCGAAGTAGAGGTTGACCCCGAAAGTTACCTGTATCATGGCAGAGAGATAGTATTCAAACAAGCCGACCCAAATAAATTCTCAGGCGAGGGCACATGGTCTCAGGGAAAACTCGATGGCGAATGGAAAAACTATGACAAGCAGGGCCGCCCGATTCGGGTAACTGTTTACGATAAAGGAAAATTTGTATCACGAAAGCAAAAAATTGACGGTCAATGGGTCGAGCAAGAATGGCAGGATTTGTCTTTCATACATAAATGGAGAATCAGAAGATATCAAAAGCGTCCCCAGGGCCCAACCCCAAAATAAAGATAATCCTTATTATCCCCATCACTTGCGGATGGGGCTTAATAAAAAATCCCTCCATAATGCCTGCGAACCGGCCGGGCGGATTATGGGTATAAATAACCAGAAACATAAATCTATTACGCTATAGATGAGGTGCTAACCAATGAATACAGAGCCAAAATCGCTAAACAACCGGCAGCTGCTAAACACGCTGCTTATGTTTATCATTGTAGGCGGCGGATTGGGGGGATGTTTACTTTCGCTGTCGGCTAATAAACAAATAAAGGCTCATCAGGGCAGGATTGGGCCTTACAAGGAGCAAAATATGCACAGGAAATTAACAGTCGAGGAAGAGCGCATTATCGTTCACAAAGGAACAGAGCGTCCCTTCAGCGGCAAATACTATGACCACCTTGAAAAAGGCGTTTATACCTGCAGGCGATGCGGAGCTGAATTGTTCCGCTCGTCTTCTAAATTCAAGTCCGGCTGCGGCTGGCCGAGCTTTGATGAGCAAATCGAAGGGGCTGTGAAGTGGCAGAAAGATGCAGACGGCGTCCGCACAGAAATCATCTGCGCAAATTGCGACGGTCATTTAGGCCACGTGTTTTTGGGTGAGCGGCTTACACCCAAAAATACTCGCTATTGTGTCAATTCTATCTCGATGGATTTTACCCCCGCCCAGAACATGCAAACCGAAAAAGCGATTTTCGCCTCCGGCTGTTTCTGGGGCACGGAGTATTATTTCAAACAGGCGCCCGGCGTAATATCCACTACCGTTGGTTACACAGGCGGCAACCTGGAAAATCCAACTTATAAGCAGGTTTGCACTAACCGGACCGGCCATGCCGAGGCCGTCCAGGTCGAGTATGACCCCTCGAAAACCAGTTTCGAGCAGTTGGCGAAGCTGTTTTTTGAAACACACGATTTCACTCAGCTAAACCGCCAGGGGCCGGATATCGGCACGCAATATCGCTCTGCGATTTTCTACTTGAATGACGAGCAGCGACAGACTGCTGAGGGACTGGCCCAGCAGCTTGAGAAAAAGGGCCACGATGTAAAGACTCAACTTGAACCGGCAGGCAAATTCTGGCCGGCCGAGGAATATCATCAGGACTACTACGAAAACACCGGCAAAACGCCCTACTGCCACATTTACAAAAAAATCTTCTAAGGCATTTTACTCGCACATAAAAAAAGTTTAGCCCCCGGCATCGTCGGGGGTTTCTTTTCGAACAACTGCGCCGCAGAGGATTTGTTTACCTCTACAAAATAATCAATCATCAATATCGAAGATTTGCCTCTACCTATGGCACAAGTTGTCCACTGCAGGAGGGGTGGCGGAATATGGAATCCAAAATTTATCTGCATATTTCTCATAAAATCATTTACAAAACCGCTCCTCAATGATAAATTTCCTGCTATGGAATTAGGAACATCACCAACGGAGTCGGACGCTGGCGGCAACAAGCTGGAAACACCCCCTCCCCGGCAAACATCCTCAAAAGATAGCTTCATCAGACTAATCGCATGGCTGCTCCTTATCGTCATTTGCTCGGGGGTCAGCTTTTACAAAGTCAAGCTGCTCAGGAAGCTTCCCTTTTTTAATCCCAATGACGGCACAGGTTTCTACTG
>CAYZTY010000111.1:2453-7327 GCA_964481525.1 uncultured Pirellulales bacterium
CTGGACGGAAAACGCCTTTCATTTTCGTCACGCCCAAATGGTTGCCGAGGGCAAAAGCATCCCCGCGATTGACGTAGATATACAATACCCCGAAGGATTGAATGTCCGGCGATACATAACGCCGCTTCCGGACTGGGTCTCCGGCAGTTTGTATCGCCTTCTCTCGCCCGCGGTACCTTTGCACGTATTCCTGATTTATTTCGTGTCCATATTCTCCACAATATCAGTAATAGCCGTTTTTCTCGCCGGCAGGTTGCTGTGGCGTTCCGACGTGGCCGGGATTCTATCGGCTTTATTCTATTCCGTTACACCGGCAAGTTTCGCCCGAACAACGGCAGGCTCACTATTAAGAGAAGACTTCGCCCTGCCGTTCATTTTCCTGAGTTTTGCCTGCTTCATTTACACTTTGCGTGAAGACCGCCCACTCGTGGCCTTGATAGGCTCTCTGTTCCTGGCAATAGCGCTTGCCGCATGGCACCTGACACAGTTCTATCTGTTGCTCTTCGTTATCGGGTATGTAATTTTATTTTTCCTGCAAAAAAAACAGGAGTTCCCTCGCCTCAGCTTCACAATCTTCACGGCGGTAACAGCAGCCTGTGCACTGGTGCTGCCGGTACTGCGCGCAAAGGTTTTTATTGTTTCCTTCCCGCTGATGTTAAGTTACGCACTGTTGATTCCATTGTGGCTGCCGCAAAGGCTTACATCTGACGAACACAAAAGGCGTTTATGGGCCGCCCTTGCCGTTGTCTTATTCTTCGCAGGTGCACTGATAATTCAAAACTCTGCCGGAACTCATTCACACGTCTGGAGTCTTATCCTGGCCAAGCTTCGATACTTTGCCAGACCGCCCAGAGACCCTGCGCTGATTCCGTTCGAGGCAAGAGTATTCTGGTCCGCCGGTTTTGTCACCCCCTCGCTCAAGGCGGTTCTGATACTGCTTTCCAGCACCGGCCTGTTTGGGGCGGTAGCGCTATTGGGCCTGGCTTTGCAAATCCTGAAGGGCCGGGGCCGCAAAGTGGAGATGATACTTATTTACTTTGCACTTTGCTTTCTTCTGCTTTTCTTCATAATCTACAGGCTGCACGTCTTCGCAGTCTTTTTCCTCTCGCTGTCGGTCGGCTACCTCGTAACGATAAGGGGCAGGCTGGTTAAGACTCTCGCATATATAGCCACGGCCGCCTGTCTTGTATATGCCGGTTACTCGCTTCGTTTCATTCGAATTGGCGCTGCTCGGCCGCCTCAGGTATATATAAATGATGTGATTAAATTCATAAATGCCGGCAGCAATCAGAACGATGCGGTCCTCACTTCTTTTCAGCTCGGCCCCGCCGTTGCTGCTTATACTCAGCGTCCTGTAATTCTGCACTCCTCTTTCGAGTCAAAGCAAATCCGCGACAAGGTCAAGCAGGTCTATACGGCACTATATGCCGGTGAACAGGATTTTTACGAAGTGTGCAGGCAATATAACGCCGCTCTGTTCGTATATGAATCCGGAATGTTAATCACCCGCAGGCCGGGAAGCATTCGCTATACTGCCGGAAACACTTCTCTTGCAAAAAACTCCGCCGCGGCGTTGTTCCACTTCGCACCGGAAAAATTGGAACATTTCGGCCTTGTTTACCAAAACGACCGATACCGTGTCTTCCGCGTGGGAGAAAAACAGGCCCCTGTAGTCGCAGGTCTGCCGTACGCACCCCTGTATGACCTCAATATTTATTGCGACCCTTACCAGCTCGGCGAAAATATCGAAGATTGGATAATAGCTTCAGGCATTGAAAAGCTGCGAAGGCCGGAAACCCACAAAATGCTGGCCCAAAGATTCCTCTCAAAAGGAAATCTCGGCATAGCCATACTGGAATACCAGCGGGCACTGTCCTTAAATCCGAAGGATGCCACCATAATCCTCGACCTCGGCAAAGCGCTGTATAAATCGGGCGACAAAGACAAAGGACTTCAGGTAATAAGAATGGCCATGGCCAGAGACCTTACTTTGGACCCAAACTTTATTGACATAAAGGAGGCGGCAATCTGGATGGCACTTGGGAATGATGAGTTGATTGCGAAAAGATTTCCACGGGCCCAGAGCTTCTTCCACAAAGCCGTCGAGCTGGAGCCTGAATCAGGCCGGGCCCACTTGCAATTGGCAATAGCCTTGCTGGGCTCTAATAGGATACCCCACGCAAAAGAAGCCCTTATCCGTGCCACAACTTACGAGCCGGAATCTTACGAGGCATATAGTCTCCTCGGCCGGGTACACGCAGCCTCCAGGGAATATGACAAAGCAATAAAGGCAATAGAAAAATCGCTGTCGCTAAACCCGGACCAGCCGCAAATAACCTCCATCTTAAACCAGCTAAAAGCTCAAATCCCGGCCGAAAGTCCGCAATAAAGCCTCCCACAGCTAACCTTTAAGCTATACACTGAAGCCCTTTCTAAGCTCTCTGCGGTTTAAAAAACTCCGGCAATTCGACTTCCCTGGAACCTTCGGCAGTGCCATGTCCGGTAAAAAAAATTGCCTCTTAGCGTTTTTTCTTCTGGCCAAAAGATTCCCAACTACCTACAATATCAAACAACCGGATTCCCACTCTTTGGATAATCCAGTCCATTTTAGAGAGATTGCATTACGCTTTTTGAAAAAATACCATCACTAACAATAGGCAATTTTAGAGCCAGGATTCCGGTTATCCAGGGAGGAATGGGGGTAGGAATTTCTCTGTCTGGTCTGGCTTCCGCTGTTGCAAAAGCCGGCGCTATTGGTGTTATCGCCACTGCCGGAATCGGCCAGTTTGAACCTGACTGGTACACTAACTACAACGAAGCAAACAAAAGAGCCCTCCGCAGGGAGATAAGCCAGGCCAAGGCAAGTACCGACGGAATCATCGGTGTTAATATAATGGTGGCTGTTTCGGATTTTGACGACCTTATCCAATGCGCCGTGGACGAAGGCGTCGACATCCTCTTTTTAGGAGCGGGCCTGCCCATAAAGCTTCCAAAAACACTCCCGCTCGACAAACTGGGAGACTTACACACCAAATTTGTGCCTATAGTCTCGTCAGCCAGGGCCACCGATATCATTTTCAAATCCTGGGCAAAACGATTTAATCATGTGCCTGACGCCCTCGTCGTCGAAGGGCCTATGGCTGGTGGACATCTCGGTTTCCGCAAAGAAAATATCGATGCCCCTGACTATACGCTGGAAAAAATACTGCCGGATGTAATCCTTGCCATAAAGCCTTACGAATCGCGATTTGGCAGGAATATACCGGTAATCGCTGCAGGCGGAATATACACAGGCTGCGATATCCACAAATTCATGCAGTTGGGAGCCCAGGGCGTGCAGATGGGCACAAGATTTGTTGCAACACACGAATGTGACGCTTCTGACGAATTTAAGCGGGCCTATATAGATTGCACGATGCAGGACCTTGTTATTATCGACAGTCCCGTTGGTCTGCCTGGAAGGGCCATAAGGTGCGAGTTTCTTAACCGCGTCTCATCGGGAATTAAGGAACCCTTCAAGTGTCCCTGGAAGTGTCTTAAAAGCTGTGATTTCAAACGTGCGCCGTACTGCATAGCCCGCGCACTGACTAACGCCAAAAAAGGCGACCTCAGGCACGGCTTTGCGTTCGCCGGAGCCAACGCCTATAGAATTGACAAGATCGTCTCAGTAAAGGACCTTATTGACGAGTTAACCAAAGAATATGAGCTTAGTGCTGGTCAAAAGGCCGGCTTGAATGTCTAATTCAAAAAAGGGAAAGGAGAAATAAATGAATATCTATGCAGGAAACCTGTCGCGCCAGACAACTGAAGAGGATTTGAAAAAGGCCTTCGAGGCCTTTGGCCAGGTCGAGTCGGTCAACATTATAAAAGACAAGTTCACCGGTGAATCGAGCGGCTTCGGATTTGTTTCAATGCCGTCAAAAGATGAGGCATTGCAAGCTATTAGTGAATTAAACGGTTCGGAGCTGATGGACCGCGCCATTAAGGTTGCAGAGGCCAAGCCGAGAGTAAACCGGCCACGTCGTGGCGGCGGTGGCGGCCGATTCGGCGGCGGGCGTAGCGGTGGCGGAGGTGGCGGAGGACGCAGCGACCGACGTGGTGGCGGTGGTGGCGAGCGGCGCCGATTTTAACTAAAAAAAATTCAAAGCATATCGTCCCGAACAGAGCCGCAATTCATCCTTCCCCGATAAATCGGGGATTGTATCGGGGCGTAGAATGGACCTCAGGGAGCGGTAATTTATTTATGGACTGTTTAGCCGTCACCGGCCTGCCTTGAGTTGAGTCCTGAGTAACACCGAAGAACGAAGTCGAAGGGTTCGATGTCGATATGCGGTGTCGTTTGTTTAGCCCCGTCATCTTGATGGCGGGGCTGTTTAGCCCACGGTACCGCCGTGGGTTTCTTCTTTTGTCTTATGTCTTGCGTCTTGGGTCTGTCGTTTGATTTGCTGCCTCCGGTTCAGTCCTGTTTTACGCAATACGCGATTCGCACGATGCAATACGAAACCAATCGCTTGTCCCGCACCAAAATTACGTTTTTTGGTGCGCGGGCGGCTACCTATGGCACAAGCTTCGGCAGCCAGACAAATTCGGGGAAAGGGCGTAGAGAAAAGATGGGAAAATTAAATCCGTCAGATAATTTTAACTTATGAGATGGCCGCTTTGATAACCTCATGGCATCAACAGACACAATGGCATTAGTTTTTAGTTTTTTTGCCGCTCCATAGCCCTAACGGTTTTTCTTTTGCCTGCTTTTCTAAATAATCGAACTGTTTCATAAACTGGAACGGCTCATATATATAATTATAAGCATACCCCTCTTCGATGAGTTTAGCGTTGACTAAAGTGCCATCTTCCAAAAAGACATATCTTAGAAG
>CAYZTY010000112.1:0-7254 GCA_964481525.1 uncultured Pirellulales bacterium
GGCATATCGGAGCCCTGTTATCCACCTGGCTACGCTGAAGGAATCCATTCGATGATTGGTTCGATTGTGCTTGACGTCGATTTGCAAAATGGCGGTCCGTTAGGTATCGAATCACTAACATTCGACGGGTACGTCGCTCCCTCAAAATTCAGCAGCCAGTATTTAGTGCAGATTGGTGATGCTGCAACCGGTTACAATACCGATGGAATGCCCAACGGGGGGACGTACATAGCATCGGCCGGAGCAAACTGGGCATTGCAGGCGAGTTTTGACTGGTACTACGACACACCTTTTGGGGGCTCGGGCACCATTGATATAACATTCGACAACTATCAGTGGGATGGATTCATTATTCCGGTTAGTGAATTGACCACGGCCGGTATGGACGCAACCACACTCGATGACCCATTAGGCTTTTTTGGCGGCATGTCGGAGGATTTCGAGTCGTGGTTGATAAGCGAAGTGGCCCCACTCCTGCCACAGGAGGCTACTTATCTTCTTTTTGCACAGGGCCAGGCAAATCCTGCCTGGTGTAATCCGAGTATGGGTATGCAGCTTAAGGGCGTTATCGGGGAAACAATCATAGGTTATGCATTACCTCAATGCGGCGACCCGAACCATCCTTATCCACCCGGAGACCTGAACAAAAACTGCTGTGTGGACCTGCAGGATTTTGCGATTATCGCTTTACACTGGCTTGAATATACTGCACCATAGTGAGTTAATCATTTTCAAAACGTAGAAATATTGATAGTATACAGTCCGGCTGAATATCAGTCCCGGTATTCAATTTATAGTAAATCCCGGCGGTAATCGTTCGGTCAGTAACGCCGTAGTATTGGGTGTTCGTGTGCAGATGAATTTCTAAGCAATAGGAGATTTTATTATGCATATGGCTAATGAGTTATTGTCCGTGCCGGTTGCGGCAGGGACTTGTGCAATAGCCGCGGGGGGGCTGGGTCTGATTTGTAAGGCTGCGAAACGGGTCCTTACCTCCGAAAAGCTGGCTTTGATGGGCGTTCTGGGGGCGTTTGTTTTTGCGGCACAAATGGTTAATTTCCAGCTCCCGGCGATGCCTGGTACAAGCGGCCATATAGTAGGAGCCGTTTTGCTTGCAGTCATATTGGGCCCACACCTCGGCGCGATTGTCATATCGTCCGTGGTAATAATTCAATGCCTTATATTTCAGGATGGGGGCCTGCTGGCTTTGGGCTGCAACATTATCAATATGGGTCTTGTGCCGGCTTATATCGGCTATTTTATATACACCGCCATAGCAACTGGGCCGGCCGGCAAGTGGCGCAGCTTAGTCGCGGGCCTGATTGCCTGTGTTTTTGCGCTTGAGGTCGGGGCGGTTCTTGTGGTGATTGAAGCGCTGTTTTCGGGCGTTCTTCTGGTTCCGTTTTCGACTTTTTTGATAACAATGGTTGGTGTGCATTTCCTGGTTGGTCTTATCGAGGGCTTAATAACCACAGCGGTGCTGGCTTATATCCGGCAGGTAAGAGCCGATATTATAACGGCCTGCCCGGCTGAACAAGTAAAATTGACTAAACCGGTCTTTCTCATCACGCTTGTAATTGCCGCAGTCATAATCGGCGCAGGAATATCGCTCCTCGCCAGCGAGATGCCGGATGGCCTTGAGTGGAGCTATGCGGAGAGACCCGACCAGCCTGAATTTGAGCCTATAGTCTCCAATCAGGATAACGTAATAGCCGCGACGGATGAGCTGCAGGACCGTTTTTCCCTGATGCCTGATTATACAAAGAGGTCTGCGTCCTTAGGGACGGCCGCAGCTGTCGAGGGTTCGGCGGGAGCGGCCTGGACAAGCTTCGCCGCTGTTTTTGGCTCTGTCGCTACGATGCTTTTTATCTGGCTGGCCGCCAGGCTTATAAAAGGTGCGAGATAATTTGTTTTTACACGCTGAAAAATCGTCAGTATTCGATTATAAATACATCAGATGCATCACGCATACATAGATAAATTTGCCTATCAGACATCGCCCGTCCACCGCCTTGACAGCAGGGTGAAGCTGGTGGTGGTAGTTATCTTTACGGCCCTGGTTATTTCAGTACCTCGTCATTCTCTAAGTGTTCTTGCCTGCTATGCAGTTGGGCCTTTCGCAATGCTGGTTATAGGGGGAATTCCGATAAGATTTGCGCTCAAGCATACTATAATTGTCAGCCCCTTTGTCCTTGTTCTCGCAGCAAGTTGTGTTTTATATGGCAAAGCGCCTGCGGTCGTCGAATTCGGCCCCTTCACCGCGTATACGACAACCGGCTGGCTCCAGTTTTTTAATATCCTGGCCAAGTTTGTCGTTACAATGTTAGCCCTGATTGCGCTGGTTAGCACCACTCGCTTTGCCGAGTTATTGAGGGGTCTTGAGAAGCTGCACGTCCCTAAGCTCCTGGTTGTTCAGCTTGGTTTCTTGTACCGTTATATTTTTATGCTTATTGACAGTGCCCATCACATCCTTCGAGCACGGGCGGGACGTAAATTGCGCTATCTCGGTGCCAAAGTGGAGCTCAAAACGGCCGGTTCGATGGTCGGCTCATTACTCGTTCGAAGTATCAATACCGCCGAGCGAATAAGTATGGCTATGCAGGCCCGCGGATTTGACGGTATCTTCAGGACGCATTCAGAAATGCGGATTACCTCGAGAGATTATTTGTTTTGTATGGCGGCCGGTTGTTTCCTGCTGTTAATACATATGATTATAAGACCGGCCCTGGTCTGAGGAGGTTATATGCCGAATGCTGTTGAAGTGGAGAATTTCTCTTACACCTATCCGGATGGCACGGTCGCCCTGAGTGATATAAGTCTGGAAATCAGGCCCGGCGAAAGGGTGGCTTTTATAGGGCCCAACGGCGCGGGCAAATCGACATTGTTGCTTGCTATGGCTGGTTTTCTGAAGGGCAGCGGCCGAATAGTAATCAACGGAATGCAGGTGACCGGGCGGAACAAAAAGGCGGTTCGCACCGCCATTGGCTGTGTTTTGCAGAATCCGGATGAGCAACTCTTTATGCCGACCCTCTTCGATGATGTGGCCTTTGGTCCGTTGAATATGGGACTTGTTGGCGAGGAACTGACCGGCAGGGTGGAAGATGTGCTTAAGACCGTCGGATTGGCCCAGATGGCGCAAAAAGCACCGCACCACCTTTCGGCCGGCCAAAAACGTGCGGCGGCAATCGCCACGGTTCTGGCAATGTCTCCTGCCATAATCGCGATGGACGAGCCTGACAGCCATCTTGACCCGCGAAGCCGCAGGAGCCTTGTTGAGCTTTTGGCCGGCCTGGACCAGACCCTTGTAATAGCAACCTGCAATATGAACTTTGCCGCTGAGCTTTGCAGCCGGGCGGTTGTTATGGATGAGGGGCGGATAGCCGCAGACGGTAAAGCAAGAGAGATTATGACAGATTCGGAATTGATGCTCAAACACGGCCTGGAGGTGCCCGGCTGTCTTGGGGTATAAAAAAGAATTTACCCTATTTCTTCCAAACCTACTCCATAACTTACGCCTTGGGGGTGTTTGAAGGGTGGTAAAAATTTTCTGAAATTCTTGTATTGGCTTCAGGCCAGGCCGGGATAAGCAGGCATATTTAGGTCCAGGTCTTGTTATTTCGGGACTTTGCAAAATGGTAGAAAAGAGGGCCTTATTAGCGGATTTTCCTGATGATTTTTCCGGCTGGTTTTGATATAATATTGATATATTGATGAGCTTCTCTTGACATAGCTCATTCCAGAAATGGGGGATTGGCAAATGGACTGCTACGCTAAACAAAAAGGCTTTGCACTTATTGTTGCGATGATATTTGTATGTATCTTCGGGACACTCCTCGCTGGTTTTTCGAATATGGCGAATTTGAACTCGCAAGTCTCGCACAATGAGCGGGAGGCTAATTGTGCCTTGGCCGGTGCTGAATCCGGCCTGGATGTAATGCGCTTCTTGCTTGATAATATTACTGTTTCCTCAGCGGTTGAACCCAGTAACAGGCTGAATGGCGTGGACACCAGCCTTCGGGAAAATCTGGCTTTAGCCGGGATGTCTGACATTATAGACGATGAGAAGTATGAATATGACGGCTCGACAATAACCATACAGGATATGGTGCTGGATTCACAGAGCGACCAGTCTTTCAGTGTGGCAATTCAACAGGTAAGTGATGATATAATCCAGATGGACATAATCGGCTGCCGGGACCAGATAACAAGAACCATACGGGTTGATTTCGAATTTACATCAACCAGGTCTCCTTTTTTTGACTACGGAGTGGCCTCCCGCGGGCCTTTGGCTATGGGCGGTAATGCGAAGCTGCGAGGATTGAATTCTGATTCCGAGTCCAATGTTTATATTGAAAGCTCCGATAATGACGAGGCTCTCACAATGGGGGGAAACTCGGAAATAGCTGGTGATGCCAGCATTTCTAATCCCGATGCCTATGCTGTTCTCACAGGTAATTCCACAATAGCCGGCGAAAGTGGGCAGGAGGCAATTGACAACCATGTTCGCGTTGGTATTGATGCACCCGAATTTCCTGTGCCTGATATCTCCTCTTTCGAACAGTATGTCCAGAATATTGTAGATGGAGGTACGGAAACGAGTGGTAATCAAACCTTTCAAAATATAAAAATAATTGCAGACACGGACCCCACCTTCAGCGGTAATATCATATTAAACGGCATCATATATATAGAGTCCCCCAATATCGTCAGCTTTTCCGGCAATATAACGATAACCGGGTTGATAGTTACCGATGGTGACTCCGAGTTTCCTTATTCGGGTGATTCGATAAGCTTCACTGGAAACCTGGACACTTATAGTTGTTCGTATTTGCCCGCCGGCGAAGATTTCGATGGATTAAGAGATTTGGCCTGCTCGTTTTTGCTGGCGCCCGGTTTTAGCCTGACTTTCGGCGGGAATTTTAATACGATTGGCGGCATCATAGCCGGTAACGGCGTGTCGTTCTCAGGCAATGCGGGAGGTACAATTAATGGTACGATTATCAATTATTCCGAGGACGTAATGACATTAAACGGCAATCCCACCTTTTACTTCAGCCTGCCTTCAAGCGATGAAATTCCCGCCGGCTTTTCGGAGGATAAAGAATTACAGTTTGTTCCTGCCTCTTATAGCGAAATTTTATAAGTTTTTTTCGCCTTCAGCAGTCGGTCCTTTTACGGAATATCTCTTCTAAACTTTTTAGAAAACTACCTGTTTATCGGTCTTTAGCTGTTGTGCCAATTAAATGGACCGGCCTTTTTGTCAACTCGTCTTATATATTTTATAATTTAATAGGGTTGATAGAAAGTGACTGAACTTTGGGGGGGACGAAATGCCACGTTACAAAAGCCAGAAAGGTGTAGCTTTTATAGCGGCGATTATTTTTATGGCGGTATTCGCGACCTGGTTGGTCTCAGTCAACTCATCTACCAGCGTGAATATGCAGTTGGCCCAGAACCAGCGTAAAATTAATACCGCTTTGTCCGCGGCCGAGTCCGGGCTGGAACTTGGTAAGTATGTTATCTCGTCATATACACCAGTAGAAAGTACGAATGAGGAGAATATTACCCAGGACCAGGCCGACACCACCTGGAGCGCGCTGTGCCAGCAGGTCCATGATAGCCTGAATGACCCAACGCTTCTGAACGGACAGACGATAGATGTTCCCAGATATTTTACCGACACTTACGGCAGCGGTGTGGAGCTTGTAATACCTGTGATAAATTTCGGCTCGTACAACGTGGGATTTCAGCTAAGGCTGTATCGATATAACAGTGCCCCTTTTACCGTCAAGTTGCAGGCGACAGGTTCAAGAGGAACAGTGGAGCGAAAGATAGGTATAGATTTATCCATTCAGAGAGATGCAGCGGTATTGAAATATGCCGTTGCCGGCAGGGGCCGAATGTGGCTGACCGGTAATTCGACAATTTACGGGGATGTCTTCAGCTCGTGGAATAACGCTGAAATACCACCCTTTAATCTGAGTAGTGATTCAAGGGTGCATGGTACTATAAGTACCGTTTTAACCAAGCAGCAAATTGCCGATGAAGGTTACCAGATGGAAACGCTTGATGAAGACGGAGAGGCCATTTTTGATTTTGAAAGTGCCCCTTCTATTGAACCAATGCTCGATGAAAATGGCGACCCAATTTTTGACCCTTTTAATTACAGGGTTTACAGCGCCGATGATGAAATACAAGGTTATCATAGGAATATCAAATATGACCAGCCAAGTGGAGAGAGCATGCCTGGTTTGGACATAGATGATTATGACACCGACGGTTACAGCATCGGCCTTACAGATATACCTGAATGCCCAAGCGGTGACAGGGAAACCGAATACTTCCCCCATGCAGCGGGCAACTATAATCAGCCAAAGTCATGGTCAAGCAGGCAGCTGAACCGGCACGTTTACGAGGATATGACGTTTACTAACGCCTCTCTTCCCAGCGACCGTAATGCGTTGTTTAGAAACTGTACTTTTGAAGAGGTGTTATATATCGATTGCTCTAAAAGCGGCTATTACAATTATAATAATGTTCGCTTTGAGAACTGCAATTTCGATGGAATTATCGTAACCAATGTACCTCAGCAGTTTAAATGGATGTATAATTGTCTATACTTTACCGGTGAAGCCACATTCAACAACACGTCCGAAATACAGGAAGCCACTATCTTGGCGCCTCATTTTAACGTCAACCTGGGTAATACTAACCCCGAGTCGAGCGACAACAATGTCCTCACCGGCGCCATAGTGGGAGGGATTGTTGATGTACGTGGTAATGCACAAATATATGGCACGATTATCTCGATGTGTGATACGTCACAGTGGACTTCGGGATATGTGACCAACATTGGCGCCACTCTTGACGACGGCGGCTCCGAAACGACCGAACCTGGTGATGTTGGTGTCATTAGTATTACGCCAGATGAGGAAAAGATGCTCCCAAGCGGAATCGCGAGCCCTATCGTTGTTGAGCAGTTGCAGGATACATATTCTGAAGTGTTCTAATGCGGTAAGGCATAGAGTGGATTCGGCTTGTATTTTTAAAAGAAGTTAGCAGAATTTCTAATTGTTTTAAGAAAGGAGAGCAAAATGAAAAGGTTAATTATGTACATGATGGTCCTCGTATTGTTCCTGATTGGCCTAACCATAATAGGAGAACGTATCGTCTGGGCGAGTGAGTTTACTTTTGATGGTTTAAGTTACCTCGGCGAAGACTCCGATGAGCCCGAGCCCGAAAGCGAGTTCATCG
>CAYZTY010000113.1:0-7038 GCA_964481525.1 uncultured Pirellulales bacterium
CGGCAATGATTTCGTAGCGATAACCGCGGGCGACTATCACAATCTGGCTATAAAGACCGACGGCACTGTCGTCGGCTGGGGCGGCTATAATACATACGGTGAGTGCGATGCTCCGAACCCCGACCCGGACACGATATATGTTGATATCGCTGCCGGCAGGTATCACAGTTTAGCTGTGCAGTCTGATGGTGTGGTCAAGGCCTGGGGAGATAACAGCCAGGGCCAGACCAGGCTTTATGGAGCTGCCGCGGGCAAAATGCATACGGGCGTGGCCGCGGCTGTTTATTACAGCTTTTTAATGAGAGACGATGATATGCTTGTAAGCTGGGGCGGAGGCGACTGGATTGAGACCGATATTCCTCGCTATCATTACCGCCAGCCGGACAGCAATGATTTTGTAGCTATAGCTGCCGGCACCGACCATATTGTGGCGCTTACGTCTGATGGTAAGGCGTTCGATTGGGATTGGCCGGTTGGAGATTTTCCGTTTGATTATTTTGAAAGAGGGGGCATACCTGATGCGGTCTTCACAGAAGATATTGACGCTGGCTATGATTTTGGTATAGCTTTAAAGCTTCCTTAATCAGCGGATAAAATCTGTTTTTAGACAATCCTTCTTTTCTTTTAACACCCTACACCTTACGGTGGAGTCCCTGGGACTGTGGAGAGTGAAGTCGAGGGAATGTCCGTAAATTCTAAAAATCTATCTGCAAATGACCGATGCATCCGCAAAAGATACGCCTGTTGAAAAAAGTTCTTGACTTTCCATTGCACAGCCGCCATTTTAATATGTCCTAAGCTTCTTTGCCTAAAGCTCTTAACACCAAGGTTTAGAGTTATATGTCGCCGGCGGACAGTCAAACGCGGTTCAGCGGCTATAAATTTTGCCGTTTGTGATTTGAAGCTCGACAATAACTTATAATAAAAAACTGCGATATATTACGGGCTGGTTTTAGGCCATAACAAGGTATAGCTGCATGCAGCAGAACAACGATAGGGACACAAGTGGTTTTACCCGGTCGCGAATACTGGCCGCCGTGGTAATCGGCCTGTTTGGCGCGCTGATTATATGGGTGGCGACGCCATACAATAACTTCATTATCGGCAATGCCTATATATCCGATTCGTTCCTGCCGTTGTGCGCGCTTTTTCTGATAATTATCCTCATACTTTTGGTCAACCCGCTCCTTCGGCGATTCAAGCCCAACCTTGCTCTGAATATCAGGCAGATGGCACTCATATTAATTATTATGATGCTTGCTTCGGTTCCCGCCTCCAGTGGTTTTCTCCGAACAGTACCCTACTCTATCGCACAAGTCAATAAAGAGGTAAGTGAAAATAAGCGGTTGGCTGCAGCTATGGAGCAGGCAGACCTGCCGCCAAGTCTGTTCACGGATAAAATCGGTTACAAAGAAGATATCCCGGCGGCAAAGTACTTCGTACTTAAACTGCGACGCGGAGACCGCATCCCCTGGGAAGCATGGGTCAGGCCTTTCTTTTCCTGGACGGGACTTGGGCTGGCCTGGTTTATTATGCTGCTGGGTATGAGCGGAATTGTCCTTATTCAGTGGCAGAAGAATGAACGACTTGCTTTCCCACTGTTAACCATCCAGCAGACGCTGATAGAATCGTCCGACGAGAAAAAACTTTTGCCGCCTATCTTTTATAACTATCTTTTCTGGATAGGCCTGAGCATTGCTTTCTTAATACATCTATTCAGGGGCTTGCACGTGTATTTTCCACAAAGTATTCCTGCAATCCCTCTTAACTGGGACCTTAGCGCTTATTTCACCGAACGGCCGCTCTCCCTGTTACCCGATTACATCAAAGTTGGAAAAATACATTTCGTATATGTCGGCGTCGCTTACCTTATGTCAAACAGGGTTTCTTTTTCTATCTGGTTCTTCATGCTGGCTTACGCCGCATATACCGTCATAGGCCAGGAATATTTTCCCCCGTATGAGTGGAGCAGTCCCGCCGACCACCGCGCCGGAGCGACAATGACAATGGCCATAGCCATTATCTGGCTTGGTCGGGCGCACTGGATACATGTCTTTCGATGTCTGCTGTTCGGGGCCAAATCGGAAGAGGACAAACGAGACAGAAACGCTGCTATTCTTTTCGTCCTTGGATGTGCAAGTCTCTTCGCCTGGTTCTTCTGGTGCGGGGCCGAGCCGTTCTGGGCGTTTTTCTACGTACTGATGGCCTTTGTATTTGGGCTGGTAATTACGAGAATCGTTGCTGAGACAGGCCTGCCTTTGATAGGCCTGCACGGAACCGACTTCTACCCGGTTTTTAAAATGATACCCATTAAATTTCTGGGAGCCGCATCAGCCTGGTTGGGGGGACTTATATCCAGTCTCTTTGTATGGACGGCCTCGATAAATCCCGGTCCCTACATCTGCCACGCCCTTGCGCTGGACAAAAAGGCCTCGCCGCGTTACCAGATGCGACTGTCATATCTATTAATAATCATCTTTTTCCTGGCTATCCTCCTCTGCGGTGCCGTTCATATTTATAATGGTTATCATCACAGCAGAACCCTTAACGGCAAGGACCAGCCGGTTAGTTCCTGGGGAGGCGCAAGATTTGTAGAAGAATCAAATAAACTGCTGCTTGAAAAATACAACGGAAAATGGAATAAGCCGGTGTACAATCAAACGCTTCATGTCGCATTCGGAGCAACTCTGGCCGCCGCATTGCAGTGGGCCTGTATGGTCTGGCCCAAGTGGCCCATCCATCCGGTAGGACTACTAATGGTAAGCGGCTGGGGCACGATACAGGTCTGGATAGGCGTCTTCTTCGGCTGGCTTTTAAGAAATTTAATAGTCTTTTTCGGCGGCTCCAGGCTGTACACCTCGGCACGTCCCATATTTATTGGGCTTATCATCGGCGAGATAATAGCGGCAATTCTATGGGTGCTTGTGCCGCCATTGCAGGTACTGTCCAACGCACCTTATCGAATTGTACCAATGTTGAATTTTTAAAATAAAAACAGGCTTACAGCCAGCCCTTTAGGGTATGTCAGCCTATAAATATAGGAAAGGATATGAATACCTTGCAAAGAATATTTTATATAGCCATCGTATTAGCTTTTATTCTTTGCAACCAGGCGCTGCCTGCCCCGAAAATAGTCACTCAAACTCGTAAAGACACGGAATGGCTGGGCGGCTTCTCCACACGCATCGTCGGCACAGCCGAGCACGACCAATGCGTTAACAAGCTGCTTGATGAAATCCGTAAAATCCCCGACGTCAAGCTCTGGACGCACGAGTTTGACATCGTAATGCCGATTACAGACCGCGCCGAAATGGTCGTCTCAAGCGGCAAATGGCAGGGTAAGCATAAAATCTATCCGATATGGCCGGCCAGCGTTCGCCTAAACACGACCCCAAGCAAGGGTATCGAGGGCAAGCTGATTTACGTGGGTGATGGTACTCTCGAGAACATGCCGGCACAAAGCCTGCGCGGCCAGATTGCAGTAATGGATATGAAGGAGGAAGGCAACTGGGAAAATTCAGCGAATTTCGGGGCCAAAGCCGTCCTGCTTCTCGGCTCGTCAAAGCTCAAGGTCGACCGACTAAGAAGACATCTCTCACCCATCCCCATTTATATGCCGCGGTTTTTTATCCCGGACGGCCCGCTTGCCGAGGCTCTGCGTAAAAATGAAATTGAACAAGGCCATATATTCAGCGACGGTGCCTGGAGAGAGGCAAAGGCCACCAATATTTACGCACTCGTTATGCCCGGTCCCGCCGCCGCCAAGAGACAGGCTTTAACCATTGCAGTACAGTTAGACTCGATGAGCATTGTCCCGGGATTGGCACCCGGCGCCGATTCGGCACTCGATATTGCCTTCGCTTTAAACTGCCTGCGCTACTTTGCCGAAAACCGCCCACCGCAACCCATTCTGTTCGCCTTCATCGACGGATATTGCATCAATATGCACGGAGTACGTCAGATGCTCGGTACTCTGGGTGTAACTCTCGAAGATAAAGAGAAAAGGATAGAAGCCGAGCCTTCAGAGACACACGACAAGGTATGGGCCAAAGAGTATCGCGACGATGCTGAGTTAGCTTCCGAGCTTGCTAAGGACCCCGATGCAATACACAAAATCCACCTGTCCAGATACAGAGCCCTGCAGGGCTACATGAGAGATGAAGCAGGCCTGAGAGTAGCTGAAATAGACGATGTAATTCAACCAATGCGACTGGCCACTTACGCTACGAAAGACAAGGCAAAAAAACAACAACTTCAGGCCGAAATAGACAAACTCGTCGAAAAGAGAACAGCGTTAAACTCTGTGCTCGTCAGGATGTTGGACAAAGATAAACCTCTGACCGAGGGTCTGCTGCCGGTAGCCCAGAGCGTCTGGGAAAATGCCCGCAAGCGGATTGTCGGGCAGTTGGCAGAAGTGGAAGAAAGAATAGAAACATATCGCCGGCAAGACCAGTTGAGAAAAGAAATGCTGGGGGTGCTGGGTCTTACCGGACAAAGTGAATATCCGCTGAGCTTCTTTTTGGGTGTTGACCTGTCCGATTCGGGCATACTTGTCGGGCCAATGATTCAGGGCGACATGCTCGGAGCCGTGGTTCCATCAAACGCTGAGCAATTCCTGGATTGGCTTATGAGTATGGCAGAAGCTGAAGGCCGAGAGTTGTGGCCGGGTTCAACAGGCCTGGCGGTGGATACGGAGGCCGCCAGCGGCTTTGAGTCACCATCTTCTCATATGGTTGGAACTCTGGCGCTGCTAAGTGAGGCCACCACAAGCTTTGCCGTACCCGGTATAACCTGGGGTACTCTTGACGGCTACCGAAGCCGTCTCGATACTCCGAACGACAAAGTCGACCGTCTCGACTGGAAACGACTTACTCCACAGATACAGGCTACGTTTGCCCTTATCAAACGCCTCGCACAAGATACAAGTTTCTCACCTGTGGCACAAATGGAGGCCAGGTGGCGCAGAGTATGTGTCAAAGTAGTAGGCCAGGCTGCGGGTGAGCCACTGCCCCGCCTGCCTCTCAAGGGCTTCCTGGCAACTATGATACCCGGCCGATGGGACAATTTTGACTACGGCCTGGCAGTGGGATGCTACGGCGTCCGTCGACAGGAATTCGTATATACCGGCTATGCAGGTCAGTGTCATTTCGAATTTATGCCGTCTCAATGGGGTGACAGCGAGGAGTTTGACAAGCGATGGAACTTCTATATTCGCACCTGGCTTCTGGCCGAGGACGGCAGTATCGCAAGAACTCTGGAGACCAGCGGTGTCGGCGGCGGCAAACGGGAGGCGGGAAGCGGCAGTAATCTCCAGACTGATATATGGGAACCCGACAAAGTGCCGCTGCGCGGAGTCGCTTTTACCTGTACCGAGCTGAATCTTTTTCAAATCATCGACCCGCGGTTCCTCGTGGGCTTGAATGCCGGAACGGTACTGGATGCCAGACGCAATAATATCCCACAGGAAATGGACAAACAGACCTATTCGAATTCACTCAACTGCCTTTTGCCCCCTGATACTATCTGGCAAATCATCTTTCGTGTCGGCGTTACAGGCAATCGTATGCTTCTGATAAATATGATGGAGCCTGAAGAATCAAAGGGCCTTAGTACAAGGGAAGCAATGAAAGGCTTCCCGCTTGGCAAGCCGCTAAGCCAGCACGTAATGTACCTGGCGGCACGTGATTTCTATACGCTTGACTCCCGCCGGCTTGATAACTATCGCAAGGCGGGCATCACCAGCAAACCCATTGAAATGCTTCAGGAGCACACACGTAAGTTATTGGCCGAGGCCGAAGAAGCAATCAAGGCCGATGATGGCGAAATCCTTTTCAGAGCTTCCACAGGAGCCTTGTCAAACGAGGTTCGGGCCTATAATGCCGTACGTGACCTGGCAAATGATGTGGTTCGAGCCGCCATCTTTTTGCTTCTGGTCCTTGTGCCGTTCGCCTTTGCCCTGGAAAGACTGCTGATCGCCTCGCCCTACATTTATCGCCAAATCACATGGAGTATAGTTATCTTTACCATTATGGCAACCGTTCTTTGGAGCTTCCACCCGGCCTTTCGCATAAGCAGCCAGCCGCTGATTATCATAATGGCTTTTGCAATTATCTTTATGAGTCTTCTTGTAACATCAATGGTATTCTCCAAATTCAAGGCCGGCGTAGTCGAGTTCAAAAGCAGCCAGGCCGAGTCAAGCGGGGCGAAGACTTCGCGGATGGGGCTGGCGGCGACAGCACTTAAGCTGGGTATTGCCAATATGCGTAAACGCAAGCTCCGCACTGCCCTTACCGGCATTACTATTATGCTGATAACATTCGCACTGTTATGCTTTATGTCCACCAGCAGCTACATCGGACAAAGAGAATTCGTAGTGAAGATTAAAGAATCCCCTTCCTATACCGGAGTATTGATACGACAGCCGGGTCAACGCACTATGTCAACTCAGGCCTTTGCTTATATCAGGAACTTCCTTGGCGAAGAGCCCGACTGGGGACAACGCTGGTGGTGGGTTAATCCAATTCTCAGAACCTGGCGCATACACGCCAGGAATCCCAGGACCGGAGCAAAAGCTACGTTGTCAGCGGCGCTCGGACTATCCGAGAACGAAGCGCTGATTACCAAAATCGACCGCTTCTGCACCAACTGGGAGCGTTTCGAAGAAGAAAACGGCTGTTATCTGTCCGTTGACATCGCCGAGGAACTGGGTCTGAAGGTCGGAGACGAAGTTGTAATTGCAGGACAACCCCTCGAGCTGCTCGGTGCGTTCGAACCATCAAAACTCAATGAAGATGTGATAGACCTGGACGGCACTTCGCTTATGCCGATGGACTTTCATTCTATGAATGAGGAGGAACGAAAGCGGTCCCTTATGGGTAACTGGAGTATGGACCTTATCTCATCGGAAATTCAAAGCGGCCAGGGTCTGCAGACGCCAAAAGACCTTCCTCGACTTGACAGCCAAAGGGTCGTAATTATGCATCACAGAGCACTGAGTGGTCTGAGCAATTACACCGGTCAGCCGGGCGGTGTATCGCT
>CAYZTY010000114.1:0-6898 GCA_964481525.1 uncultured Pirellulales bacterium
TTCCGGTCATCACTCACTAAATTACAACTCCCAGGATGGACAGCTACAGAAAGCGGCAATCGGTGGGGCCACTATCCGAAGCCCTACTCACCCAAGCCTATCCTGCACTGATGTTTTTGATAGTTTTCAAGGGCCTGTTGCTCCTGCGCTTTGTAAGCATCAAGCCTTTTTATCATCAAGTCAAAGTTTACCTTATGGCCGTCAAACTCAGGGCCATCGACACAAACAAACTTTGTTTGTCCGTCAACATCAACACGGCAGCCTCCGCACATACCAGTACCATCAACCATAATAGTGTTTAATGAGACTACGGTGGGTACGTCAAATTGTTTTGTAATCTGACAGCAGAATTTCATCATTACGGCAGGGCCGATAGCTACGGCCAAGTTCGGTTTGTCGCTGCGTTGACAGACTTCAGCCAACGGTTCGGTGACAAGAGCCTTTCTGCCGTAGGAGCCGTCATCAGTAGTTACAATCAGCTCATCACTTATCTGCTTAAACTCTTCTTCAAGGATAACCAATTGTCTGCTTCTGGCGCCAATTATAGAGATAAGCCTGTTGGAGGCCTGCTTCATCGCCTTGGCGATAGGCAATAAGGGTGCATTTCCGATACCGCCGCCGATACAAACAACAGTCCCGAATTTCCGGATGTGGGTCGGTTTTCCCAGGGGACCGACGATATTCTCAATCGTATCGCCAACCTTAAGCTCAGCAAGCTCTGCTGTGGTTTTGCCGACGCGCTGCCAGATAAGGCGAATGGTGCCTTTTTGCGGGTCCACATCAGCTATAGTCAGGGGGATTCGCTCACTATATTCATTACTAATACTTATAATCACGAACTGGCCGGGCTTCCGGGCGGCTGCGATTAATGGAGCTTCAACATCAGCGACAAAGACATGCTCAGCAAGCTGCCTTTTCGAAACTATTTTATGCGACAACCGTAATAGCCTTTCAAACAATCAAAATAAAAAGAAACTCTCATTATGAGATTAAAGGATAACTCAGTCAAGCGGATAATTATGCCCGGTTGACATTATACCAGCGGATGGTGCACCATTGGGAAGCACCCGATATGAAACATCTCGTAAGAGCTTGCAATTGCAGGGTTTACGGCTCCAGCGAGAGTTGCTGTGCCCTCGTTAAGCAGATTCCACAGCCGCTGGATTAATGAATTTCGGCAGACATCAGTTCAGGATTTACGGAGAAAGAAGGCGGAATTGTCGGCTCTGTTTGAAAAAAGTACAGGTCAACTATAAAAATTTATATAAAAATTCCTTGATGTATAGAAGTCTTTGTTGTATAGTAAGTTGCGTTATTTGGAGTGGCTGCTGAGTCTTCTTAGTTGTGAGCGGAAAGAAATCTCGATGGAGCGCTCATCAGGAAAAAAGACGTTTTTACTCGACGGCGGCATCTGCCCAAGTCCCCCTTCATTTCAACTGGGTAAGAGGTAAACGATGGCAACAGTTACCAAGAAAGAACTTGTCGACCGAATTGTGGAACTAACCCAGGCAAAACGAGTTGTAGTTAAGCGTGTTGTTCAGGCATTTCTTGATGAGATAGTAAATGAACTGGGTAAGGGTAATCGGCTTGAGTTCCGAGACTTCGGTGTCTTTGAGACAAGAACACGAGCAGCAAGAGCGGCCCAGAACCCAAAAACTCTTGAACGCGTTGAAGTGCCTGCCAAGCGAACGGTCAAGTTTAAAATGGGTCGGCTGATGAAAGAGACATTGAGTCCCAAAATTCAGTCAGCTGAGGTCGAGTAAGCTCATCCGAAGAATGAATCGTCAAATGAAAACTGCCGTCAATCAAGCGGCGGCAGATGATTGACCTTTTAAATAAATTAAATTACGTTGTCAGTGATTTTAGTTTTTTTGAATTGCTCAAAGGGGTGAGTATGGCGGACGGAACCGTTAAGTGGTTTGACGAGAAAAAAGGCTACGGGTTTATCTCGCCCAAAGAAGGTCCTGATATTTTCGTTCATTACTCAGGCATTCTTGGCGAGGGTTTCAGGACACTGGCAGAAGGCAACGCTGTGGAGTTCGACGTCGTCCAGGGAGAAAAGGGACCCAAGGCCGAAAACGTTGTTATCAAAGCGACCGCTGCGAGTTAAGGCCTTGCGGAACAATTCCGGCTCCGGGTCTTTCTTGAGAGAGGTTTTAAAAGCCTGGGGAAAAATAGCGGGTCAGGGGGTTTCGTTTGGACCGGGTGATACGACAAGCATACCAGTAATTTCGTCCCATAAATGAATTTCACTTGCAATTTGACCACATTTTTGTTATTTCAGTAGTAAAGCGAATTGGCCGAAAATATAACTGTGAAACGGTGATTTGGTATTACGACAATGGTAGCAAGCCCAACTCAATCAGCATTAGACTGTAACGTTCTGGTGCTCAACAAGCATTATATGGCGGTCAGGGTCGTAGGCGCCAGGCGGGCGTTCAGCCTTCTTGTCAAAGGTATTGCAGACGTTGTTTCTTACGATGAGGGTCTATATTCGAGCTACGATTTTGAAAGCTGGTGCGAGGTAAGTCAGTTCAGGCGGAGTTTCGAGCCCGACGGTCATGACTGGGTCTCGACGGTGAATTTTTACGTAGCGGTACCAAGGATTATTCGGCTGGTATTTTACGACAGACTTCCGAGGAAAGCGGTGAAACTGACGCGGCGAAATATTTACGCACGCGACCGCAACAGATGCCAGTATTGCGGCAAGCGGTACCGAACTTCGGAACTGTCGCTCGACCATATAGTTCCAAGAAGTATGGGCGGCAAAACCGCCTGGGAAAATCTGGTTTGCGCGTGCACGGAATGCAACGTCAAAAAAGGTGGACGCACACCAAAAGAAGCACGTATGAAACTCATTACTAAACCCACAAGGCCCAGGAATAATCCGGTGATTCATGTCCATATGGGCCAGCCGCGGTATAAAAGCTGGAAGCAGTTCCTCGACCACGCATACTGGTCGGTGGAGTTGAAGTAGGCGTCCTGGATTAGTACTGCTTTAACGTAATCCCCTCGAATTCCTCATAAGTAGCAGCAGACAGAAGCTGGTCTATCGTCGTCAGTTTTTCGTAATTTACGACTCTGAGTCCGCCGATTTCGATTGTCTGCGGGCCGTACCCAAGGAAGAAAATGATGCCGGCGGCACCGGAATTGTAATCTGCTCCGACAACAAAAGGTGCCTCTAATCTGGTCCACTCTTCTGTAAGCCTTATTCTTTTTTCCAGGTATCCCGTCCAGGGAGAGACGTTTTTCTGAAACTTAAATGTCAGTTCGGCCGAATCGCGGCCCGGCCCCGTTTGAACAGCACGGGCTGTGAACCTCGCAATCACCACATCACCTTTTGCGACGGGAGTTTCTATGTCGGCGGTTACATTTATGTTCCAGGGAAATTCACTCGAGGTTTTTGTTTGCAGGCGCAGCGCCTTTTTGAAATGCTGTCCTTCAACCGGGACAACGGAAACAGCAAGGTTTTCATTCTCGGCGGGAGTAATAAGCTGTGTCAGGTCCTTTGTGAACAGGCTCCTTCCGGCTCCCTCAAGAGAACTGCGGAAGGCTCTTAAGGAAGGCCTTGCGGCATTCGTGATTTTTCTAAGCGAATCTCTCCTCTGCTGCTCGGTTATGGGCCCTGAACCGATTTGAATAATTGCTTTTACGGGAAGATGGTCGGAACCGACGGTTCCACCGGCGCTTACATTGCGACAGGTAAATTTATTTAGGATTGGTGCAAAGGCCACTATATGAGCGTCTCCACCCTGCTTGACCCAGATGTAATCGACACCGTTACTGGCGCCGGTATATTGATTAGTGCGCATAATATCCAGTTCCGGACTGGCCATCGAGTCAATATTGAAGTCGCCGACGCAAATATGAGGGTGCAGGTTTTCCTTATCAATGACTTTCTGATTGAAAACGAGTTCCTGCCTTCTCATTTCATGGTCTTTGTAATGCAGGTGGGTGTTATAGACGTGCAACCGGGTATCCTTATCGAGCTGGAGTGTGACTCTGATAAATCCGGCCCCGGGCGTGCCGTCGTGTGAGAAGTCTTTGCTATCGACGATTGGAAACTTCGATAGCAGCGAGAAGCCGTGCCATCTACTTTTCTCTTGTATGAAATAATTCATACCGAGTCGTTTTGCGAGTTCGGGCACGACAGCCATTTCATCATGTGCGCCTTCGGGCCCACCCCAATTGTCGTGCTGGGTAACGGTACTCTCCTGAATGGCGATTATGTCGGCATCAAGGGACTTGAAAACTTTCGTGAAGAACTCGTAATAGCCGGGCTTGTTGGGATTGGGGTACCACTCTTTGTCGGCAAATTCAGACCAGAGAGGCTGGAGTTTTTGGCTTACGCCCTGGAAATGCATCATATTATAAGAGACGAGCGATATTTGCCCGGGCTGAGCGGCTGTGCCTGCACTCTTTAAATCCTTCAAATCAGGAGCATTGACGCCAGGCCTATAAAGGAAACCAACAGTTGTCAATATTAAGTTTCTGTCCTCCCTATTATCAAAAAAATCATTGGCGAACTGGACCGCTATTTTATGAGGACCTGCCTTAAGCTTGACTGTCCCCGCCTCAAAACTACCTTCAGTAGAAGAGTTAATCTCCACCTCTTTTATAATCACATCGTCTATAGATACCCTGGCGTTGGCATAAACACCTTTAGCCCGTGTGGAAACGGCCTTTAGAAAAATGGTATATGCGCCGGGAGTGCGGCATTCGAAGTTTGTCTCAGCAGTATCATTATCCCTAAATATAATTACCTCGGGAGTCTGCCAAGAATTTGAATTTTCTCCCTTAATCAACCTGAACGACGATAGAGGTATCCACTGAATGTCGCCTTGCGAAAGCTTGAACGAGGCGCCGAGATTTGATAAAAGGCCTGCGATATAACGTTGTGCCTTTGAGTTATCAATCCGGTCTTTGTCCCAGCGAACGGTATCGATGACTACCCTGCCGGTACCAACAGGCAAAACAACAAGTGCAGGCGGCAAGGTAAGCAACCGGGCTTTTTCAAGGCTCAAAGGCTCTTCGGTTATTAGAATTGCGTCAAGTAAAAGGTCATTTCCCTCACGCCCCCAACGTGCACCGGTAAAATACCACAGGTCGAGCTTGTGTTGCCCGGCGGTCAGTTCCAGGAGAAAATGATAGGGTCGGATTTCATCCTTCGTTACATTGACCTGGTTAACAAATGTATCATCACAACTAACAAAAACCATTGGATTTACATTTGTAATAGATTTTACTCCGGCAAGAAGTGAAAACGCGTAAAGGCCGTCTTTATCTACATTAATGCTACCGGTAACACCACTGAAGTTATTCAGCAGGACAAGCTTTCCGGATGAATCCACCGAAGCGGAACGGCCTGTTAATTCTAAAGTCTCGGCCTCGATACGCCGGGTTTTCTTGTCGGCTATCTCAGGGAATAAAGCCGTGTCAATTATAGACTCATCCATCTGGAGGCTTCTATGCCATCCCGACATCCGACTGGTAAAAGTCAGGTCCTCCCGAGAAACTCCTGATAAGAGCGGGTCTTCGCGAAGCTTTATCGAAACCGAGCCGCCCATCGGCTGAATTGAAAATTTCTGTGCGTTAAAGATTTCCTTGAATACATTAAAGGTGTTGGCATCAGGTCTGTGCCAATAAACGGTTTTAGGTGCAGAGCTGTTAAGATAAGATTCGATAACATCTTTCGACTTAACAATGTCCGTTCCTGCTCCATGCAGAACCAGCAGGCTCGCGTTTTTCAGGTCTTTGGGCTGGGCCGGGCCTTTTAATCCATCAAACATCAGTCCAATTTCCGACAGCCCGGAGGTAAAAGCTTCTTCCTGTGAAAGGACGCAAGTTCGGCCCGGCTCAGGACGGCAGGCAATAAGGTAATCAATAGTATTCTGCAACAATCGGCGCGCGACCGGTTCCGTATCGAACTTTTCCGCAACCAGCGCCTGAATCAGAACAACAGCGCCCCTGCCGACAGGCATCTCAACTATCGGAGCCTGATACAAAACGCGCTGGCCGCCGGAGACAGTTACAGCTTTTGCACCACCTGTATCGGGGCGAACAATTTCACGTCGAGTAACGTAGTGGTCGGGACCCCAGAATTTTAAATCCTCAATCTCAAAGCCCTTTAGAATAGGATGAGCTTTATTTATGGCAAAGGTCATCGTCGAAGCGTGGTCAACAAGTCGCATCCCAAGTCCAAGACCAAAGAGCAATTCCTGTTCAAGAACAATTGCACAGCCGCCCTTCTTTAGAAATTCAAGCAGGCTTCGTGAATCAAAAGCACTGGCGCCTATCTGAACAACTCCCTCGGCCAAATCAGCATCGGGTATCGCCCCGGGTCCTATTATCAAAATGTCAGGGGCAGGGTCGGCTTTAGCCAGTTGACTAAGAGAAGTCAAATTTTTAAAGCCTTTTTGGTTATGCTTCCATTTCGATTGTGGGTCGTAGAGTACAATACTATTTTTCTCAGGCAATTTAATATCACTGCAAAGCTCTACTTTAAGAGTGCGAGAATCTGTGTGGACCTCCTTGCCATCGGCCAACAAAACCCACTCAAGAGTATAGTCTCCCGGCTTTTTTGGCAGATTCAAACGCACAGTTACCGGTTTATATTCGGCGGGTTCGAGCCTGAGCTTTTCAAGGCCGTTGACATCTCCGGGAAGCAGCTTCCACTTTAATTGAAGCGATTTGGCAAAGGGACTGTCGTTGAAGACGTCGAAAGTTCTCTCGATGGTTCTGCCGGTAAAAAAGCGATTGTCCTTGTTTTTAAGAAATGCGGCAACCGGCCTGTAAAAGTCTTTTTGAACGAGGTACAACTCTTTTCTATCCGGGTCAATCCCTCCACCATGAGCGAATGCCGTCCAGGGACACAGGCCCGAGACGCCGGCGCGCCGAT
>CAYZTY010000115.1:0-896 GCA_964481525.1 uncultured Pirellulales bacterium
ATTGGCAGGTGCTCGGTGTTCTTGTTTTTTTTCAGCTGTGGTTTTAGTGTCTTCTTGGTCCTTAATAATGACAATCCAGGGTATCTCAACAAGGATTTTATTTAAGCTCTCGTTCCAATGGCTATAACACTCATTTTCGCCAAGCGCTTCGCCATGGTCTGCAGTGATGATGATTTTACCGGATAAAGCTTTCACCAACTCGGCCACATGCTTTAAGACAATTTCCAAATTTTGTTTGTATGCCTTCCTTAGGCCGTCTTTGCCATATTTTCTCCTTACAGCGTCAATAGGACTGGCGGGGGGCATATTCAGAATTTCTCTTATCCGCCACGGTATATAATTTCCCCGGATTCGAAGATTATAAAGGACATCCGAAAGTATCTTTAACATTTTGCGGCGCAGCTTGAAAGCCGATTTATTGCTATGTGCATCGACGAAAATCTGGCCATCAGAAAGATTCGGAGCCGAAAACACCAGCCCGGTTTCACCAAAACCAAGGTATGGCGCGTGCGGCTGGAGATAATGAATAATTGCCCTTTTGTCGGAATTGTTGTTTGCGATATCAACAGCTTTCTGGGTTACTGCACCTGGTGGGACGGTGCCTTTCTGCTCGTCCCAATCATCCAGCCATAAATCATAAACCTTAAAGAAATGCTCTCTGCCCAAAAATCCTTCCACCTCTGCCAGTGAATTTATGTAAGGATTTGCAGAAATATAGATGACGTCATCATAGTATTCGGTAAAAGATTTATTTCTCCATTCTTTGGTCGAGGAACCAATCGATATTACTTTTTTCAAATCACCCTGCAGATATTTTTGCCAGACCTCCTCGAAGTAGTCATAACGACAGGCATCGAGAACTATCAAATAATCCCACTGTCTACTCATTATACAGG
>CAYZTY010000115.1:916-6715 GCA_964481525.1 uncultured Pirellulales bacterium
TATTCATTCTCGATGTGCCCTTCTAATCATGGTAACCGAGTGCTCTTAATTTGTCCTGAATTTTTCTTTTGGTCTCTTCGCTCACTTCTTTATCTATGAACGCCGAAGGTTGCGCCTTATCCTTTTCTTCGTCAGCGGTTCTTTCCGCGAGCTCAGCGGCTTTTATACCTTTGTCAATGATAAGCCAGGGAACTTCAACTAAAATCTTATTTAAGTTTCTGCTCCAGTGGCAATAGCAGTTATCCTCGCCGAGCATCTCGCCGTGGTCGGCGGTTATCACAATTCTGCCGGTCAGTCCATTTACCAGCTCTGCTATATGCTCCAGAACGATTTCAAGATTTTCCTTATAGGCCTTTCTCAAGACCTCCTTGCCATATTTTCTCCTCACCGCATCCATAGGTCCCGCGGGCGGCATCCTCATAAGCTCCCTTAATTTCCAAATCAGGAAATTGCCCCTTATGCCGGTCCAATACAACACGCCGGAAAGTATTTTCATCATTTTTATTATGGCCTGGGATTTTAACTGCCCCCGGTTGACTCCCTGCAGGTACCCACCTGCAGTTGGTGGCTCAAAACCGGGGCCTGTCACGGTCGAACCTAAATACGGTTCATGCGGCTGAATGTAATGAATGAGAACCCTTTTGTCCGGGTGAGTTTTTATGATTTCTATTGCTCTTTTGGTTACTGTTTCAGGCAGGACCGTACCTTTCTGCTTGTCCCAGTCGTCCAGCCATAAATCATAAACCTTAAAGAAATGCTCCCTGCCCAAAAATCCTTTCACCGCTGTCAATGAATTTATGTAAGGATTTGCAGAAATATAGATGACGTCATCGTAGTATCCGGCAAAGGATTTGTTTCTCCATTCCTTGGTTGAGGAACCAATCGATATTATTTTTTTCAAATCACCCTGCAAATAGTTTTGCCAGACCTCCTCGAAGTAGTCATAGCGACAAGCATCGAGAATTATTAAATAATCCCACGGCTGCTGCATTACATTGACTCTTTCCATTTCCATATAAATTCCTTAGTTACTTTTTCGAACTATCAATTTTTCGAATTATCTCCAGCATTGTATTTGCACAATGGTCCCAGGAAAACTTTTCAGCCTGTTGAAAACCCGAGGCGATAAGTTTTTCACGGAGCCAGTGGTCGGTTAAGACCTGATAAATGGCATCAGCCAGGGCTTCGGTATCGAGCGGGTTGACAAGAACGGCGGCATCTCCCGCCACTTCCGGTATGCTGGTTGCATTGGACGCAACCACGGGACATCCACATTGCATTGCCTCCAGAACCGGCAGGCCGAAGCCTTCATACAAGGAGGGGTACACATAGGCATCGGCTAAATTATACAGGGCCGGCACATCTTCAGCCTCGACGTAACCAAGCTTATTGATGCGGTCTTCGAGGCCAAGCCGATGCATAGCTTGATACACGGAAGAATCTTTCCAGGACTTGGAGCCGGTCAGAACCAAATGATGAGGTATTTTATCCCGGATACCGGCGAAAGCCTCCAAAAGTCTGACTATGTTTTTCCGAGGCGACAACGAACCCACATACAGGATAAACCTTCGGGGCAGGTCGTATCTTTTTATGACATCCTGCAGGCTGGAAATATCGTTAATAAGTTTATAGTTTTCGCCAGCTGCTTCATAAGTAACCGTAATCTTATCTGGATTGCCGCTGCAATAGCGGACCGTGTCTTTTTTTGTATGTTCACTAACTGCAAATACCCAGTCGGCTTTACGATTGGAGATGGGCATTAACGTCGTCATATATAAGGTATCCAAAAATGGATACGCCCCCAGTGTTTTATCAAAATAAGCCAAATCGTGATGTATGATATACCGTCGGCACCCCGTGAAAAAAGGCAGGACATCTTTCGGGAATATTGCCGCGTCCATTTTCATTTTTCGAATCATTCTCGGCAAAAGCACAAAATCCCACCACAATCTATTTTCCCCCTTTATTACAATCTCCGTACAATCCGGCGCCAATCCGAGGAATTCGCTGCGATTATAAAATACAAAAAGCTCGTCATCACCTATCCGCCGCGCCAAAGCGGGAACCAGACATCTAATAAATTGGTTAACACCGCCGGATGGGATGCTCAAACTACGTGCTGAAAAAGCAATTTTCATACAAGAAATATCTCCGCGTCGAACTTCTCAACTTTATCGGGCAATCACCATATACGCCCAGGGAATAGACAGCCATGAGTCGAGCTTAATAATCTCAATATCGGCAAATCCAGCCTTCTTCATTTCCGCAACAATCTGTTTCTTATGATAATTATACTTATCAATCCCTCTTAGCAGCCTGGCCATCGTTATATACACAAATCCGAATCCATATCTCGAAATCACCGTGGTGATAAGCTTGCCGTCATTCTTCAATACCTTTTTTGATTCTGCAAAAAAGGCGCACAGTTGTTCTTCGTTAAGGTACTCCGTCATCCAGGCGGAAAAAACAATATCGAACTTTTCCCCGCCCACCAGATTAGATAGCTCGGACGCATCACCCTTATGAACAGACACATTAAGCCTGCAAAGGTGTGGATTCTGGTCGACGCCTACAACGACGTTTCTTTCCACTAAGTATCTGGTGTAATATCCACTACCCAAGCCCACATCAAGGATTTTCTTGTCCGCAAAATCAGCGAGCAGTGGAATTATCCTTCTGTCCGAAGGAATCCTGCAAAAGTAAGACATAATCGTCTTCTTGTCGTACTCTTCGCCGGTTGTTTTAAGATATCTCTCGTAATTTTTCATCGTAGAGTTCCTTGAGCGTCCTGCTCTCGAAGCAAACCTTCTCTTTCAGATACCTTATTATGCCTTCGAGTCTCGCCAAGTACATTTTTTGCTGCAGCCTGTTCCTGACAAAAGGTGTCTTGCCCGGCAAAAGCTCCATAGAATGAAACATCATATTCAGCACAGGATTACCATATTCTTTGACAAACTGCCTTGTAAGAATCTTCATTTCAGTAACGCTCATATGCGTGGGCCTTAGCCATCGGTAAAAAAACCATTTATCCGGGAGCAGAAAGAACCTTTTTCCTGAAATCGTTACTGGCACCTCTAATATCTTCGAGGCGCCCGCAGTGTAATAATCCTCGGCGGAAATAAAGTAAGGCTGTCTGGGTGCATTTGAATGGTCGGGACCGGCCTGATAAGACCAGTCTATATCCGGCGTAACGGAGCTATCGACCTTATACCCCAGCTCTTCCAGACATTTTATCGTATCCAGGTCCGCGCCGTATCTGGCCGCCCGGTAAGAAACAGGTCTTACCGCTAATTTCTGCTCAATCAAATCCGTCAGATTTTTTATTTTTGCAGACTCGATTTCCGTGGCATACGCAAAACAGGGATATTCCTTGCTTGCCGTCCCCGAGGCCGTTTCGTGCTTCTGCTCAGGCCCTATATATTCGGAATGCAGATGCGCACCGATTTCCGCACCGGCCCGGATTTCCTCTCGCAAGACCCGACAGCAATCATCATTCTGCACAACCTCCGGCGAAACAAAATACACAGGCTTAATATCGTACCGGTTCCACATTGGCCGAAGAAACTTACCGATGCCGAATAAAACCGACTCAAAGGAAAGCGGCTCAGACCTTCTCCAATGGATATCGCAGTCAGGTTCGGTATCTATCGTTACACAAAGAGTTCTTTTCATTCCAAATTCTTCAATTTACTATCGTCACAGTCAAACAAATCCGTAAATGGCAGTGAGGGCGACTTCGGCAGGTCAATCGTTGTGACAAGCGCGGCCACATATCTAAGCCTCCTCAAAAGGTATCACGACTCTCTTATCCTCTGCGCAGCCACACGCTGATACGAGGCCAGATACTGCTCAGCCACAGATTGCCAGCTAAACTGCTCCGCTCGCTTCCTTGCAGCAATGCACATCCGCCCATAGCCTTCACTGTCCCGGCTTAAGTTCACAACGGCCTCAGCAATAGATGCCGCATTCGCCTGCTCCAATACAACACCATTATCTACCACAAGCTCTTCAACGCCTTCACATCTCGTGGTAATAATCGGCAGCCCGGAGGCCATCGCCTCCAGCATTGCATTGCTCATCCCTTCCTGCATACTGGCGCTGATAAATATATCACTTCGGCGGTACAAATCCGGCACCTTTTCCGGGGCAACCCTGCCTGTTATCTCGATGATATGGCCAAGGTCCTTCCGCGAGACCATTTGTCGTAGCTCTTGTTCCATTCCACCTCCCCCAACTATGGTAAAACGAACCGAGTGCCCGTCGCGGCACATTTTCTCAACCGCCTCTATCAGCATCTCCACACGCTTGGTAACGGACAATCGTCCTACGGTGATAAGTTTCAGAACGTCTGTTCTTGTATCTTCCCGGGCGGGGCAAAAACGGTCCAGTTCGACACCGTTGGGTATAACATCGATAAAGACCGACGGCAAAAATCTAAACGCCCGTTCTCTCAATCCCTCACTGCAGGCCACCAAAAGATTGGCCTTCGTCCAAATCGCCTTAAACACTGGACCAAGAAGCTTATATTCAAGCACCAATCGCGCGTGTCTGCCCGGCACATCGGACCCACGAAGTGAAATTATATAAGGCAGCCTTTTACGGGTTCGGTAACAAAGCCACCCCGTTGGAAATCCGAAAAAAGCGTGCGCCAAATCGTAACTACTCCGGCCAAGCAGCTTGCGATAATGAAACTGCGCTTTAATCAGCCATTCGATAACCTCGAGCTTTCGCCAGAAGTGCAGATTTTTTTTATGCACACCCACTTTGTAGATGGTAATATTCTCGGCCAGCTTCTCAACCGTAAAGCCGGGCTTTGGCGCCGAGGTCAGGACATCTATAATCAACTCATCATTGCCGGCATACTCATTCAGCAAACAAAGATGCGCTCTACCCGCCCCTCCACCGATTGGCGGAAATTCATAATTAAGCATAAGTATCCTGAGAACCGCCACTCTTATTGCTGTCCCTTCTGTGCCGACTCGTCCCGTAACCGGAAAAGAAGCATCTCACCAAACCTAACTACGCTGTAATTCTGCACAACGTATTTTCTAAACGGACGCATCGCTTCATATCGCTGCGCCTCATCTTCGCCGAAATTGCTGCCAAGCCACTTAGCGTACACGTCTTCAGAATATGCCGGATTAGCTCCCAACTTCTGAACAACCTGATTTTGAATCACGGGCCACAATTCAAGAGGCGGCCGGTCCCACGGGAAATGTCTTTTATAAGTATCAACAATAAAGCCGGGCCGTTCCTTCTCAAACGCTGTTAACAATTCATCAACTTCCTTAGCAAGAGCCGCCGGGCTTTTTCTGTGCATATCACTCTCAAATGCCTTCGGCGCGGAGCTTAACCGCTGCGCCTCAAGATAAATCCCCGGCACCCATCCCCAGACATATATCTTCTCACCCGGCCTGGAATGCTCAAGGATATATCTGCCGACAAGCTGCCAGGCCCCTGCCGTAGCCGTACCACGCTTAGCTATTGCATCGATTTGTTGCAGATAACCCCGTCGCCTCTGGCCGTATTCCGCTCCGGAGTGCGGGCTCGTCGCTATCCCGAAGAAAATATGCCACGACATAATTAACATAAGCACCAGTACACCCAGCCCTTCAACTATCCATCTGCCCTTGTAAACAGCACCGCTTAACTTCTCAGAATAGAGAGCTATCAAATAGCCTCCGAGCATCGCACCCGAGGCATTTAACGGCAAATAATACTGCTCATACGAACGCGGACTGACCCACACAACTGCCATATCCAGCAGCCACCAGACCGCGAATAAAAGCACAAAACGCT
>CAYZTY010000116.1:0-6673 GCA_964481525.1 uncultured Pirellulales bacterium
ACAGTCGAGGCAGTCGTAATCATATCGTCGCACATCACCACGTTTTTGCCTTCGACCTCCCCGATAAGCTCCTCAGCCTCCACCTCGCTGCCGGATAACCGCTTCTTATACACAATCGCCAACTGCCCGCCGAGACTGGCCGCAACCCTTGAGGCTATCTTACTGTTGCCAACGTCCGGCGAGACCACCGTCAGATTGCCTATCTTCTTATTCCTGAGGTACTTGCATATAACCGGCTCGGCCAATAAATGGTCCACCGGTATGTCGAAAAATCCCTGTACCTGCTGGGCGTGCAAATCCACCGCCAAGAGCCTGTCGGCCCCCGCGGTAGTTATCAGATTGGCTACCAGTTTGGCCGTGATAGGAACGCGCCCTTCGTCTTTCCTGTCCTGTCGGGCATAGCCAAAATAAGGCATCACAGCCGTGATGCGTCTGGCACTGGCGCGCCTGAGGCAGTCCAGAAAAATAAGCAGCTCCATCAAATTCGCGTCGACCGGCTTGCACGTCGACTGAATCACGAAGCAATCACGGCCCCGAACGTCGTCTTCCAGCTTTATCATCTTCTCGCTGTCGGGAAACTCACTGACCTTTGCCCCGCCCAGCACAACGCCGAGATAGCCGCAAATTTTCTCGGCAAGTACCGGGTTGCTCGCACCACTGAATATCTTCAGATTATCGTTTAGAAACATTATCTGGCCTTCCGTGTATTTGCCGTATCTTCATTCACAGCTTCGCCGATACCCGGTGCCGACTCGCCGAGCGCAACATTATCCGGCAAAACCGTCCCTTCTGTCAAATAGACAAAAGGCCCGATGCGACAATTTCGCCCTATTTCCACTTCCCCTCGAATATATGTAAACGGCTCAACGACCGTATCCTGTCCAATCTGCGCCTGCGCATCTATCCATGTATTAGCCGGGCTGACGATGGTCACGCCCTGGCTCATCAGCTTCTGTTGAATGCGCCTTTGCATAATCTCATTCACTTTGCACAATTGCTCCCTGCTGTTTACGCTCATTGCGTCCTCAGGCCCTACCGCCTGCACTGCAGAGACTTTATGGCCCATCGCCAATATAAGCCTTACCGCATCGGTCAGGTAATATTCATTCTTGACGTTGTCCGGCCTGACTTTTTCCAGCGCCTCAAACAAAATTTCCTTCTGAAAACAGTAATAGCTTGGATTCACCTCCTTGATTACCCGCTGCTCCTCAGAACAATCACGCTCCTCGACAATTTCCTGAACATCACCTTTCTCGTCCCGAAATATACGCCCGTAACCACTCGGACTATCAAGAACCACTGTCGCCAGCGTCGCCGCCGAATGTTCCGCCTCGTGTTTTTCTATCAGTTTCTTCAGCGTCTCTGCTCTCACCAACGGCCCATCACCACAAAGAACCAACACTTCGCCTTCGAACTGAGTCAGGTGCTCTTTGCAGCACATAACCGCGTCGGCCGTGCCCTTCTGCTCGAGTTGCTCCACCCAGCAAATATCGTCCTGTCCGTTGAATCGTTCGATTACCCGTTCTTTGCCGCAGCCGATAACAACGTAAATCTTCTCAACCGATGCCTGCCTGCAGGCATCAAGCACATAAGCCAGCATCGGCCGACCGCAAACCTCGTGCAGCACCTTTGGCATTTGCGTAAGCATTCGCGTGCTTTCACCAGCCGCTAATATTATCGCGACTCTCTGTCTCATTGCTTCCCGAATTTCATGCTTGCTGCTTTCAACCTTTCATTCACTTACCTACCCGGCCAGGACTCGAACCTGGAATACGAGGACCAAAACCTCGTGTGTTACCACTTACACCACCGGGTAAACAATTTATTCCTTCGACTACGCTCAGGACAAGTATTGATTAAAGATTATTGATTATTACTATTACCTTCTATGCATCAATAACGTACTTCGCATAGCGGCCTTGCTTCAATAATCAATTATCACTAATCAATCATCATTTCCGTTTGTCGCGGGGTCTGCACAACGCACACCGGTTTGGCCCTGTCGGAGGCTTGAGCCGGCCAAGCCGCGAATACTGCCGGCCCCACATAAAGTAAAAGCTCAAAGCTTAAAGTAAAAAACTACAACTGTAAAGACGCCCTCTCAGTCCCCCATCTTCTCTTTTTACTTTTGACTTCTCACTTTTAACTTTTTACTTCTACCCCGTGCGACAGGGCTATTAACAAAGCGTCCAATACTATACACACCCCGCCCCAAATGCTCAAGGTTTTTCTCAAAAAAACCTATAATAATCCTGATAAATCCTCTTGGGCACCCAGACCAGCTTAAAAAAACTATTAGTTCCTGTAAACAGCCTCCAACCAACATATACAAAGTGCTAACTACAAACGAGGCTGATGAAACAAACTCGTTTCACCCTTTGGATTTCGGCTGGGCAGTCTTCACCACAAACAGATACACAATCGCACCGACGAAATAACACCATAACGACAATACAATCACCGCCGCCCATATCAGCTTGTCGTGCTTGCCCTCTTCAGTAATAGGGTTTGGAAAATCCGACGTGCTGCGCTTCAAACAATCAATCAACATCAATATCGAAAAAACAACTCCCGCCACCGCCAATAGTCCGCCCAACACACCGAAACCAATAGCCGGCGACAACGGCCACCACGGAATAGTATATATTTTGCACATCAGGACCAACCTCCCTTCAACATCTCAAAAAAAAGCCTGCAGAGACACATTCTCTTTCCACGTTCTACCAACAATATATTTGAAATCCGGGCGCAGGTCAATTCCCCTGAAATTTTGCAGAATAGAACCAGGACTCGTGAATATTAAAGATATGCCTGCTTACCCAGCTTTCAACACCCCGCACTAATCAGCCTGGCCTCGCGTCGAGGCATACCCGCGTACTCCCTCGCTGGGCGCCTCTCTATACACATCCCCCTCATCTCTCTGCTCAGCTTCTTCCTCATAATCATCCTCACAAATCTCTTGCATCCTCTCCCGCATCACTTCATACTCACTCAGCGTCATCATAACCTCTCTTGCCTGGCTGCCCTTGTGTTCACCCAGAATTCCCAGCCCGGCCATCATCTCGATTATCCGCGATGCACGCGCATAGCCAATCCCCAGCCTCCTCTGCAGAAGCGAAACACTGCCTCGCTGAGTCTCCAACACAATCCTAACCGAATCCTCGAACAGCTCATCCTTACCCATCTCGCTCGGGTCAATTTTGTTCATTTGTGTAAGCTCAGGATGGAACTCGGGCTCGGCAATCTGCTTAAGGTGCTTGACAATCCGTCTGACTTCCGTCTCATCAACGAACGTGCCCTGCGCCCGCACCAGGTCACTCGTGCCCGGCTTAAGAAACAGCATATCTCCCTGCCCAAGCAACGTCTCGGCCCCGTTCTGGTCCAGAATAATCCGGCTATCCATCCGGGCCGCCACCCTGAAACTAATTCGCGTCGGAAGGTTCGATTTTATCAGGCCCGTTACAACCGTCGCCTGCGGCCTTTGCGTTGCCAGCACAAGATGTATTCCTATCGCACGGCTTTTTTGCGCCAGCCGTACAACGTACGCCTCGATTTCCTTCGCCGCCGTCATCATCAGGTCCGCCAATTCATCTATGACTATCACAATATGCGGCAGCTTCTTCGGTATCTGCGCCTCTTCCTCGGCAGTACCCGGCTCAAATCTGGCAATTATCTCTTCGGCACCGAGGTTGTTATACTCGGTAACGTTCTTCACCTTTGCCTCGGCCAGAAGCGCATAGCGCTCATCCATCTTCACCGTCGCCCATTCCAGAATCTGCTCTGCACGCTTGATTTCAGTAACTATCGGGCACATTAGATGCGGAACCGCAGCAAACGCCGTCATCTCAACCATCTTCGGGTCCAGCAGAATCAGTTTTACCTCATCCGGCCGCTTCGTTAGAAGAATGCCGCTTATAATACTGTTAATACACACACTCTTGCCCGAACCCGTCGTGCCGGCAATAAGCAAATGCGGCATTGCCGCCAAATCCGAAAGCAGCGCCTCACCCGCCGAATCCTTACCCAGAAACAGCGGTATCCGCATATGCTGCGACCTGCCGCCCGCTAATTGCATCAAGTCCTTCATCCGCACCTTTTCCTTCTGGCTGTTCGGCACCTCAATCCCTATTGTATGCTTGCCCGGCAGAGGCGCAACAACACGCACCGCCTGAGCACCCAGCGCACGGGCGATATCGTTCGCCAGATTGCTTATCTGACTGACCTTTATGCCCGCGGCGAGCTCCAGTTCGAACATCGTTATCACCGGGCCGGTCTCCGCCGCAACCACGCGCGCGTTGATGCTAAACTCACTCAGCAGCTTCTCCACAGTAGAAGCCTTGGCCTTGACCACCTTCTCCTGTATCGCCCCAAACCCTCGCTCCGGCTCAGCCAGAAGCTCCAGGCCGGGAAGCGTGTAATCTTCATATTCCTTGGCCTGATAAGACTCCGCAGGCCGGGCAACTTCCGGCTCGGCCACCTTTGCCGACCTGGCCTGCCTGCTTTCAGCTTCAGCCTTTTCTCGAGACTTGATTGGAATACTTATAGCCCTCTTGGCCGCCGCACCGACCTCTGATGCCACCTGTATTTTACGCATGCTTAATCTCCGCCATATTGCCGAGAGCTTCTCAGACCGCCTCTTTGCCGCCGACCACGCCGGTCCTGCAAAGCCGAAAAGCCTCCCGGAAGCCGCCACTATAGCCCGCCATACAGCAATCAATACACTGTCTGCCAGCAATAACGCCCCCACAATCCACGTGCTCAACACCACTATACCGGTCCCCAGGGCTGCCACATGGCTCTTTAGAAAGACCCCCGCCGCAATGCCGATGACGCCACCCGCCCCGGCCGGAAAACCGTTCTCGCTGTGCGGCCATAGCAAATAGTAACTCGTGGACATCGCGGCCGTCAGCAAGACCACACCAACGGCCCGCAGAATCGGCTGAGTGACGCTCCAGCCCGCCAGTTTTGCCACCAAAATGCCCATCGCACAGCCCAGCAGCACAAACACACCCGGCCCGATATAGTACATAAGATAATAAGCCGCAAACGCCCCTGCCGTGCCGCACCAGTTCTGCGGCGGACTGTTGTGCGGCCAGACGAATTTGCTCGGCACATCACCGATATCGAAACTCAAACAACTACAAATCAAGAGCACGCACCCAGCAAGCCCAAAGAGCCGCAGGGCCATCGTACGAGTTCCCGTATCTTTCGCTTTTACTTTACCCATATCTATACGCCTCAGGCGTACGGCCCCTCATCCGATAAGAAACCGCATTTTCAATATAGTAAGCCCACCTGCTTAAATAGGGCGCTTATCTTATATCGGCCAGCCCCCTCCGCTTCCTGCACATTTCCACGCCTATGCCGCGGTTCTAAAGATGGACGCAAACTGAAGAATAATTGGAAAAAGTCCCATAATATCCTTGACAGATGACTCTGTATACCATAAATTTCCAGAATACGTTTCCCGAAGTGAAAACCTGTACTGAGCACGGTCGAAGTATCTGTACTGAGCGGACTTGTCCCGCTTCGTCCTGAGCTTGTCGAAGGGAGCAGGGTCGAGGGAGTCGAAGTATTTGAGAAGAATCTCCTGCTGCCTTTCTGCTATCTCCCTTAATAAATATGTTTCATTATGAGGGTAAGGGAAATTAAAAGTAAAAAAATCTAAAAGGGGGACAAAATTTATGGAACAGGAAGCCAATCCGGCGCATCCCGTATGTAACCGGCCAAATTGTAAGACGGAGTATCAAAAGCCGCTCTTAGATAAAAACAGGAGAAAAAATTGTAACTTCAAAGAACCGCAAACAGTCAAAGTAAAAGGAGGTACGAAAATGCCAGCGAAATGGTTCGACAAGGACATTCGGCCCCGATTCATCGGGGTCGAAGCCCTCACCATCCCGAGCGAATTTATACTGAGCAAGGTCGAAGTAGCCGAGGGAAAGTCAGTCCTAATTTTATCACTAATTATTCTCATCAGCAACATTTGTGGCGCAGCCGAGGCAAAATCGGCTTATGCAGGCAGGGACAATCACACAATGCTCCGTGAGCACGAAATCCAGGGTCAGATGCTCAAGACGCCGCTTTCAGATTTGCAGAGTAGTACTGCAGCGTCGATTTCAATAAGCGGGCAAAGCATAGAAGGGTTCGTTGAAACAACATATGATGATCCTGATTGGGTATTAGTGATCTCAGATGCCTACCTGCGAGAGAGTGTTTGCGATGGCATCAATTATGAAAAGGTTTTTGAGCCATGCTACATGGACGACACTAATACTCCATGTGGTAACCGCTACTGGAAGCTTGGAACAGATGTGGCGAAAGCCCAAGCGTTTCCGATGCTCTCATTTGGCCCTACGTGTATGTGCGATTGGTGCATGAACACATTTGACAGTATTTATGTTTGCGAGGGATGTGTATTTCAGCTTTACTATAACACGGAAGAACCAAATGACCCAAATGACCTTTTGCCCGCCAGTCCCTGGATGACGGGACCAAAGTACGTAGGCCACAGCCACTGGGGTACCGTCTATCCCGAGCCAAACAGCTTCGTTGTGCCAAGTGACAGAGCCGGAGCTATGGAAGATTATTCAATCATCCTATACAGGATTTTGAGTAAGATTGATGATGTCAATGATGGTAATTGTGCCGACCCGAATGATGAGATAACTTACAT
>CAYZTY010000117.1:0-3242 GCA_964481525.1 uncultured Pirellulales bacterium
CATCGGTGGTGACACGACTTCCTACGGACACGAAGCCCCCACCGACGATGGTGAATGGCACCACGTGGTAGTTACCTATGATAGTGGTGCATCGACTGCCATGGACCTGTACGTTGATGGTGCTTATGTTAGTACCGCGACCGGTCCGAACAACCTGACTTACCGCTATGACAGAATCACTATCGGTAGCGAAGGTAACCAATGGTATGTCTACAACGAGCTGTTGGGTGACGTTGACGAATTCGCCATTTATGAAGGCTTGCTCGCCCCTGATAGAATTGAGGCCCACTACCTTGCCGGTATTACTCCCGAACCGGCAACACTTGCTTTACTTGGCCTTGGTGGCTTGGCTCTGATTCGCAAACGCAGGTAATCTGTGTTAGTGATCGACGTCGGCCCGCTTCACCGTGGGCCGTCGTCTTCGGATTACCAAACGGTAATCCGGCTGTTGACGGTAGAAGTGATTTGTTAAAATCACTGTCTTCGTAATGGACTGTGTTGGTTTTATTCTGAAGTAACTCTATAATCCAAAGGGGAAAGGGAAAGACGTGATGTGGAAAAAAACAAAAGGTTTTACGTTGATGGAGTTATTGGTGGTCGTAGCGGTGATTGCGTTGCTCCTGGCCGTACTTATGCCCAGCCTGCGGAAGGCAAAAGAAATGGCTGGCCGAATAGTTTGTGGAAATCACGAAAGACAGCTCGATACGGCCAATAATCTCTATGCCAGTAATTGGGACGAGATGTACTGCCCGGCAATGATGTATAACGCAGCTCTGCCGGCAGTTGATCAATACAGCAACTGGCTTCAAAATCCCGATTTCCGAAAGTATATGGCCCTCGATGATAGACAGGTCGCCGAAAATTCGATGATAATGCCAGATGAGTACTTCTGCCCGGCTGACAAGGTTGCCAGATACGACAAATTTAGCGAATGGGACGTTCTCTGCAGCTATGCATATAACGTTACTGACTGGAATAACGAGCTCGGTGGTTATTGGGAGACCAGTTGGCCTGTCATTGAGTCTCCTAAACATTTAGTTCATAAACGCACCGCTATCCCGCGCGCCTCTGAAAAAATAAATTTCGCGGATTCTACCGACTGGTGGTGCACCTGGTGGGGAGCCAATTACATAGATGGCTGGGACGTAGTCGGGCACGGTAGTTGGCAGGATTATGCTGACGCCGGCATTTATGGTCCCGTGCTTTATCGCCACAACGAGGGAGCAAATTTCGCATTCTATGACTGCCACGTAGAGCATTTGGCAAAGGGAAAGGCATATATCGAAGAAGGTGGCCGGGATGCTACGGATATGTGGTATGTTAAATGGCCTCTTTAAGAGAGCTTCTTGGTTTGTTTGAGGGCTTTATACTTTGACCTGCCTGATGTGTCACACTCGGTGTGTGGGGGCTGTGGCATTTATCCGCGACATTTGAAAATAGCGCGTATACAGGGTAAAAAGTCTACACAATGAGTTTGAATGACAAGCTTTGACGCTGTCGATGTGTGAACCAAATCCGGAAAAAGCAAAATTCCCTCATAGATTTCCACGATGACTGTCTGTGTATCTCTTGCAATACAGCCCCAAAGGCGATAGAATCTCAGACGGAAGTTCCGTAAATTCTCGAGCTTTGTGCTGGCAAGGAGTATTGTCCCGTGGAATATCCTTACGGAAGGGCGCCGTTCTGGATTCTGTGTATTTTGCTGCTCTACGGCCTTTTTGTGCTGATTACTCAAAGCGGGGCCGGCAGTAAAAGGCCGGATTTAGTACTTGCAACCTTTGCCAAGAACCACTACGCAGCCTATCAGAAAGTTATTCCCGAATTCGAGAAAATCCACAACGTTAAGGTCCAGCTCCAGCTTGTCCAGGAAAGGGCTCTAACCAATCGCCTTCAGGCGGCACTGCTTGCAGGTTCGGAAGTCCCCGACCTTGTTGAGTTGATGAACCCCAATATGGGAACCTTTATTAGAGGTCCTCTTGAGGATGTTGGTTTTCTTGACCTTACCGAGAGGATTGAGGCCGAGAAGCTCGATGAAAGAATGGTAGCCTCGCGATTCAGCCTGTGGTCTTCGAGAGGCCATATCTTCGCTTTGCCGCACGATGTGCATCCTATTGCAATGGCCTATCGCCGTGACATAATCGAGGAGCTTGGTATCGATGTAAGCAAAATCGAGACCTGGGACGATTTCGTGGAAATGGGGCGTAAAATAACAAAAGACCTTGATGGTGACGGTATCCCCGACCGCTACGCCCTCGACCTGAGCAGCGATGGAAATACCATGTTGTCACTCCTGATGAGGCAGCGGGGCAGCGGTCTTTTCGATGAAGAGGGACACGTTCTAACGGACAGTGAAATCGCCGTCGATATCATCATCTGGTACGTGCATCAGTTACATGGCGAAAACCGAATCGCCTTCTCTGCAGGCTGGGGCCAGCCGCTGTCCAGGGCGATGCTCGACGGGCTTGTGCTTTTTTATTTCACCCCCGACTGGCGGACAAAATTCTTCGAGATGGACGTCCCCCAGTTAAAGGGAAAAATGAAATTGATGCCTATGCCTGCATGGGAGAAGGGCGGCTGTCGTACAAGCTCATGGGGTGGAACGGGGCTGACAATAACCAAGGCCAGTAAAAATCAGGAACTTGCCTGGGAACTGGCTAAATTCCTCTATCTTAATAAGGAAGACCTCGGTGAAAGATTTGCACTGATGAACATTATTCCGCCTTTGAAGGAGGCCTGGGACCTTGAGGAATTCAAAACACCTGACCCGTTCTTCTCGAATCAGCCTGTCGGTACAATTTATGCCGAACTTGCACCGCAGACGCCCCCTGAATATATAAATGCCTACACCAACGTAACCGCAAGCAAGTTGAGAGAGGCCTATATGAATTGTGTTACTTATTACAGGAAAAACGGCGATAAGGGCCTCAGGGAATACGCAAGGAAGGAAGTCAAACGCACCGCGAATTATGTTCGAAGGGTAATAGCTCGTAACAAGTTTTTAAACCCGGATGACGCCGGGCAGAAACTTACTTCTAATAAAGGAATCGAAAATTGAAGGCCGCTGTGCCCAGTACTCGTGGAAAGTGGTATAGCTTTCGTTTGAAAGCCACGCCCTATGCGTTCCTGACACCCTATTTTTGCCTTGTCTGTGTTTTTTTCATTTATCCTTTTATAAACGCAATCATTTTAGCCTTCTACCAGACTAATGGGCCTAAAAGTAAAATTTTTGTCGGATTGGATAA
>CAYZTY010000117.1:3252-6603 GCA_964481525.1 uncultured Pirellulales bacterium
TGCCCTGATAAACACCACCGTTTATGCCGTCTTTTCAATCTTTTTGCAGCTACCTCTTTCGCTTGGTCTGGCACTTCTACTTAATGCCGGCAAAGACAAACTCAAGGGTTTCTTCCGGCTTGCTATCTTTTCGCCCAACCTTGTCGGCCAGATATTCGTCGGTGTCCTTTTCAGTGTGCTTTTTGTCCCGCGATACGGCCTTTTCAATCGTTTTATTCAAGCCCTGCTCAACTGGGGACTCGAAAATCAATGGCTTCAGAATCCCGACCTTGTTATGCCTGCTATAATTTTGGCCTCGCTGTGGATATACGTAGGCTTTAATATGATTTACTTTCTTGCCGGGCTGCAGGCCGTTGATAAAAGTCTTATTGAGGCCGCGAAAATCGACGGGGCAGGCCCGTTTCGTGTATTCTGGAATGTAACCGTGCCCGCAATCAAACCTGTCGCCACCTTTGTTGTGGTTATGAGCACCATTGGCTCTTTTCAGCTATTCGAGCTGCCTTACGCGCTTCTTCAAAATCAGGGCGGCTTTGGCCCCAAGAATGCCGGAATGACTATCGTCGGCTACCTTTATAACAACGCCTTCAATTCAGGCGACCTTGGTTTGGGCGCTGCTATCGGCTGGATACTTGCACTGATTATCTTTATTATCAGTATCGCACAAATATATATCTCCGGCACGCTTAGGGAGGGGACTTAAAATGAACAGTATACATATTTATCTACTGGTTCTTGCCGCGGTTTTTTTTATTTTATTACTTATCTGGCCGAGAAGGCCGCGAATTGCTTTTATTTACTTGCGCTATGTCGTACTCATACTTGTTGGTTGGGTGGTTCTGTCTCCCTTTATCTGGCTGATTTGCTCCGCTTTCAAGGACCAGACTGTCCTGATGGAATCTGCCTTCCTTCCGCCCATTTCCGAATGGTCCACTAAAACGATTAACTTACAGAGTTTCAGAACGCTGTTCGCAGGTGAAGAGACGCTTCAGGGCAAGGTATATTTCTGGCAATATATCTTAAATTCCCTGTTTTTGGCCACCGCTCTCGTAACTATTCAGTTGTTTTTCTCTTCACTCGGTGGTTATGCTTTGGCTAAGTATAATTTCCGCGCAAAGAAGTTTGTTATGTTCTTTATGCTTGGCTCAATGATGATACCTCCCATTATCTTTCTGGCACCGGTTTACAAATTAATCGTCGCCGTAGGTTGGGTCAATACCTACAAAGCCCTGTTGGTGCCCGGCGCTGTCAGCGTCTTTGGAATGTTCCTCTTTCGGCAGGCAATGGTCGGCATCCCCAACGACCTGATTGAGGCGGCGCGCGTTGACGGCTGCAGCGAATTTATGATTTATCTCAGGCTTATTATGCCGTTGGTACGTCCGATGAGCGGGGCATTTTGCCTTGTTACTTTCCTCGGTTCCTGGAACAATTTCCTCGGCCCCCAGATTTTTATCCACACGCAGGGCAAGCTGACCCTCCCGGTTATCCTGAGTCAATACGTCAGCGTTTATGACTTTCAATATGGCGTATTTCTTGCCGGAACGCTGCTGGCTATTATACCACCGGCAATACTTTTCTTCTCGCTCCAGCGTGAGTTTATCAGCGGCCTTTCCAGCGGAGCTATCAAGGGTTAATTTAGTGAAAGCAGTGCTTAGGGAAGCACATTTTAATAAAGATTGTATGAGGTTAGGTTATGAAAAAGGTTTTTCTATTTTGTCTATGTTTGATGTTACAGGGAACGGCACTTATGGCGGCTGAATTCAGATACCAGCAGCTTCTAAACGGCCCTTGGCAGTCTGTAATGACAAAGGACCCCAACAAAATTCCCCCGAAGGATGGCTGGGAGAATGCTAATGTTCCCTCTGTCTACAGGAGTGATGCTCGCGGCGGCTCAAGCTTCGTGTGGCTGCGCCGGACAATTTTGATTCCCGAAAACTGGCTCGGCCAAAGGATTTTTGTCCGGCTCAATCATGCACGTTATGGACCGCATGTCTTCGTTGATGGCAGGCTTATGGGAAACAAACTTGACGGCTGGACGCCTACCGAGGTTGAGATTACGCAGGCGATAACAAAAGCAGGTGAATATCAGCTCCAGGTTCGCTGTCAGGACAAAGGAGCAACATTTGTCCCCGGCTTCGAAATTCCAGCAGAAGGTAGGACCTCGAATTTCGGAAAGGTTCTTGCGCTTGACGGCGGCCACCACGATATATTCGGCCCGTACGATGATATATGGTTGTTCGTCCGCCCGAAAACCTATATCGATGATATTGTCATCGTTCCATCGGTAAGAAAGAAGGCGCTCTCGGTCAATGGTACAATTTCGAAAGCTATCCCAAAACTTTGGGTTGAAGGTGAAGTTCTGGACGGCGATAAAAGTGTTCTTAAAATTCCAGCTGTCAATGTCTCAGCCGATGGGAAATGGCAGATTTCCGCCCAGTTTCCTTCCGCTAAATACTGGTCGCCCGAGGACCCGCATCTTTATTTCCTTCGGCTTACTTTGCGCAGAGATAAGAAGAATGGGCGGGTATTGGACATCCTTAAAGAAAGATTCGGCTTCAAGGAAATTTGGATTGAAGGCCCTGACTTTTACCTGAACGGTGTCAAAAGGCACCTTCTTGCAACGAGTACCTGGCCGTCGTCTAGTCCTCAGAGTCGAGAAGTAATCCGTAGCAATCTCGAGACTATCAAGGCAGGCAATAACGTCGCTTTTCGCTGTCATACCGCGCCCTGGCAAAAGGCCTGGGTGGAGCTGGCAGATGAAATCGGAATTATGATTATCGATGAAGGTGCCCTTTATACCGACCAGGATGGAAGGTATGCCTACACCGATGAGCGATTCTGGCAGAATTACCGCGACCACCTCGAAGGCATTGTCCACCGTGATAGAAACAACGCCAGTCTTATTATGTGGAGCATCGAGAACGAAAGCCTCTTTATGAACAACACAAAATACGACCCGAATTTAGAAACCAAACTGGGTGACATTGGGCGATACGTTAAGCAATTGGACCCTTACCACCCCATAACATACGAAGGTAGCTTTGACCCTGATGGTGCGGCCGATGTCATCGGCCTTCACTATCCTCACGAGTTGCCGCACCACGCTGATTGGCCCAATACCGCCGACTGGCTTGACCATACCGTCGAGACCGATGCAGGCGGTGGAATGCTCGGCGAGAGAAGAAGTCGTTTCAAATGGGACCGGAAAAAGCCGTTGTATATCGGAGAATATCTCTGGGTTCCGCAGCAGGATTATTCTGCTGGCAGCATTTTCTTCGGAGATGAGGCTTACATTGACAGGTTTAAGTATAGATTCAAAGCACAGGTACTTTCCTGGATAGACCAGACAATAGC
>CAYZTY010000118.1:0-6453 GCA_964481525.1 uncultured Pirellulales bacterium
TTCCGTTTTGGTTTTGCCCCTTTCTTTCATACCACCTGCTCACTCTCTGTCTGTCGCTCCTTGATTACAGTCATAATCCGCGCGATGTCACGTCTGACATTGCGGACCGCCTTCGAATTCTCCAGCTTTTCTGTAACAGCCTGTGACCGTACATCGAACAAATGTCGCTGCAGCTCCTCGAGTTTAACCTGCAGCTCATCAGGTCTCATTTCACGTGCATCGGCAATTTTCATTACTCACCTCAGCCTGACTGCTGTACCTTACAGCGAGTGTCTTCGCGCAACAAATCTGCATCTGATGGGCATCTTATGGGCCACTCGCAGCATCGCCTTTTTGGCCACTTCTTCCACCACACCACCAATCTCGAACATCACCGTGCCGGGCCGCACCCTTGCAACCCAATGGTCTATCTCGCCCTTACCTTTGCCCATACGTGTTTCCAGTGGTTTTGAACTTACCGATTGATGCGGAAAAATTCGTACATAAACTTTTCCTTCTCGATGAAGATAATGCGTAGCTGCGACTCGGCCCGCTTCAATTTGCTTACCACTTATCCAGCTTGTAGACAAGGCCTGCAAACCGTATTCACCAAACGCCACAAAATTGGTCCTTGAGGCCTTACCTTTCATTTTGCCTCTTTGAAACTTACGATATTTAACTCTCTTCGGCATCAAGGCCATTCCGTGCTCCTTTTAAGTCCGCTTTATTCACACTTCTTTTTTTCAGCCCGACTCGGTCTGACTGTCGGGGCTTTTCTCAGCACCGCCTGATGAGTCTGTCTCTTTGACTTCAGCCGTCTTTTTTCTCCGTTGGGTCGGACCTCCACCTGTTTTGTGCCCGGAACGCGGCCCGGATGCTCTCGGTGCGCGACGCCTGGGACGTCCATGATGAGGCCGGCCGGTCGGCTGGATCTCCTCGCCAAACTTGCCTTTATATATCCAAACTTTCACGCCGATAGTTCCATAAGTTGTCTTCGCCGTTGAAACCGCGTAATCCACGTTGGCATCGAGTGTCTGCAGAGGGATACTACCGAGTTTTTGAATTTCCTTCCTTGCCATCTCTGCTCCGCCTAAACGGCCGGAACAGGCAATCTTAACACCCTTGGCTCCCGCACTCATAGCCGCTTCACACTGTTGCTTCATTATTCGCCTGAAGGCGGCACGTTTCTTCAGTTGCGCCGTAATCGTGTCCGCCAGAAGCTTGGCATCCAGCGAAGGTTCCTTTACCTCAATCACACTTACATTAATGCTTCGGCCCACTAATTGCTCGATTTGTTCTCTGAGCTTGTCAACCTCCGCACCTCGAGGACCTATCACCATTCCCGGCCGAGCAGTGTGAAGCGTTACTTTTACTTCATTACGCGTCCTGGATATCTCAACCTTTGAGATTGCCGTGTAAGGCGGTTGCCGGTTGAATTTCTCCTCTACATAATCCCGAATTTTGTGGTCTTCCACAAGGAATGCGCCGTAAGTATCCTTCGGAGAGTACCATGTACTCTGCCAGTCAAGCGTTATTCCTGTACGAAAACCTGTTGGCGAGGTCTTCTGACCCATAACTATCCCAAAATTAACAGTAAAAAATCAAATATCTACATTTAAAAACAAACGTTTCAAACACTAATCTATTCTCTTGTCTTGATACTCTACCACAGCAGCCTGTAACCAAAGAACCCGGCATCAAAAACTTCTCAAAACAATCAATTACTCCTGCGAAACAGTTATATGAATATGGCTCGCTCGTTTATTTATAGGATGAGCCCTGCCTCTGTCTTTTGCTATCCATCTTTTTGTGCCGATTCTAATACCGGCATCATCTACGCACGCCTCACTTACATATAAACTCTCAAGGTCCGCTTCCTGCTCATCAGCGTTGGCAATGGCGCTGCGCAATACCTTCTCAACCATGCTCGCGGCGCGCTTCGGTGTAAACTTCAAAAGGTCCAGCGCCTCCTGTACACGCCTGCCGGCAACCAACTGCGTCACCAGCCTTGCCTTTCTGTGCGAAATCGGGGCGTAACGATGAGATGCTCGCCATAGACTCAAATCATTTACGCTAACACCCAGCGTACTGGCCAGTCGTTCGACATCCTCTTTCCGAGGGACCGGCTTGTGAACGTTTTTCATCCAGTTCTTAACAGCGGCAACGGCCTTGCCGCCGCGAAGACCTCTTCGCAATAACTGCTCTGCAAGACTTTTGGCGGTAACCTCACGCTCCTGGCAAAACTGACTTAATTTCATGCCGTCCAGCATATACAAACCTTACATATTTCCTTGATACGGCCACAGGCTCACTTCCTGCCGCCTGAATGGCCCTTGAACGTCCTTGTTGGCGAGAATTCGCCCAGTTTATGACCCACCATATCCTCGGTGACAAAAACCTTATGAAACATCTTGCCATTGTGCACATTAAAAGTATGTCCGACAAATTCAGGAATAATAGTACATCGTCTCGCCCAGGTCTTTATAGGCTCCCTGCTGCCCTGGTTGTTTTGCTTTACAACCTTGATAAATAGCTTCTCGTCTACAAATGGTCCTTTTTTCAGCGACCTTCCCATTAAAAACCTCTCTGCGTAAAAGATAATTACCGCTTCAGGACTTATACAACCACGCGACGCTAACCTCGTTTCTTGCGCCTGCGGATTATTCGTTTACTACTTGTTTTCCGCGGATTTCGCGTCTTACCTCCTTTGGCCAGCACTCCGGTTGGCGAACATGGGTGTCTGCCTCCATTTGCCCGGCCTTCACCTCCGCCCATCGGATGCGCCACCGGGTTCATCGCCTTACCTCTAACGTGAGGCCGACGGCCCATATGTCGTTTGCGACCGGCCTTGCCAATGTCTATATTCTGAAAATCAGGATTGCTTAGCCGGCCAATCGTAGCTCGGCACTCCTTTCTCACCATTCGCATCTCACCGCTCGGCATCACCAGCGTTATCCAGTCGCCCTCTTTGGCCATAATCCTTGCTGAACCGCCGGCACTCCTGACTAACTTACCTCCGGTACCTGCCATCATCTCGATATTATGCACCTCAACACCGGCGGGAATCGCCTGCAGTGGCATCGCATTACCCGGCTTCGGTTCGACACTCAGGCCGCTTTCCACCATATCTCCTACCTTCACGCCCAACGGTGTCAGTATATAACGCTTCTCACCGTCGGCGTAATGAAGCAGCGATATAAAGCAGTTGCGGTTCGGGTCGTACTCAATCGTCGCAATCTTGGCCGGTACGCTGTCTTTGTTCCGCTTGAAATCTATAATGCGATATATTTTTCTATGCCCGCCGCCTCTGAATCGGCTCGTCGTAATGCCTTGATTGTTTCGTCCGCCGCTCTTTTTGATTCGCACACATAATGCCTTGTTGGGCTTGCTCGTCGTAAGCTCCCGGTAATCATTGACCGAGCTGTTTCGCCGGCCTGGCGTTGTCGGTTTGTAAACTCTAATTCCCATATCTGGCTGCTACCTTGTTTAAACGGCTAAAATAAATCAATATGATAGTCCTTCTCCAGCACTACTACGGCCTTCTTCCAGTGGGATGTCCAACCGACAGTTCTGCCTCTGCGGCGACGTTTCCCTTTCAGGTTTGCCGTCCTGACCTCTCGGACTTTGACATTATACAATCTCTCTATTGCGTTTCTTATCTGTATTTTGCCTGCCGCCGGATTAACCTCAAATGCGTAAGCACTCCGGGTATTGGCCAAATGCACAGACTGCTCAGTAATCAAAGGCCGAATTACAACATTAAAATCTTCCACTTAAATACCTGTCCGTAATAATTAAAAAAAAACAGGCCAAAAACAAAAACTTGACGCTGTTATTTGTTTTGAACCTGTTTTAAGTTATCGTTCTGTTTACTTATAAGCTTTATAAATGCGTCTTTTGTGAAAAGCATCTTCTGCCGCCTGCATATATCACCTGCATTCAAATCTGCAACGCTCATCACATCGACTCTGGGCACGTTCCGGGCCGATTTGTAAAGATTATTACTCGGCCCATCTACCGCAACCAGACAGCTGCGGTCAATCTTAAGGTTCCCAAGCAGAACTGTAAAATCCTTCGTCCTGGGCTTCTCGAAGTCCAGCTCATCTACCACTACAACGCTATTGGACAGCAGTTTGGCCAATAGCGCCGAGTCTCTTGCAAGCTTTCTCTGCTTCCTGGGCATTCTTTGTGAAAAGTCTCTTGGCTCTTTTGCAAATGTAACCCCGCCGCCTTTGCGAATATTGGACCGAACCGTCCCCATACGCGCATAGCCGGTCCCCTTCTGTCGATAAATCTTCCTGGTTGACCCGGCCACCATACCTCTGCTCTTCGTTGCGGCTGTACCTACACGTTTGTTATTATGGTACATAACGATAGCCTGCTTCAGAAGTGGATATCTTATCTTTCCACCAAAAATTGCTTCATCCACTTCTAAAGTCTCAACTTCCTTCCCTTTTCGATTATAAACAGTCAAATCTATCATTCTCAACAACACCTCAGCCGAATTGGCCTTTACGATTGCCGCGATACTATTCTTTCTTGGAACTGCGAACGATTACATATCCGCCCGCCGGACCGGCAACTGCACCTTTGACAACAAGCAAATCTCTCTTTTCATCTATCGATACAAGGCTATGATTGCGAGTAGTTACTTTTCTGTTACCCATATGCCCCGCCATCTTCTTACCTTTTTTCAAGCCTCCACCATGACCGGCATCACTCGCAAAACTCGAAATAGACCCCGGCGCCCGGTGCTTCCTTTCCGTACCGTGCGAAGCCGGGAAACCCTTAAAGCCATGACGTTTCATTACGCCTGCGAAACCCTTGCCCTTACTTGTTCCTGTAACGTCCACGCATTTTACATCCGAGAAGGCCGAAACAGTTATTTTCTGGCCGAGTTCGTAGTCCTGCTTGATGTCTTCCAATAACCGCATTTCTCTAACAAACTTCTTCGGGCTCGTACCGGCTTTCGTTGCGTGTCCGACAGCCGGCTTCTTTTTACCGGATGCTCCAACCTCCTCGTAGCCTAACTGCACCGCGTTATACCCGTCGGTTTCAGTCGTTTTGACCTGCATAACAGTACAGGGACCGAGATGAATCACGGTCACAGGCACAATACGACCCACCTCGTCGTAAAGCCGTGTCATTCCAACTTTCTTACCTAACAACATAACCATTTCGTCTTGCCGTTTCTGTTCACAGGTCTTTTGCCGGAATTATCACCGACCAGCACTCATGCCTTTATCTTCACATAAACACCCGCAGGAACCACCAAACGATTAAGAGCCTCGATTGTTCTGGCATTAGCTTCATAAATGTCAATCAATCGTTTGTGCGTTCGCATCTCAAACTGCTCCCGTGATTTCTTGTCTATGTGGGGGCTTCGCAGAACGGTATAGCGTTCTATCCGTGTTGGTAACGGCACCGGTCCACTAACCCGCGCATTTGTCTTCCGGGCATGCTCAACAATCTCTTTCGCAGAAGCGTCAAGCGCCCTGTGGTCGTATGATTCCATTCGTATTCTGATTCTCTCGCTTTCCTGCGCCACTCACCTCTCCTGAGCTTTTATCAACTCAGTTAAAATACCACCTTGGGCCCAAACTCAAGGTAACAAAATACCCTTATCGCCACTGTGATTCTTGACTCTATACAATAGCCACATATCACAGTTTGCAATGGACAATTTACAAATTTGGCAGGAAAGGCTAAGATGCGCCTTCCTTAAGAACCCACAACCCCAAAGTAGGGGTTCGGCCTTCAGATCCATCTTGTAAATAAATTACAAACACCTGGCACACATCTTCGCTGTGACCCGCTTCGTTTACGCATCCTTGCACTAATAATCGAAATGTAATGGTTATCCTTTTACAAACCAACTGCAAAACGGAAAACCAATCAGCCCAACTGAGAAACGCAAACTCCACTTGGAGACACTCAGAAGAGATAATAGTCTCCTGCTGTCACTCCAACGGAAGCCAAGCCGTCCCTGGCCTTGCTCGCTTTGGCTGAAACCTGCAATTTATAACACACGACCTTCAAACCGTCAACAAAATGTCCACAAAAAAAATTTTACTATAAGAATTTTTTTTTTACAGAAGCCTTTTGGGCTGTTTCTGGATACCCAACCTCCTTAACCCCAACAAAAACACCCAAAAGATGACATTAATAATATCCTGAGACTATTTTCTCACAAATTTGCTCCGGAACCCGCTCATACGTTAATGGCTCCATCACGAAGTTCCCACGTCCGGCTGTGGCGCTGCGTATTTCGCTGGGGTAGCCAAACATACTGGACAAAGGCACTTTGGCGTCGATTATCCGCATCTTACCATGTATTCGGGAGCCTACTATTACCCCTCTTCTCGCTATTAGACCGCCCTGGACAGCGCCATAACTGGCCTCCGGAACAACGACCTGCACCAACATAATAGGTTCAAGCAGTACTGGACCAGCCTTCTCCATCGAATCGTTTAT
>CAYZTY010000119.1:0-6361 GCA_964481525.1 uncultured Pirellulales bacterium
ATTCCTCCTGCTCAACTGTTCTAATGTTCAATTTTCTCCGCCTTCGGCGGCTGCCCCCTGCGCTTGCCCCGCACCAAAATTCTGTTCTTTGGTGCGGCGGCGTTTTGTGCTATCTGGACGTGTTCTATCCGCTAAACGCTATACGCTAATTCTATGCGATATACGCTTCACGTTTTATCCTGAGCCAAGTCGAAGGGCTTCACGCGATACGAAACTGTCGCGGCCCACGGCATCGCCGTGGTTTTCTTTATATTGTAGGGTGGCGGCTTGCCCCACCAATCCAAATCGTTTAGCCGTCACCGTTCCGCCTGCCCTGAGTTTACCTGTGGTGAGTCCCGGCGCGCCGGGGTCGAAGGACTGCCGTGGGTTTCTTTGGGAATTGTTTAGCCGTCGCCGTTCCGGCTGCCCTGAGTTTACCTGTGGTGAGTCCCGGCGCGCCGGGGTCGAAGGATTACCGTGGGTTTCTTTGGTTTTGTCATTCCTGCGAAACCTGTCCTGCTTGTCCGCCGAAGTCCCGACGCAGTGTATCGGGACGAAGGCGGAAGCGTAATCGAAGGATAGGCCCCTGCCGTAATTTGGTGCGGTGGCTGCCGTTCTTCCCTATCATTTCTCTTTTATCTCTTCTATCCATCCCTCCACCTTCTTCAGCTTATTCGTCATTCCTATCTTCTTATACAAATCTTGGGCCTTCTGCCAATATTCTCTCGCGTTTTTATAATCTCCTCGCTCCCTATAGACCACTCCCAAGTTAGCATATTGCCGTGCAATCCCTTCTAATCGACCAATCTTCTTTTCTATCTCTAATCCTTTCAAATACCATCTTTCTGCGTTTTTGAGGTCGTCCTGAGCATGACAGACTACTCCAAGAGCAGCGTATCCGCTTGCCATTCCCTCAAGCCGGCCTATTCTTTCATCTATCTCAAGTCCTCTTTTGAGCATATCTTCCGCCTTGTCCAAATCCCCCCGCATTTGATAAATCAATCCCAAATTCCCTAATGCGTTCGCAATGCTATCAGGTCGCCCCAATTGTTTCTCGATATCCAGCACCTTGCCAAACATTTCTACTGCCTTGTTTAGATCTCCCCTTATTTGATAAATCAGACCCAGGTTGCCGTATTGGTTTGCCATTCCTTCAAGCCGGCCTATTCTTTCATTTATCTCAAGCGCCCTTTTATGCATCTCTTCTGCCTTGTCTAAGTTTGCCCTTATTTGATGAATCAATCCCAGGTTGCCGTAATTGCTTGCCATTCCTCCAAGCCAACCAAACTTCTCCGAAATCTCAAGCGACTTGTTATGCATTTCTTCTGCCATTTCCAAATTCCCCCGTGTTTGATAAATCAATCCCAGGTTGTCTAAAACCATCGCCTTTTCGCGTGAATCCTCGTTAGCAATTCCCAATGCCCGTTCCGACAAGCTAATTGCTTCATCCAGCAAACCCAAACTGGTTAATGGCCCTGTGCACTCATTTATAAATGCTTTGATAAATCTCTCTCTTCCTTCTGCTTCTAAAACATGTTCCGGCAATCTCACCACCGCCTGTTCATCCGGCTTCGTCTGTTCTTCTTTAGCCTTTTTTAATTTTCCCCTGTAAACCTCCACTGCCCTTTTATGATATTCCGTATTTTCATCCTTGCTCATTTGTCCAAGTATGTAATCAGCCAAAACAGAATGATAAATCCTTCTGCCACCCCCTTCCTCCCTCAGTAATCCTGAGATAAATTTATTAGCAAGTAAATATTGCATCATATCCCCACTTACCTTACTCACTGCCCCAACAACATCATCAGGCACGGCTGCTTCCAGTATCGCGTGTCCCTTAAATAGCCGAATCGCTTCCTCCCCACTCTCATCGCATATCTTCTTCCACTGCAATTCTGCAAACTTTACTGGCTTCGCCTTTTTCGGTAATTCCTCCAATTTCGTCCCCTGCTCCACCAAATCCAAAACCGCCCCAACTGCATATGGATGTCCTTTGTATCGACTCAGAACCTTTTTCAATTCCGGTATGTCAACCTTTAAATTCACCCTTCTGCAATTCACCAGCTCATCAACGTCCTCTTCGCTTAAGGAATCTAGATTTTTACTCGGTATCCACACAACTTTATCGAGTCCGTCTATTACTTCACTGCCGACCAAAGCATCTTCTGTCCTTTGTGCGAAAATAAACTTTATCTTTTCCGGTAAGCTCTTAACCACAATCGCCCATGTCTGGTCGCTTTCTTTCTGCATGTACTTTTCGGGGTCAATTATGAATATTGCCCTGCCTTCATTCGACATTTTCTTTGAAATAAGATTTAATCTTTCGAGAAATTGTTCTCGTGTATTTCTAGCAGGGTCTCGGCGTAAGCTCATAACCAAATCTCCAAGGTTGAACACATTAAAAAAGCTTCGCCACTGCTCTAATCTTCGCCTTGTCCCATCAAAAGTCCCTTCTGTGATTTGTGCCGCCTCAAGTGCATTATCCATCATAATTGCCATTGTCGAATCAGGACTGTCCGTCGGCGTCACCTCATACCGAACCCACCCGCATTTTAATGTGGGATGTTCACTTGCCAACTTTGCCATTCGATTGACAAGCCACGTCTTACCCATCCCCCTGTTACCAGTGACGATAATCGCCTGTCCTCGTGGGTCCTCAAGGACCTTCTTGAATTCCTTGAGTTCCTCTTTTCTTCCTACGAATATCTCGCTCTTTGCCATTTATCTTGATTCTCGAATCATTCTTTGGGTATTGAAGATTGTTCCCCTTCTTTTTTTGAATCACCTCTCCAATTTTACCCAACAAATCCGACATTGAAAAGCATAAATTAAGAATCCTGAGCAAGTCCCGATTTATCGGGACGCGTCGAAGGGCCCACCCCGGCATAATTCCCTAATCTCTGTCCCCTAATCCCTAATCCCTAAACGCTCCACACTCTATGCTTTTTAATCGAAATCCCCGGCTTTGCCGGACTCAACTGGCGAGACTTGCCCGCCGCAGGCGGGTACGCTTCACACAATACGAAACCATCGTGGCTTATCCTGAGTTTTTTATCCTGAGCCTGTTTGTCCTGAGTCCCGGCGCGCCGGGGTCGAAGGAATTCGTGGTTAATTATCAACAGTGTAAACCCGCCGCGGCGGGTAAATCCGTGTCTTATTCGGTTTTGGCTTTGGCATTCGTTGCGAAGCAACCGTGGTCGAGTCTGAAAGATGGAGCAAACCTTGTCCTGAGCGTAGTCGAATGGATTATTTGTGGAAATCTTCAGGACGCAGAACACAAAAGGCCCTTCCGGGCCGTCGCCAAAGCTAATCTTGGCGCTCTCTGCGGTAGTAATTAATCTGCGTTAATCTGCGTTAATCCGTGTCTAATTAATCTCGGTGCTCTCGGTGTTCTTGTCCGCATCCCGATACGCCGGGGTGTCTTCATCCCGGCGCGCCGGGGCTGTGGCTAAAAAAAACTATGCTTTTTGGCGATAGGTGGTATTAACAGGTAGCGACCCTTGAAGTTTGTTTTGAATTTAGTATTTTAGTGATTTGAATTTGTTTAGGATTTAGAGTTTAGTATTTAGGATTTATGATTCAGTTATAATTCATCTGCGTCAATCCGTGTTTATCCGTGGTTAATTAATCTCTGGGCCCTCTGCGTTCTTGTCCGCATCCCGATACGCCGGGGTGTCTTCATCCCGGCGCGCCGGGGCTGTGGCTAAAAAAAACTATGCTTTTTGGCGATAGGTGGTATTAACAGGTAGCGACCCTTGAAGTTTGTTTTGAATTTAGTATTTTAGTGATTTGAATTTGTTTAGGATTTAGAGTTTAGTATTTAGCATTTATGATTCAGTTATAATTCATCTGCGTCAATCCGTGTTTATCCGTGTCCAACAAGATATTGTTGCACATAATCCCCAATTCCATCTTCCAGTGAAGCGCTCTCCGCAGCATAGCCCGCGGAGCGGAGTTTGGAGACATCGGCCTGTGTGAAATACTGGTACTGATTGCGAATGCCCTCCGGCATATCGATATATTCGATTTTGGGCTTTCTATCCATCGCCGCAAACACAGCCGATACCAAATCGTTCCAGGTCCGTGCCGTGCCCGAGCCGACATTAAAAATCCCTGCCGCCCTCGGATTATCTAAGAAAAACAAAGTCATATCGACCGCGTCCTTAACGTAAAGAAAATCTCGCTTCTGCTCGCCGTCGGCAAATTCAGGCTTGTATGATTTAAACAAACGCACCTTGCCGGTAGTTTTTATCTGCTCGAAGGCCTTCAGGACAAAACTGCGCATCTCAGCCTTGTGATGTTCGTTCGGCCCGAAAACATTGAAGTACTTCAGGCCGACGATTTTATCAAGAAGGCCCGTCCGTTTCGCCCACAGGTCAAACAGGTGCTTCGAATAGCCGTAGATATTCATCGGCCGAAGATTTTCCAGATTATCCTCGCCATCCGAGAAGCCCTGCGAGCCGTCGCCGTATGTCGCCGCGCTCGATGCGTAAATGAACCGCACTTTCTTACTAACAGCCCATTGGGCGAGCAATTTGGTGTATTCGTAGTTATTCTTAATGAGGTAGGACGCATTGGTCTCGGTAGTGCTGGAGTCGGCCCCTAAATGGAAAACAGCCTCGATGTGGGCGGGCAGTTTATCTTTGAGGACTCGTCCGAGAAAATCATCCTTTTCGTAATAGTCCGCAAACGCCAGTTCGCGGAGGTTTTTCCACCTCTGGTCGCAGCCTAATTGGTCAACCACGATAATATCGGCAATATTTCGGCCATTCAGGGCAGCCACAAGATTTGAGCCGATGAATCCTGCACCGCCGGTAACAATAATCATTGCCAAAGCCCCCTTACCAAAAGCGACGACTCGACCTATCTCTCTCGAGGGCCTCGAGACGGGCTCGTCGAAGTCCTGTCCACAGATTCCCGAAGTAACAAGCCAAATGTAATGAAAACAATCCTTCGAAAGCTGGGTCTTTTGGCCGCACTTCAGAAAAGCTAAATTATCCCGGTTAGCTCCTCCAAGTCCGGCAATTTGGGGCAAGCTTAGCGAACGGCCGCAGCCGTGTCAAACGCAAAAAGGAGCATTTCAGGCGGAATACGTGCTTAGCGCAGCGGAATACGACACCGCGCAAAAGAAAGGCCGGTTCCAGAACCGGCCAAGCTGACTTATTTTAGGTTAGGCTTCTTGTTAGCACAGTGCGATATAACTTGCGATAGCGAGTATCAGGATCCGCTTTTTCGTGAAGATAAACGGAAGCCACACCTTGTAATAGAAATTTGTCATCACCCTCTCTCCTAACGCCAGTCTGCTTAAATTTCAAGTGTTATTATAGTCGAAAGGAGTAAGGAATTCAAGGGAAAGTCTGGTTGGTGGTATGTAACTATTTGGTATTACAGGAGTTATGGTCTCGGGGAGGGCGGGATTTTTTCGGCCTAAAAATCGGGGCTCTGCTCTATATTGAGCCAGCCAGGAAAAAAGGGGAAACGCCTGCCTGGTTACCCTCAATATCAGGCGTTCCGGGGGCTATTCCAGCCCGGTCAGTTCCTGATTTAAGACCGTGATATGGCCCATTTCCTCATTGATAATGGCTTCAACCATATCCCGGCCCGCTGTGGGGGGAACGAAATTTTTCAGGCCAAGATAAAAGACGATGGAATCCTTTTCAGCACCGAGAGCTATTTTCAGGATATCGGCGATGCTTTCCCTTCCGGTCAGCTGCGCAGCAAGGTCTTTCTTCAAATCGAAGACGTGGCCGCCAGCCATCGCCTGCAGATAAAGGGAGGTCTGGTTCTCAGGGTCGAAGGCCATAAGCTGGCGCTGCTCTTCCGAAAGGGCCTTTCTCATAGCAGCAAAGGCCTTCTCGTGCTGGTCCTCCATATCTGCCAGCTTCAGTAGGATTTTTGCTGCGCCGGCATCTTTAAGGGCCTTGGCGGCGGTGCGATAGAATTTAGCGCCGTTTCTCTCGATTTGTTCAGCCATTTCAAAGAGTTCGAATGCATTTAAAGTTACGGTCATTTCTCACCTCCTTTGCTCTTTGGTGGTGTAAAGACCCTCTGGGCCAGCTCGTGGTCAATCATATACAGCTTCTCGGTTTCGCTCTCGACGGATTTTATTTTCTGTACTATTTCGTCGGCAGATGATTCCTCCTCGAGCTGCTCATTGACGAACCACTGCAGAAAGCTCGCTGCGGCCTGGTCTTTCTGCTGCGTTGCCAGGTCCATCAGCCCGTTAATCAGGGCGGTAACCTTCTGTTCATGCTTATAGACGGCCTGGAAGACCTCCAGCGGTGAGGACCACTCGCCCGGCGGGGCGTCAATCGCTTTGAGTGTGACCCTGCCGTTATGGAGCACATTGAGCTTGCGGGCATTCACTCCGGTGATTCGGCCT
>CAYZTY010000120.1:0-6298 GCA_964481525.1 uncultured Pirellulales bacterium
CCAGCTTGATGAAGGCCTTGAGCTTTACAAGGTCTCCTGCCCCATCGGTGTCGTCGGCATCATTTTCGAATCCCGTCCCGACGCACTTGTGCAGATTTCTACTCTTTGTCTAAAGAGCGGCAACGCGGTTATCCTGAAGGGTGGTAGCGAAGCAGCGCATACGAATCGAATACTGGCAGACGTAATTTCTAAGGCGACTAACACCGCCGGCCTGCCCGACGGCTGGCTCCAGCTCCTCGAGACCCGGCAGGAGGTCGCCGAGATACTGAAGCTGGATAAATATGTTGACCTAATCGTCCCCCGTGGTTCGAACGAGTTTGTTCGATATATAATGGATAATACGAATATACCCGTCCTCGGCCATGCGGACGGTATTTGTCACGTTTATGTGGATGCCGACGCCGATTTGGATGTGGCGCTAAAAATTGTCGTGGATTCCAAGTGCCAGTACGTCGCTGTCTGCAACGCGGTCGAAACGCTGCTGGTCGATGAGAAAATCGCAAATCAATTCCTGCCAAACGTCAAGGCTGCTCTGGAAGAAAACGATGTTGAGCTTCGCGGCTGTGAAAAAACCCGTTCTATTATCGATGCAAAAACCGCGAAGGAAGAGGACTGGTCTACCGAGTATCTTGATTTGGTCTTGTCGGTAAAAGTCGTGACCGGCCTTGACAATGCAATCGAGCATATCAATAGTTACAGTTCAAAGCATACCGATGCGATAGTGACGAATAATAGAAAGTCGGCCGAAAAGTTTATGAACTTGGTCGATTCTGCAAACGTTTTATGGAACTGCAGCACGCGCTTCAGTGACGGCTATCGTTACGGCCTGGGCGCCGAGGTAGGAATCAGTACAAGCAAGATTCACGCCCGCGGCCCAGTCGGCCTGGAAGGGCTATTGATTTATAAGTGGAAGCTTATCGGCACCGGCCAGATTGTCGCCGACTACACCGGCCTGAACGCAAAAAAATTCAAGCATAAAACACTGAAAAAAGATTGCTTGTGACTTCATTGGTGGTTTGCCGAAAATGTCCCTTGACTTAAAGCGGAAGGTTTGTCGTTCTTTCAAGACTTGATAATAATTGTTGTATTACACCTTCCCCCGTCAAGTAAAGTAGATGAATCTACTATCACTTCGACTTCTTTGTCCAGTAACGTTTCAAATATTTCCTTCTGAAATCTTTTGCAGCAATAGTTACAAAGCGACTTTGGAGGCTCCGGACATTGCGCATAAGCACAAACACAGACTGAGGACTTCCTGCTAATTACTTTGATTGTGGAATTTTCTTTGTCATATTCCAGCTTTTCCCAGTATCTCGATTTCCCGCTGTTCACCCAGCTAAAAAAAAAGTCCACATCCGCCTTGAAGCTTTTTATCCATTTATCCAGACCTCTTGAATAAAAGCACTCCTGCCCGAGATTGCTGAATATCTTTTCCCTGGTGGGTTCGTCAAAATTTTCCTCGATGAATTTCAGGAGCCTTTTTATCTGTTCCGGATTGACTTCCTGAATCTTGTCATTTTTTTTCGGTTCATTTTGTTCCATTTTATCCACTCGCCGGTAGTTTGCCCCCTGCATTAAAAAATTAGAACACAGCCCGATTGGTCTGTCAATAGCTTCTTTTCGTATTGATAACCAAATGCGGCGGGAAAACCAACAAAAAACCGTTGACTATTGCGGAAACGAAGACAATGACTTAATATGTTGCGGTATTATGAGAGACTTCAGCACCGTAAAACGAGTCGTCGTCAAAATCGGCACGAACACACTCACCAAAGCCGGGCGAGTCGACAACGCCTATGTCCGGCAGGTCGTCGGCCAGATAAACTCCCTTCTCAAGGACGGCCGGCAGGTAGTTATCATTACCTCAGGTGCCATCGGTATGGGCCTGAGCCGATTAGGCTTGGAAAGCAAGGGCCTGGATCTGAAAATGCGTCAGGCCTGTGCGGCCATCGGCCAGCCCCTTTTGATGCAGGAGTATCGAAAGGCCTTTCTAAGATACGACCTCACGATCGCCCAGGTCCTACTCACCGCCGAGGTCCTGAACAACCGCAGAACCTATCTAAACCTTCGCAATTCCGTCGAGACACTGCTCAAGCTGGGTGTTGTCCCCGTCCTGAACGAGAATGACAGCGTCTCCACCGATGAAATCGGCACCGCCTTCGGTGATAATGACACACTAAGCGCCCTCGTCGCCAGCAAAATCGACGCCGACCTGCTGATTATGCTCTCCGATATTGACGCTCTTTACGACAGGGACCCGCGCAAATCATCTCATGCCCAGCCGATTCCCGTCGTTTACGAAATAACCGACAGGATGCTGCGCACCGCGGGCAAAAGGGGCAGCAAACTTGGCGTCGGCGGTATGAAGACCAAGCTCGAAGCCGCCCGCATCGCCTCGAACGCCGGCTGCAGAATGGTCCTGGCAAACGGCAGGATAAAAAACGTCATCGCACGCATTATGGCCGGCGAAGAGCTCGGCACCATTTTTATGCCTAAGCGAAGGCTAAGCAACCGCGCCCGCTGGATTCTTAATAGTGCCGTCGCCGGCACAGTAAGAATTGACCCCGGCGCGATGCAGGCAATTAGGAACCGCAAATCGCTCCTTCCGAGCGGTGTAACTGCCGTCGAAGGCTCATTCAAGTCGGGCCAAGTCGTTATGCTGAATGACAGCGCCCGGGCCGTAACGAATCTAAGCAGCACCGAGCTAAAGACCCTCATCGGCAAGCACAGCTCCGAGATTCGCAAAATCTTTGGCCCAAAACACCGCGATGTCATCGCAATCCCGGAAGACATTGTTTTCTTATCCTGAGCTTGCGTGTACTGAGCTTTGTCGAAGTGTCGAAGGGCTCGATGCCTGATTAGTCTTTAACGTTTAGATAATGATGAGTAGGTAATTTGACGTTGACAGAGTCTAATCAGTAATCGATAATCATTTGTCGATTGCTCGGCCGAAGTGGCGGAATTGGCAGACGCGCGGGATTCAAAATCCCGTCCGGCTTAACCCGGGTGAGGGTTCGAGTCCCTCCTTCGGCAATGTGTTTCTGTGCTAACAATTAGCGTGAATAGAAGTGTCATAATGAAAGATGAAATGCTGTTTACTATCGCCAGCTCACGAGTGATAGTGTCCCGCATTTTTGGATTAGTTATCATATTTCTGCTTATTTTTACCACTCATTCCTTTAGTCGGGAAAGTTTTGCGGATGTATTTTCCGAGATGTCGGGATTGTTTTTGCTGTCGATATGCAGTCTCGGCCGACTCTGGGCGCTTATGTATATAAGCGGTAATAAGAAACGTGAGCTTATAACTGAAGGGCCGTACTCGATGGTCCGCCATCCGCTGTACTTTTTTAGTTTTATAGGTGCGGTAGGAATCGGGCTGGCGTCGGAAAATCTGCTTATTCTGGCGATGATAGTTATCTTTTACGTGTTATATTATCCTTTTACGATACTTGCGGAAGAAAGAAAGTTAACGATTAAATTTGGCGAGGCTTATGTTGAATATATGAGACGGACGCCTCGTTTTTTGCCGAGGTTTTCTCAGCTTAAAGAACCGCAAGAATATCAGGTAAAGGCCAAAAGCTTCGTGAAGAACTTTGCGAATGGAATGTGGTTTATATGGATATTTATGCTGATGCACCTTATCGAGATGCTTCAGGAATCGGGATACCTGCCTATACTTTTCAAAGTGCCGTAGCATACAGTTTTGAGTTTCACTTCCGATAGCTTTTTCGTTGCTCGTATCTCGTGAAGTGTATCTCGTATAGCGTGCAAGCAACGGGGTAGTATCAAAGTAAAATCTTCCGGTGAGAAGGATACCTACTTAGCAACAAATGGTGATAGCTCGCGGAGGCGGTTTACGATTGGGGGTATTTTTTCGATGACAAAATCGATTTCCTTTTCGGTATTGTATCTCGACAGGCTAAAGCGAACCGAGCCGTGGGCGGCGGTGAAGGGTACGCCCATCGCACGCAGGACGTGCGACGGCTCTAATGAGCCGGAAGTACAAGCTGAACCGCTCGAGGCACAAATGCCATAGCGGTCGAGCATAAGCAAGATTGCCTCACCTTCGATATATTCGAAGCTGATGTTTGACGTGTTGGGCAAACGGTTTTGTTTATCGCCATTAAGGCGGCAATCGGGGCAGGTGGCCAATATCGCGTCCTCGAGCTTGTCGCGCAGTTTTTTGACACGGCTGTTTTCCTCCTCGATGTTTCGGCCTGCCAGCTCGCAGGCTTTTCCGAGCGCGATGATTCCAGGCACATTTTCCGTTCCCGGCCTTCGACCGGCCTCCTGATGGCCTCCAAACATAACGGGAGATATGCGTGTTCCCTTTCGGGCATAAAGGACGCCTATGCCCTTCGGGGCGTGCAGCTTGTGGCCTGAGAGGCTGAGCAGGTCAATTGGTGTTTGGGCCAGGTTGATGGAGATTTTGCCGATGGCCTGGACGGCATCGGTGTGAAAGATAGCACCTTTCTCTTTTACAATGCGCGCGATTTCGTCAACGGGAAAGAGCACGCCGGTTTCGTTGTTTGCGTGCATTATGGTTACCAGCGCAGTGTCGTCATTGATATTCCGGCGAAGCTCATCCAAATCGAGCAGTCCGTTGCTATCGACGCCAAGCTCAATGACGGTGTAGCCGTGGTTTTTCAGCTCGCGACAGGTGGCAAGAACGGCGGGGTGCTCGACACGGGTTGTTATGACTATGCGTTTGTTTGGTGTCGCGGCCAGGGTGCCGTTAATAGCGGCGTTGTCGCTTTCGGTTCCGCCGCTGGTAAAGAAGATTTCGGCAGGGTCGCAGCCAAGCAGGGCGGCAACTTGGTCGCGGGCCCGGCGGATTTTACGAGCGACCTGGCCGCCAAAGGTGTGCATGCTCGAAGGATTGCCGTACAGTTCGGCCAGGAAGGGCGTCATCTCCTGAAGTACCTCATCGGCCACTTTTGTTGTAGCATTGTTGTCGAGATAGATTGTTTTCATTTCAGATTTCCCGATGCAGATGGGGTTGCTCTACCGAGTCTTTTTGCTCTTCGACGAAAAGCTCATCGCTGACAAATTCTCTGAGCTTTGCTTCAACGATATCTTTGATTGTAAATTCTGCCATTCTGCATTGTGCGCACATCCCTCTGAAGGCCACGATAACCTTATTTCCCTCTACGTCTATCAATTCGATATCGCCTCCGTCGGCGCGGAGAGCAGGACGGATTTGCTCATTAATGGTTTGCTGAATCATTTGAATTTTCTGGATATTTGTGAGCTTTGCCGGTTTGCGGGCTGGGGCTGGATGTGTAGCGTGGGCTTTTTCGCCCTGCAGAGACTCGATTATCTTTTCGATTTGGCCATGGCAGCCGCCGCAGCCGCCGCCGGCCTTACAGTAATTTGTTACCTGCTCGACAGTAGTAAGGTTATTATCGCGGATGACTCTTTCGATTTCGTTTTTAGTAACGCCGAAACAGGTGCAGACAACTTCTCCTTCAAGCTCGTGCTTTTTGGTTCCGCCGCTGCGGTAATTTTCTATAGCGGCCTCGAGCGCTTCTCTTCCCATAACGGAGCAGTGCATTTTTTGCTCGGGCAGGCCGCCGAGATAATCAGCAATGTCTTTGTTTGTTACTTTGGCAGCTTCCTCAACCGTCATTCCCTTTATCAGTTCGGTCAGAACGGAAGATGTTGCAATGGCACTAGCGCAGCCGAAGGTTTTGAATTTGGCGTCTTTTATCCTGCCGTCCTTGTCCAGTTTGAAAGTGAGGCGCAAGGCGTCGCCGCAGGCTAATGAGCCGACCTCGCCTGTGCCGTCCGGATTCTCAATCTCGCCGACATTTCGCGGATTAAGAAAATGGTCAATTACTTTGTCAGTATAATCCCACACAATTCGTATCTCGTATTTCGTATCTCGTTAACCACCGATAAAACCGGTGGCTAAGTATTAATTGACCGCTGTTTTCAGTGCCTGTTTAAAGTCTGCTATTATGTCATCAATATGCTCGGTTCCAACCGAGGCGCGAATATAATCATCAGTTACGCCGGCTGCAAGCTGTTCGGCTTCAGTGAGCTGCTGATGGGTCGTGCTGGCCGGGTGAATGACCAATGTCTTGCTGTCGCCGATATTGGCCAGGTGGCTTGCTAATTTAACACCGTTAATAAACTTAATACCCGCTTGTCTGCCGCCTTTGATTCCAAATCCGAGAATCGCACTCTGGCCTTTGGGCAGGTACTTTTGCGCGAGTTTGTAATCAGGATGAGATTTCAAACCCGTGTAATTGACCCAGGTGACAGTATCCTGCTTTTCGAGCCATTGTGCGAGCGC
>CAYZTY010000121.1:0-6265 GCA_964481525.1 uncultured Pirellulales bacterium
GTGTGTCTATGATTCCCATTTACCCTGATTATTGGGCCCCACCCAGAATCCACGTTCATTCTTCCAGCCTTTTTCATCAATTTTCAATTCTTTTGTCTTCCATCCCGCTTTAATCCGTTTTGTTAAATCATCGAATCCTTTATTCCATGTAAGTCCGTCGGGAACGGTAACGTTCATACTTCCGGCGGCATTTGCATATCTTAAACAGGATTCAACAGTATGGCTCCATACAAACGCGGAAAGGAAACCTGCGATTGCCGAGTCGCCGGAACCAAGCGCTCCGACAAACTTTTCTTCCTCATAAACAGGGAACCAGAGCTCGCGATTGGCCCAGTTTTCAAAGTCGTCGCACCCTGCCGCTCCTAATTTCTTAAGCCTGTCTCTATCAGCGGTCCGAACATACAATCCCCTGTGACCACATTTGACCATAGCTATCGCTGTACCCATTTCCAACAAATCATTACCCAAAGTTGAAATCTCCTTCACGGTCATATGGTCAAGCACGCTTTCCTTGGCTCCGAGATTCGCCTTCTTTTCAAGGAATTTATCTTTATAAAGAAAATAAAAGATTTCTTCCGCGCTCGGCACCATAATATCCGACAGCGGCACCCAGTCTTTAAGGATTGCCATCCAGTCAACCTGGCCCGCGGGACTGTTGACATCAGGAAGTGAAAGGTCAAGCGCGGTTGTAGTCCCTAACTCCTTTGTCTTTTTCAGGATTTTTGTCAACTCTGCGCCTGTGTTCGTATAAATCTTGTGCATCCACGGCGGATAACCGAAAAGCATCAGCTTCGCACGTTCCACCAGGCTGAAATCCATATCATCATAACCGAAAGTATCATTTGCACCGCAATGATGGAGGTAGAAACGGTCTATGCCGGGGATACAAATGGCAATGGTGTAGGATGTAGATTCGCCATCAATCATGTGAATGCCTTTGAAATGTCCTTCGTGCTCTTCATACCAGTTAAGAATCTCTTTGCCAAAATCATCATTGCCGATTTTGCCGATAAGCTCGGTCTTAACACCAAGACGACGTATTGACACGCCGGCATTCGTAACGGGCCCTCCCCCCACAACAACACATTCGCCCATATTAATCATTTTGCCGGGCACGAGGACATCAGTCATTTTGTCAACTGTTCCTTCAATTGTAAAGGCAGGTATTAAATCAAGGCACGTATGACCCGCCGCCACGATCTCAAGGTCTCTTTTTTTCTTCACTTTCAACTCCTTATAAAATAATTCTGCGGGATAATAACCTGTTGTATCCCAGTGTCAAGGTCAAATTCACAAAGAGGGATGACATTTCAGATTTGTCGGTATGATTAAATTTCGACAACCTTCATACCGTACGAAAAAGTGCAATTTTCAAGCTAAGTGACGAAATCGCTTATCTTCGCTTTCCCCCAAGCACTCAGCAATAAGCCACCGACTTGTTGCTTCAATGTCACCCTTAATTCACCAAATCACCTCAAATTACATCAACAGTATCGAAATTCCATTGGAGTTTCGATTATTATAAACAGCTCTCTCAAAATTTCCATCGATTTAAACAAATTTTTTCATGCTCAAATATATATAATAATTATCCACAATCCAGGTAAACAATCCTTTTTCTTAATTTGCAAATGAAGTCCTTCTTTAAGAAATGCAGTAAACCTTAATGATAATCGTCTTAAGGCTAATGGTCTCGAGTAACAACCTTTTCCGGCACGCGGTCTACAAATACACCGTCGCCTTGAGGGTCGATACAGGAACAAATCTGATTTCAGGAAGCTTTGATGCTTCGATTAAAGCTTTCCGGTGGTCCTAAGTAACTCGGTTTGACTTCACTGGTTTCTATGACCAGTTTTTGCAGTACCACACCGGGGTCAACCATCCAGAATTTCAAAATATGCTCACCCGCTTCTTTGATTGTATGTTTGGAAACTCCAATCGTGATATTACTTCTCACAGATTCTTCCCAGTCCTGAAAGGTTTTATTAGCATGCATATTTACAATCTGCGGCTGCTTATCGTCAAACGAAACTGCGTAGCGCAATCCCTGCTCGTTGTGAAAATTCAGAGTCGGGGATAGATAAGCCTTAACCTTAATTTCACCTTTATTGAACAGATACACTCCATATTCCAGTCGCGGACTATTTCCTCCGGGCGATTGAGCCGGTGCTGTTACCGGAAGAGTAATCATCGCAGAAAGCGTGCGTCCCAAATCCGGCACCCGCTGCCAGCTAACGGGAGTAGCTTCCACCGCTTTTGTATAGTGTTCAGCCTCAATCGAAACGTATCCGTTGCTTTCCACAAAGCCATTGACCTTGTCCCGTTCAGGAGACGAAGGATTATTGATTACTGCCTGAACCATAACCCGGCTTTCATCAGGGCCGGTAACTATAATTGGGACACTGTGCCTTCCGGTCGGTGCCTTATCCCAATTGACACTCACCCATAGGCGCTGCTGCGTTTCTACTTTTCCTTTTTCAGGTTTGACAACGAGCCAGTCCTGCCCTGCTTCCGCTGAATACTCAAATGGACTCTGGCCGCGATTAAACACCTCAATATAATATGATTGCCGGTGATACGAATCGAACTCGGGCAGCTTAGCTTCTCCTTTTTCCTCCGGCCACCATTTATCCGAGCCTTCAACAGCAATACCCATCTGAGCGCCAGTTGGCACTCCAATCTCTTTTACCTCGGGCATTGCATTCTCATCCGGCTGTTGCCAATAAGTGTAACCGATGTGAACCTGGTCCATCATGTGGTTCCATTTACCGCCTGCCATTACCTTATTATAGTAGTTTGTAATTTCAGCATCTTTTTTGAATAATTGCCTGGCTTTTTCAGCCAGGTCATTGGTTTCAGCCCGCCCCTGCTTTGCGTAAAGCCTGTTTTTGCCTACGGCTACGTATAGTTCGTTCAGATTCGAGCATGCTTCTACAGGATGCAGGACAAGCTGGTAAAAGGCGTCCTTGTATTCGTCGGGCAGGGAATCATAAATACTTTTGGCCTTATTAGCCAGATTGTTATAGTCGTTTACAATTGTTTCCGCCTCGCGGTAATTGGTTAAGCTGTAAATGTCCGGAGCCAATAGCTCAGGTTTACGGCGAGAATTGTATTTCGTGTATTCAGTTAAAATTTCCGCAATCTCTTCGGCATACTCCGCCCCGAATTGCCGCTGGGCCCAAAGCAGGATATATTCAGGTAAATGCTCGGCCGGCCATTCCTCAGGGTTCCACGCATAATCAAGGAAGAACTCTATGGGAAACTCCATCGGCTTAATGTCGCCTACGTTTACAATCCAGATTCGGTCCACTCCATAGCGATAAGCCAGATGCATCTGTTCCCAGGTTCTGGAAATCGGGCTGGTGTTGAGCCACTTGTAATTTCTTGGTCCCCCCACATAATCATAGTGATAGTAAATTCCGTACCCGCCGACACGCGGCTTATCACTCAGTTTTGGCAGTTTCCGGATATTTCCCCAATTATCATCGCACAGGAACAAAGTTATGTCATCGGGTACCCTCATTCCTTTGTCATAGTATTCCTGCACTTCCTTGTAGAGCGCCCAGCTTTGAGGGGTACTTGAAACTTCTTTGCCCGTTATCTCGCCGATGATTTGACGCTGGTCTTTAATAATTCTCTGAAGTAGTGCAATATTGGATTCTTCAGTCATTGGCTCGTCACCATCTCCCCGCATTCCAACTGTAACGATACTTTCGAGAGAACCTCTTCTCTTAATGCCCTGTGTCCAGAAATCCTTCAATACCCTTTCATTTTTTTCGTAGTTCCACGGGCCGGTGCCGTATCGCCGCCATTCTATATAAGCGCGCATCATAGGTTCGTGATGTGAGGTGCCGATTACTATGCCGTATTCATCGGCTGTTCGTGCATTGACAGGGTCATCATCAAAGAAGCCGTTATTCCACATAGCCGTCCAGAGGTAGTTGCCCTTCAGCCGTAGAATGAGCTCGAATACTTTCTCGTAGAACTCGTGGTTAAATCCGCCGAATTTCTCGTACGCCCAGCCGGTTATCGCCGGTGCTTCGTCATTTATGAAAAAACCCCTGTATTTTACCGCCGGCTCACCGAAGGTATGCCGCCCTGCTGATATATAGATACTCTTTTTTTTCTTAACCGGCACATCAGCCCACCAGTACCAGGGTGAAACGCCGATTTGTTTCGACAATTCATAGACGCCGTAAGCAGTCCCTCTTCTGTCGCTCCCGAAAATAACAAGTGCAGAGAAAACATTTTCAAAGGGTCTCTCTATAACCTGCAGGGCATATGTTTCCCATTTCCCCGAAACACCGGAAGAATCGATTTTGTTTTCTTTGATAAGCTGGTCTATGTACTTGCTGTGTCCAATTGTCCCAATAATTACAACATTACTATTTATATCTTCTAAATTAGTGATTATCGCAGGAGCCGTACCAGTAACTTTTTCAATATCCTGTCTAAGATGATTTGCTGTTAGCTCAACGATTTTAAAATCATTCTTATCATATAAAATGCCGGCAGGGATTTTATTATCAACAAGTTTAAAATCCCCCTCTTCATAATTTTGTTTCACTAACTTCATAATATTTTTTGCTATCCTGACCCCGATTCCATCGGGGTAAAGTTTCTTCCGGTTGCTCGGCAAATCTCATCAAGAGAATCAGATTCGAAATCCAGCCCCGGATACTTCTTTGCTCTGCATTCATCAATCAGGGTCTTAACTTTCTTTATCCGACTTGAAAGCAATTCATAGTTCTGTTCATCGACGATTCCCTCGACAATGCTCGGGACAGGTTTCTTAAATGTTTCTTTATCAATAATACTGAAAGAACCGCCCAATACCAGAACACCAGCAGAGATATAATCCGGAATGTTTTCCAGCGTAGTACCGCCGGTCGGGATAATACTAATGAGTTTATGAATCGCCGGGTCAATAGCCTTGATATAGGCCGGCCCGCCAAACTGCTTTGCCGGGAAGATTTTGCAAAAATTGGCGCCTTTCGAATACTGTCCTACTATCTCGGTAACAGTCCCGCAGCCCGGAATCATCGCGACCCTGCCCGCGTACTTTTCGTAAGCCTTATCACTAAAGTTAGCTGCGGATACGAGATAGTCCGCCCCGGCACGGGCAGCTTCATCCAGCGTCGGGAGCAGGTCATCGGGGTGTTGCTGGTTATAAATATGTACCATTGGACTAAAATCGATTAAGCTTGCAACGCCAACACAAAAACGGGGAAATTCTTTTTTGAGCCTGATGATTTCCTCCAGTGGCTTTTGAATCCTGCAGGTAACCTCCATATTATAGATGCCTGCTTTCATCAGTGCTTGCGCCGTCTTTACAACGTCAAGCTTGTCCTGATTGAAAACAAGAATAAAGCCGTCACGAAGAAGTCTTTCTATTGTACGCCTGATATCCACATCCTCTCCCAACTCACATAGAAATTATCTGGCCAGCCAGCCTCCATCAACGGCAACCGTGTATCCGTTCATATAGTCCGAGGCGGCGGATGCCAGAAATACTGCGATTCCTTTGAGGTCTTCCGGTTCTCCCCAGCGTCCTGCGGGAATGCGGTCGAGAATCGCTTTACTCCGTTCCTTGTTTTCACGCAGCGGCCTGGTATTTTCGGTCGCCATATATCCCGGAGCGATAGCACTGACCTTGATTTTGTATTTGGCCAACTCACAGGCCATTAAGCGCGTCAGGCCCATAACAGCACTTTTGGATGCGGTGTAAGAAGGCACGAGGATACCACCCTGAAAGCTAAGCAAGGATGCGGTATTGATAATTTTTCCGCCCCGGCCCTGCTCTATCATCACTTTGACGACGGCCTGACTAAGGAAAAACACGCTGCGAATATTTATATTCATCACATCGTCCCAGTCTTTCTCGGTAAATTCCGTGAATTGGGCCCGGCGGATAATCCCTGCATTATTAAACAAAATATCAATTCCGCCAAGCTGCCGGACGGTTGTGCTCACGATTTCATCAACGCAGTCCTTCTTACTCAAATCCGCAGTAATCGCAGTGCATTTTCGCCCCAGGCTTTCAATCTGCTTCTTAGAATCGGACATATCCAGTATGTCCACCAGTGCAATGTCTGCTCCGGCTTCCGCAAGACCGACGGCCATAGCCTGCCCCAGACCGCGAGCCGAACCTGTAACAATGGCAACTTTGCCGTCTAATTTGAATTGGTCTAAAATCATTATTATTTCCTTTAAGCTTTTATCGAATCTCATCAATTGTTAAATGGTCCATATCGTCGAAGGCCTG
>CAYZTY010000122.1:0-6166 GCA_964481525.1 uncultured Pirellulales bacterium
CAAATCACGGCTTGTAAGTTATAAACTGAAACCTTGATTGCATCGTTACGCCGGACAAATTGCAAACATTAACCACCAGCATGCCACCCGAACTGTCGGTGCGCGCTACGCCTGTATCGCCGCTCAATGTCACGACGGTCACGTATGTGTTATAAAAGTAGCTCTCGCCGCTTATAGTAATTTCATATCGAGTACCGGTCCAGGTGCAGCTTACATTCGGCGTCCCCGATTGAACACTCCCATCACTGTTAATAAAGGCGTATGCAATCGGCGTGGCACGCTCCATCGTCCCGCCTGAGACCGTTTTTTTGATTTCTCCGTCGACCTTCACATTTCCTTCAAAATATCCGGCAAATCCACTTGTCGAGTTTGTTTTGCCATAGACTCCGTAGTTCACACCTGTTGCCGATTCCGCCTCGCCATATACGCCATAGCCTCGCCAGCCCCTTGCAGAAAAATACCCGCCGTAGTTAGCCACATCGTTTGAGTCCGTGGCATTCCCACAAGCACCTTTGCCTTCTGAGCCGGACGCGATAAAGAATCCACCGTAGTTCTGTGCTTCACTAACGTCCGAGCCGAAACCATAAACTCCGAATATGTCTCCACTAAAGAAACCTCCATACCGCCCTCCATAGCCGGTAACCCCGCGTCCATTCTCGTGGACCGACGCCGAAAAATATCCCCCATATATAGAATCACCCACCGCCCTACCATAAACACCCTTGCCGCCCACTCCGGAAACATACCCATACAAAGCGCTATTGCCGGAACCGGACGTCTCGGCGTAAATCCCATCCCCGCCGGCCGTCTTGGTTACGCTGAAACCGCGCGATGTGCTCGACGTGCTACCTGAGTACGGCAATGAAAACTCAGTGGGTGCCTGCCAGCTACCCTGGCCCGTCGCATCCGATGTTAGTACATAACCGGATGCCGGCGAGTTGGTCATCTTAAATCCGGTCATCCTGACCGTCCCATCCACATCGAGCGTCTCCTGGGGACTCTCTGTTCCGATACCGGCGGCTTCTGCATAAAGCCGGCCATTGAAATATCCGGCCCAGTTGTTCGTTCCGCCATACGCATAACCGTAAACGCCGTAGTGATTAGTTCCACCCGGCCCCTGAGCCAAACCGGAGACGCCGGTAGCATAGGTGGAAGTTGCCCAGTTAACGAAGCGGCCACATGTTGCATCACTGCTGGTGTTAGCAGTAAGCTTATACGATGAATTCGGCGTGGTTCCAATCCCAATGTTACCCGTGCTCGAGTCTACGATTAAATCATTACTGGAACCATCGTGGCTAACCTCTAAAATTCCTGCCGGACTTGTCGTGCCGATGCCGACATCGCCGCCGCCGGTAATTATCATCCGATACAGGTCACCCGTAATAATATGAAAGTTTAGCGCCGATGACGTCCCCACTCTCAGCTCAGCATCCGACATAATATCAGCATTGCTGCCCGTGGTGACAAATTTAAGGTCCGGACCGACGCCGGCCTGAATCGTAAGCGGTGCAGATGGTGTGGTTGTTCCTATACCGACATTGCCGGAGGGGATTGAATACATATCATTCCCGGAAATCATCCAGTCGCTGTCACCTGCTGAGTTCTTGGCATACAGGGCATAGGGTGTCGGTGTTACTTCCTGACGTGGGCTAAGAACAGTATATTCGCAGGGGTCGTTCATCTCGCCCGGCCGAACGCCAATCTCCAGCCAGCGAGCATCTCCGTCGAACACGCTACCACCGAAATCAAGTTCCACAGTAAAATAGCCGTCGATTACATCCACATCAGGCTTATTGACATCGTTACTTAGCTGGCTTCCTGTGCACGGGTCATCGAAAAGTTTAAACTGGAAGTCATAAAGACCGTTTGCTACATAGTTGGCATCATAAAGGTGCCCCTGATAGGTAAAGGCGGTCCCCACTGGTGCAGCCTCACTGACTTCGGTCAACCAAACCATCAGGCCCAAGGCTAAAACTAAAAGTGTCAACATTCCACCCCAGCGGTCCTTCGGTCTTGCACTTTTCATCTTCCTTTCCCTTTCAAAAGAGTTTTTGTTTTTCACGGCGTGCCCTCTATGTGTATAGATAATTAGTCGTAAAATTAGTAAAAATGACTTAAGGAAATCGTATGTCTTCTCATCTTTTAGTGCTTCACGAACAGAGGAAGGTAATAGAATTATATACTTATAACTTGTGAAATCAAGAATATTGTTTTTGAAACTGTGACGGCCGTTGAATATCACATATCACTAATTTTGTTGTCGAAGATTATTCGAGAAAATATGGTGTATTCTGTCGGAAGATATCTGAGGAGCTGGGGAAGCTACAATTTTTCATACCTGACGATTGCGCGGTAGATGCCGTTAATTCGCTCGCCGGGAACAACCATCGGGGGATATTTTTCATTCCTGGGCTGGAGACGCACCTTGTCATCACCTTCAAAAAAAACTCTCTTAAAGGTTGTCTCATGCGGACTCTTGAAGCGGATAAAACAATCATCACCGTTGCGAACCTCCGCGGCGGGCGAGAATATGACAACATCTTCCTGACTGTATTTAGGTTCCATCGAGTCGCCCACAACACGAACGGCAAAGGCGTTGGGGTCGTGCAGGTCCGGACAACGCACATAATCCTCGGCAACGCCGACGGGGTAATCCAGGTCGTCAAAATCGGTTGGATAGCCGGCTGAAACCTTGTTAATTACCGGGACCAGTCGGCCCGGGCTAAGCGTACCGGCACCACGACCAACGCCCAAGCCGGCCTCCGCTAAAACCTCATCAAGCCGAGCAGAGTCGGCTCTACCCTCAAGAATGTCCTTAAACACACGGCGAAAACGCTGATTCTCCGCCTCAGCAGCCTCGTACCGCTCGCGAACATCGGCGGGCATCCGTTCCATATGAGCCATATGCAGCAGTGTGCCGGGCTGAAACTCAAGAATCCGCTCCAGTTTTATAAGCAATTCGTCCGACGGCGGGTTCTTCACCTTACCCGTTTCAACGGTCGACAGATACGGCTTGGAAAAACCAATGCGCTGACCGACCTCATCGAGTGTCAGATTCATCCGCTCGCGTCTATCTCTGATTATCCGACCAAGCGACATATTCAAATCTCTCCTGCAGGCCAATCCGGTCAGCTTATTTCGATAAGCTTATATTTGGTACTGCCCAGCCCAATACGTTCAGCGTGCTCAAGCTGCGGCGCCGGATTAAGTTTAGCATTGCTCGCCAGTTTCGCAAACTTCTTTCCGCCGGCCTTTTCAACTAAATCAAACGCCGCCTTATCCACCGCAACCGGGTCCGTCGAGGCTGCTATTCCAATATCAGGTACTATCTTAGGCATATCCTTCGTGTCAAAGCAATCACAATCGGCAGTAACTGAAATTATGTAATCGAAGAATACGGCTCTGTCTTCCCTGCCTTTTACGACGCCCAACGCATGCTCCGAGACATTTTTCTGGAGCTGCTCAAGCTCAGCCTCCCAATCGTGCTTAACCGCCCCAAAACGACACACAGCCACGCACTCGGCACAGCCGATACATTTATCCTGGTCAATATGGGCCTGAACATGCCCCAGTGTTATTGCCTTTTCAGGACAATGTCTGAAACACTCGCCGCACAACGTGCACCCATCACCTATAGTAGGTTTCGTTGAGGAGTGCTGCCTCATCTTGCCCTTTCTGCTCGCACAGCCCATCCCGAGTGTCTTGATTGTGGCCGCCGGGCAAACGACAAGATGGCCGGTAAAGTGCGCTACCGACAAAATCGACTGACACATTAAAATGTCATGCGCTATCAGCACTTCTTCGTTAAGCAGCCCGTCAATCCTTACCGGCATCTCCGAAGTCCCAAACAGGCCGTCACAAACAATAAATGGAATCCCGAGCGTCTCGACGTTGAAACCATGCTCGTCGGCCAAAATGCTGTGGTCAATTGCGTTGTGCCTTCTGCCGGTGTACAGGGTGCTGGTATCAGTCGCAAAGGGCCTGGCCTTCAAGCTAAGCAGCTCGTCCACCAGTCCTTTCATATATTTGGCCTTTATATAGGTTGTGTTAGGCCCTTCGCCGACGTGGACTTTAACAGCGGTGAAGTCCCCCTCCTTGAAGCATTTGGCAAAGCCGCCGGCCTTGAACAGGCGGCGAGCCTTGGCAGAAATACTCCCGGCCCCATCCTTTACCGCCGCTTTTATAAAATATACTTCGGAAGCCATAATCAAAATATTATAGTGCTTCTTTATGCAACTTCAAAAAGATTAAATCCACTATTTTCCTCAGCTTGCCGTCGTCAAATGCTCGATAAGGATTTTCACGCCGATGCCGATAAGCACCAACCCGCCGACCGCCTCGATTTTGTTCTCGAAAATGTGACCGACCGTCTTGCCGATGTAAACACCCAGATATGACATTAAAAACGTTACCAGGCCGATAACCACCGCCGCTATTGCAATCGAACCATTGAGAAACGACAGCGTTATACCCACCGCCAGCGCATCGATACTCGTGGCAATCGACAGGCACACTAACATCAGCATATTCATCGGGTCCGGGTGCTGTTCGGCCTGCCTTATCCTGAACGATTCGTAAATCATCTTCGCACCGATACCAGCCAGCAGGCCGAAGGCAATCCAGTGGTCGTAACTGGCCACAAGTTCTTTTGCCGTAAGCCCGCACAGCCAGCCGACGACGGGCATAAAGGCCTGGAAGGCACCGAAGAAAGCGGCGATTCGAAAGACGTGGTTTATCTTCAACTGCTTATACGCAGCCCCGCGGGCGATGGAAACCGCGAAGGCATCCATAGCAAGACCAACGGCTATAATTATTATAGTAACAATGCCCATCAGTTTTCTTTAGTGCCTTGATACTACAATCCGCCCGAAACGTCAAGGCGGCAGAGCTGCTTCACCTGCCTGCCCTTCAACCCGGCACCCCTGCCTGTTTTTGCTTGACTTTAAGTCTCAAAAAGGATAGACTTAGTATTATATTTAGTCATTTTGCAAACAACGGAGCGAGGAGGACAAGTGTAGGTCCAGCCACTCCGTACAATTCCAGGAAAAAGCTATCGGCGTACACAGGAACAATGTCGAATATTAACCTTTTTTGAAAGGGTACAAAAGAATGGAAACCAAACAAAGAGGAACAAAAATTGTGATAGGTGTGTTTGTTTTGGTTGGGTTTCTTGCTTTAGCCCTCATTGCCGGTGCGGGTAGTCTGGAGCCGAGCGCGCCGCCGGACTCAACGATGAAAACGTTAGACCAAGTTTATAACGCTGCGACGTCAAGCGTCTCCGAACGAGAGGGATATTGCACAACCGTTATAGAATCCGGAGGCAGTCCCACCGACATCCTGACCGTGCCGAGCGGCAAGCGATTTGTCTTACTAAGGCTATATGTAAAAAACCTGGCGGACCCGGCACACGATGACGGATGGCAGTTAAAGGTGGACACCAGTCTTTTTATCGATGGGGTAATTGTAGATATCACGGAAGAGAGGCAGTTCGATTTTCCAGACCGTTGCGTAGCCGTCAATTCCGGCAAAACACTGAAACTCTATACCAAGGACGATGACTATGACATTCTGATGACGGTCATTGGCTACTATTACGACACCCCGTAAACAATAAAAGTGCACACAAACCGATAAATGTTGCACGAAAGGCAGTAATGATGCATTGGAGAAGATTGACATTAGCAATATTCGCTATGGCAATATCGGCCTTGGCTTCATTTGCATCTGCTGAGAATATCGACCCCGACGAGGACGGCAGTCAGTATGCCTGGGGCGAGAACGTCGGCTGGCTAAACTTCGAGCCCGGAGGTAACGGCAGCAGTTATGCCGTTACGGTGGAAGACGCCGGATTAACAGGCTATGTATGGGCTGAGAATATCGGCTGGGTAAACCTTTCGCCTGCATCTTACGGCGGCGTATTCAATGACGGCACAGGCCTGCTCTCAGGTTACGCCTGGGGTGAAAACGTCGGCTGGATAAACTTCGGCCCTGCTTACGGCGGTGTAACTATCGACCTTAACGGCAACTTCGACGGCTGGGCCTGGGGCGAAAATGTCGGCTGGATTCACTTTAAGTCCGCCGCCCCCGTTTCCTACAAAGTTCAAACCTCCTGGATTACGACCTGCATCGTGGATTTCGATGATTTGCAAAAATTTTGCCAGCAGTG
>CAYZTY010000123.1:0-6108 GCA_964481525.1 uncultured Pirellulales bacterium
GCCCCCAAGTCGAGCACAATTACAGCCTACTTGTTCTCTGACTCGACTGTGCTCGTCGAAGTCTCACCGAGTTCCTTGCGGTCGTAAAAGATGTAGTTGTATAGAGCCATCGGTGCCATTTGTACGCAGCTTACCCTTATGTTCTCTTTATTGAACGGCTCCAGTGCCGCGCCGAGAAGCTCGTTTTTTATCGCGAAAATGCCGACCTCGACATCGGGACTGCCGGATTTTCCCATAAGCTGCCAGTCCCACTCGACCTCATTAATATCAAACGGTATTTGCTGGATAGCCTCAAACCGGATAATCTCAGGAATCCGCTTAGGTTCGACCGGAGGAAGCTTTATGAAGCGCGCGAAACTGTTCTGGCCCGGAATCGAAATCACTACTTCATCCCTGCCCAGTTCGTGACGCCCCACAAACTCGCGCAGAGTATTTGCAACAAGCTCGTCCCTCTGCTCGGCGGTTATCCCCGGGCCCGTCAATATCCTGCTGTGCTCGATGTTGTCAAAGTCGATTACTTCAACCCGTTCCTCCATTACTTGCAGGCGCAGCGCCTTCATAGAGTTGGTGCCTATGTCTATCGACCAGACTACACCGGGCTTTGCCGCCATAATGGAGTCCTCCTTATGGTTCTTCGGACTTGTTTATTAATCCTTTAAAGCGTACATTATACGTGATTATGAAAACTTTTGCTATCGAAACGCTTGGTTGCAAGGTCAATCAATACGAAACTCAGCAAATCAGGCAGCTACTCGAAGAGCAGGGCCTCGAACTCGTAGCAACGAACGCTCGGCCGGAGCTGCTTGTTATTAACACCTGTTGTGTTACGCATACCGCCTCGGCAAAGAGTCGGCAGGCCATCCGAAGAGGGCAAAGACTGAATCCGGGTGCCGTCCTCCTCGTTTCAGGTTGCCTACCCTCTGCTCCGGACAGCGAGTTGGCCGGCCTGGGTGGAGGTATCCACCTCGTCGGTCATCAGGACAATCTCGCTGATAAACTGGTTCGACTGATTGCCCAAGAAAAGGCCGAACATTTCCGCTTGTCCGCCCCACAACTAAGCAAAAAGCCTGACTCTATTAAAGCAACAAACGGGCCTAAAATCAAGGATAAAACCGAATTACAGGCTATTCCAACGCTTGGGCCACTGAGTCGTTTCAAGGGCCAAACGAGGGCTTTTCTCAAGATTCAGGACGGTTGCGACGGTAATTGTTCATACTGCATCATACCTCGCGTTCGACCTAAAATCCGCAGCAAACCACTTGAGCTGGTTCTGAAGGAAGCGGATGCACTTATCCAAGCCGGCCACAAGGAGATAGTGCTGACAGGTATTTTTATCGGAGCTTACGGGCAAAATACTGTCAGACGCAAAAACTGGAGCCGATGTCAGCCAGAGCAATTAGCTCAGTTCCTCCATAAAATTGCCGCTGTGCCGGGCTTGGCACGGATTCGGTTGAGCTCCCTTGAACCAGGCGATGTAACCGACGAGTTGCTGGATGCATACGCAAAGTGGCCTAATTTGATGCCTCACCTGCACCTGCCGTTACAGAGTGGCTCAGAGCGGATTCTGGCTCGGATGAGAAGGCAATATACTATTACCCAGTTTACCGAAGTTGTGGCAAAAATTAAGCGTAGGTTAGATAGACCCGCTATCACAACCGATATCATAGTAGGGTTTCCGGGTGAGACTGATGCAGATTTTGCGCAAACCCTTGCGGTAGCAAAGGATACAGGCTTTGCAAAGATTCACGTTTTCCGCTTCAGTCCACGGGCCGGGACCGCTGCTGCGAAAATGCAACCTATTGTGCCGTCTAAAGTTATAAAAGAGCGCTCAGTAATCCTACGTAATTTAGACAAACAGCTCCAGGCTAAGTTCCGAAGACAGTTTATCGGTGAGAAAATCTCAATTATTATCGAACGTTTGAGTCCTCCGAGCGGCAGGTCTGAACGGTATTTCGATGTGGAAGTTGATTTGCCCCAGCCATTGAAAAAGGGTGAACTGGTATGTGGCATATTGGCTGAAAATGCGCGCCAAATCCGTAGTGTTGCTGAGAAAGTACCTTCGAGCCCGAGTTGTTCTTGAGGACAAGTTTGTCAGACGGTTTATAAATTTGTTGTGGTGTTTATATGATGATTTTATACTGACTGCACATTTAGGAGAGCCGAACAATGACCGAGAATGTCTTGCGGGTGGATACGGAAACGTCAAAGCCACAAAAAACCAAGAAAAAAAAGTGGGTGATTGGCTGTGGCATCGGGTGTTTGGTGGTTCTGGTCCTGTTTATTCTTGTTGTAGTGCTGGGGGTATATGGGGTCAGATATGGGATGAAGAAAATTGAAGAGATGAGTGGCGAGTTCGAGCAGCAGGGATTTGTCAAGGTAATGGCCCAAAGCATTGAAGTGACTGATGAGGTTACTGAGCCGACGGTCTACTTAGGCCAGATGGTCAAGATAGTCGGGGATTGCAGCGATGATATAGCTATCATTGCGCAAATGGCGCAGATACACGGGGAAGTGGCCGGCACGCTTTACTTCAGGGGACAAATACTCACAATCGAGCCTGGAGCACATCTGCAGGGTGATTTGGACCTCAAGTGCCAGGTGGCAACTATCTACGGGAAAGTTGATGGTCAAATCACGGGTCAGTACGGGAAGCTTCAGGATAAGCGAGAGGATTAATCTTTTACGATTTCAGGTACTTTTTTAGCAGACGCATCGAAGAGCTTAGGCATTGTGAATCCAAACATTTCTTTGAGCTAACCGGGCCGTCCGTAGCTGCGGGCAGCGCAGTATTTCAGGCGGTCTGAGTGGCGCGTCCTTTTTCAATTTGCCAAGTCGGTTCCTGGACAGTAAAATTCCTTTTGAATTGACTGTTTTAAGATACGTGGTCAGGAGGGATTTTTATGCAAATACATTTGTCGCGGCCGGATATTACCGAGGCCGAGGTGGAAGCAGCCTGCTCTGTGCTCCGCGGGCCTAATCTTGCCTTGGGTCCGAAGTTGGGGGAATTCGAGGAGGCCTTTGCTTCTTATATCGGCCGCAAATATGCCGTTGCCGTCAACAGCGGCACGAGCGGATTGTTCCTGTGTATGCTTGCTATGGGGATTGGGCCCGGCGACGAGGTTATTACTACACCGTTTACCTTCATCGCTTCAGCGACTCCTATTATGATGGCCGGTGCCAGGCCGGTTTTTGTGGATATTGACCCGGTGAGTCTGAATATGGACCCAGCGCAAATAGAGTCGAAAATCAGTGAAAAAACGGAGGCTATTCTGCCGGTGGAGATATTCGGCAATCCGGCAGGGATGGACAGGATTTGCGAAATAGCTCAAAAGCACAACCTTGAGGTAATTGAGGATAGTTGTGAAGCTCTCGGCTCGGCGCTAAACGGTAAAATGGTCGGCTCGTTCGGGACAATGAGCGTTTTCGGTTTTTATCCCAACAAACAAATAACGACCGGCGAAGGAGGGATGATTCTGACCGACAGGGAGGAACTGGCCGATTTATGCCTTTCGCTTCGCAATCAGGGGCGGGGGAAGGCCGGCGGGTGGCTGGCACATGAGAGATTAGGTTATAACTTCCGTATAAGCGATATAAACTGTGCAATCGGTACAGTGCAACTTTCCAGGATAGAAGAAATCAAGACCAAGCGCAGCCGGGTGGTGGAGTGGTACCAGGAATCTCTGGCTGACGACGAGAGATTAGTTGTACCCGAGGCTGCACCAGATTGTGATTTTAGCTGGTTTGTGTTTGTAGTAAGGCTTGCTCAGCCGGACGGCCAAAAGCGCGATAAAATCCTGCAAGCGATGCTCGATAGCGGCATTCAGGTGGGTAATTACTTTCCCCCTGTGCATCTACAGCCGTTTATGGTTGAAAAATTTGGTTATAAAGCCGGCGATTTCCCCATTACTGAATCGGTCTGTAGCAGCACTATTGCGCTGCCGTTTTATAACAGTCTGAGTAAGGACGAGGTTATAACGGTCAGCACAACCCTGAAACAGTGCCTGGACCGGATTTATGGCTAAGATGGGGATGGTCTCAGGGCCGAATAGCTGAAAAGTACCAATAAAAATTCAGACGAAGCTTGACAAAAACCCCATTATATCTTAAAGTAATAACGGAAGTAAGTCATAGAAAATGGGGGCTGCTAAGGCCGAATTGATGTTTTCCGGAGGGAGGAAACTATGGTCGGCTTGAGAAGGAAGATTGTCAAAGTTCTGGTAATTTATTTTGCAGGTTTTGCGACGGCGATTTATGCCATTGTACCCGGCTCGGCAGATGTAAAACAAGGCCTGTTTGCGGCCGATACGAGCAAAGATTTCACCGCCTCGTTTTTAAAGTCCGACGATTTTGCCGTTTCTTTTCGTGAACAGATGGACAGGTCTTTTAAACTCGGCAAAGTTGTTACCTGCAAACTGGGCGATCTTCTCAGAGAAAGATACGGTACAGACGGAAATTCAGGGCAAAAGCTTTAATGTGTTAGTTCCTTTTTTTGTTGTTTACTGACATATTTCGGGCTTGAGATAATACTCTGGACTTTTTGACCGCGGGCTATTTAGCCCTCGGTTTTTTTTTCACTACGCATAAAAAAATGCCGCCGGGTTAATTGCCCAGCGGCTTTTCTGAACGCAGGAAATTTAAAATACCGATTATTCGATTTCGCGTGGCAAGCCGTATGGGCCGTGGAAAACGCAGGAAGATTTGCCCCCGATATTGCGGAACTGGACAATCATTTTGTCTTCCCGCAACGTTCCTCCCTTAGTCCTGACAACACAGGGCACGGCCACAATCGGCCCGATTTTCGAGTATCCTTCTTTGAAGATCGGACCTATTTCCACTATCTCTGCTGTTCGCAGCTGAGGGTCTTTGCTTTGTATGATATATTGAAGAAATTCGTCGCTCCAGGTGGCGCTTGCGGGGCAAAGTTTGCGAAACTCATTGAAATCTTCATTAATCAGTGCCTGGTATACTCGCCGAAGTAACAGATTGGCGGCCTCCTGCCTGCTTAGGCCCTCCGTTGGGATGCCGTCTTGCGGGTCGCTGAGCAAACCGACACTGCTTTCCGGGATAGCCAGCTCTTTTTCAACTCGATTAGCATTCGCGGGGTATTCCACTTTGAAAATACTGTCGGGCAGGGTTTCGTAATACGTGATTTGCCGGGCATGGAAGAAGGGGGCGCCCCGTCGGTCCAGATTGTTCCATTGTGCCAGCTCGATGGGCAGCTTCGTCTTCACGTCGAACTTGATAGAATATGATTGGGGCCCGAGGGCGCTGATTAAACTGCACAGCAGTGTAACCTGCTCGTGGCCGGTCGCCGGGTTTGTTCCGCGAATTGTCTCGGTGTTTTCGGAATGGGCAAACAACTCGAACAGCACGGGGCCGGGCCATTGGCTTATCCCGGCGATAATAGCGTTTTCATAATAAACCGTGTTATTCTGTGGTACGTACGTGTAGGTGCTGCCGTCCTCGACCCACTGGATAACACCATTATCGACATGTATGATGGTGTCTTTCGATGAAGTAAAAGATTTATTGGCCCTCATCCATAGCTCGCAGCCCTTTTGCGCGCCGTATTCATCCATAACGGTACCTACCATATGTACGCCGCTGTAATTCCGTAGTGCCTCGATGGTCTGCTCAATCGCCCACGCGGAAGAGCCCGAATTGCCTGTAAACATATAAAGCACGGCAATCAGGATAACCGCGGCGGCTGCTGATTGTGTTATTCTGCTTTTCATAATAATTCTCCAGATGTTTATTTGCCGAGGTTGCTTCTGGAAAGCAGCTAAAAGGTCCTGCTCGAGTTTGTCGCGGTGGCTGTAGTCGGGGCTGTCGTCGAACTCGATTTGGCGAACGAAATCTTCGAATTGTTTTTCATTATCGTTCATTTTTGTCATACCTCCTGTCGGGAAGCATTTATTTTCTTTCGAAGTTTGGCAAGTGCTCGTGCCAATTGACTGCGAACCGTGCCGTCGCTGCTGCCCAGAACCTCGGCAATTTCTGTCAGTTTCAAGTTTTCAAAAAAACGCAGTGTGATGATAGTCTGGTACCTCGGCCTTAACGAAAGCACCGCTTCTTTCAAGAGAACCAGTTTTTCTTCCGATGAGCTTT
>CAYZTY010000124.1:0-6072 GCA_964481525.1 uncultured Pirellulales bacterium
GCCTTGGCGCCGGCAAAATTAATCTCCTGTTGCGACAACTGCTCGGTTATCTTTGAAGAATCAAGCTCAACCAGGACTTTGCCGTTATTAACATCCTCCGGAGTAATGTAATAACCCTCGTCCACGATGCTGATTATTGTGATATTACCTTCCACCTCGGATTTGATATCGAAGGTATTTCTGGCCTTTATAGTGCCCGACTCAGTAACACTGATGGTTAAGGGGCCGCGGCGAACAACATATGTTGCTGCCGTGGCTTGCGAATTGCTGTTTCTTGAGGAGATTATCCAGGCCAGAAATATTACAACTATCAACGCCCCCAACCCACCGAAGATTACTACGGCTCGCACACGCTTTGGGTTTCTCTGCAGTCGCTGCCGTAACTTCGCCGGGCCAATGATACCTGCCTGCCGACCGTTTTCACCCTCGGATGTTCTTTGGCCTTCGCTTTTATCCCGTGCCACTCTCATAACTCCCAAAGCCCGTCCCGACGCACCTGTAAAACACCGATATCTCTAAAAAAGTTAAGTTTTGCAACGGCATGGTCAACCAAAGCCGAGGTAAGCTCATTCTGAGCACGCAGTAAATCGTCCTGCGAGTCGAGCAAATCACGAGTCGTTGCACGGCCCGCCTGGAGTAATAAAGAGGTACTCTCAACCCGTGCCTCTGCTAATTTTACGCTCTGCAATTGTATTTGATGGCGTACGGCCGCTTCCTGTAATTGGCGATAAGCCTGCCGGACCTGCAATTTGATTTGGTCCATCGACTCTTCGTATGCACGTTCACTTCGCATCAAGAGTATCTGAGATTCTCGAAACGCATTACGTTCCGCCGTACGTTCCAGAGGCAGGTCAACCTCCAGACCCAGCGAGTAGAAGCCCTGATGAAACCGCAGTCTCGTAAAATCGGTATCAGGCGTAGAGCCAATACTTGCGCTGCCAACCAAATTCAGTTCCACCCCGAGTCCATCGGCCGCAACCAGAACTTTACGCTCCGCATCCTCTACCGTATCCCGGCTGTTGGCAAGGTCCAGCCGCTGTATTAGTGCCGTCACAATCGCATCACTTACCGAATAGTCAGGCTCAGATACGCCCTCCATCGATAACACAGCCAATTCGTTCGGGTCCAGCCGAACCTCCTCATCGGTCGGCAATGCCAACAATAGCTTAAACTCGTCAAGCGCCTGCTTGTGTACCTGCTTCGCCCGGACGAGCCGGTCCCATGCTCGCAGCTTATCCTGCTCCGCCTGGTCTACCTCGAAACGCGGCAAACGTCCCGCATCAGCGAGCATTGCCACGCGCTGCTGTGCGATATTTAAAATTTCATAATTGTTCTGCTCGTTATTCACTACATCAAGCAGTTGCAACACACGGTAATAGCTGCTCACTACGGAGACCACAAACGTCTTGCGGAAGCGATTAAATGAGCGTATCTCGTATAACGCGTTTCGTTCGGCCTGTGTGAGATTTTCCTGTGCAATCCTCCGGCCCGAGCCGCGCAGCAACGGCCTGGTAAACGTCCCTGTCAGTACAGAGCCTAATGTCGTCCTCGGGTCACCCGTCAGGAAACGGGCCCAATCTAAAGCTATGTTGGCACTAATTGTTGTACCATCAGCTAAAAGCTGTTCGAAACCGTAGTCGGCGCCGTACGAGACAGATTCCTCATCACCTATCCGGACCAGGTTACCCTTGTCGTAACCAACGTTAAAAAGGCCGAACCATTTCGGCCTAAAATTGTCTCGCTCCAGAGTCAGGTCCAATGTTGTAAGGTAAAGTGTCTCTTTCGCTGTCTGGTACTCACGATTATGAGTTGTAGCCAGGGCAACGGCCCGAGCCAAACTCATAACACCGGAAGGCGGCACCATAAGCGGCACAAACATAGCATCAGGCGAGGGCGTAACGTCTTTAATCCTGTAGTTTACCTTGGGGCCGAACTCCGTCCGCCATTTCTGGTCGATTATCTGGTAAACCTCCTCGTCGGCCTGGCGTTTGTAGTCATCCCTGCTGCTGCAGCCCGAAAAGCTGCTCAAGCCTAATCCGCAAAGCAAAACCAAACAAAGCAGGCCATTTCGCCGAAAACCATGTGTCCCCCAACCCTTCTCCAGCATAATTCTTCCTTTACAAGCGCACTGTCAGACTTTTCAACGTCTACCTATTGTACAAGAAAATGTCATAAAAATAAAGTGAAAACGGGCCTAATCATTATAACAACGCCATCTCAGAGCCAACTAACCCGGCGCAGGAACCCAACCAAACCTCGATTGCCTTTATCACTGCATACACTCTATACAAACCATATATCCACAACTCCAAATCAGGCAAATACTCTCTAACTGCTAAGCCGGACAGACGCAGGTAAAAAAACTATCGCCTGATTTTCCTGAGTGCAAGGAAGGCTTTATCGGACTGTTGTTTAGAAATTTTGCAGACCGGGCACATAGATATAGCTTGGTTTGCTGCAATTTTCTTGCCATACAAGACCTTTGGATGTAAACTCTTCGAGGGAAATTCAAGGTAAATATGTTCATTTCGGCGGCGTAGCCAAGAGGCCTAAGGCGACGGTTTGCAAAACCGTTATTCGTCGGTTCGAATCCGACCGCCGCCTGTTAATACTGTTTTTCTTAGCGATGCAACCTTACTTTCCCCCCAGCAAGATGTTAACTGTATTTTGGGTTTTGAAAAAAGAGGAATTTCACCGCTAACATTGTCTTGAGCGGTTCGGTTGAGCTCGTCGTCAAAGCTTTGCCGAAGGAATTAATTAAACATCCGCCCCGGTTGCATGCCCCCGGTGTTTATGTGATTTATGATTATAAGAATTTCTGACTATATTACAATATTTTTTTGTAAATACTGCTTGTACATAATACGAAAAATTAGTAATATTTAATCGGCCGGGGGAAATCGGCTAATAAAAATGTGAATCACTGAGATTCTAAACGTTTCACTCCAAACCGCGAGTTTTTGTTTCGGGAAGCGTTTGGAAGGCTCGGTGCTCTTTGTTTTTACAGAGAGCACCGCAGCTATTTTGCACAAAGCTGCGGCTGCTTACGTAGGGTAGCTATAGAAAGAGCATCGTTTAGCCTTCACGTCCCGAAGGGCTCTCGCGGGCCTGGAGTGAGCGTGATGGCGGCGGTGCTCTTTTTCTTTTTGCCGTCGCGGATGGGACACCACGTAGGATGCCCCACTGTGGAAGGAGCTGCGGCAATGAAATTTACACCCATAAAGGGCCTGGTTCGGCTGGTGATGGTTGCAACGGGGGTCTTAATCGGCCTGCCATTTACGAAATCCTTTTCATTTCTCGTAGTATGTGCGCTTCTTTGCACCGGCTGGGTGTTTTATTGGCTCGTTGGCGGGTTTTTCGACGGCGATTAAAAGAGGTTATGGTGGGGCAACGGCCCCACCCCCACCCTACTCTTAACCTCGACGAGGCTGCACGGCCTAGCGGCTCGGGCGCCCTTGAGAGCTGGTCCCGATACATCGGGACTTGAGGCCGCGCAGCATTTTTTATATTTGTCTAAAACCCTAACCCCTGGGTTTTTCTTTTACCTCGGGTTTTCGCAGATAGAAAGGTACAAGAGTAACCGGGTCGGCGAATTGTCCGGCCAGGGCCATCTCCCGGCCGAGCTGATAGAGCTTTCTTGCATCGGCCTGCCAATAATCCGGCTCTATAATCCGCACACTTTCGGCCTTGAAAGCCTCGGCGTAATAAACCAGGCCTTCACCAAGCAGCCATACAGGCTGCCCGGCACCTGAGAACTTTTTGACAAACTCATCAGGTCTCATCAGGCAGTCCGGCAGGCGTCTGAGCCATCGGTCGTTTTGCCTGTCGAATATCGCCACAAAAAACTGACCTCGCTTGGCGTCGAGGATAGTAGCTATCGTATTTATTTCGATTTGCTTTTTTTTCATATAGTCAACGGCATTCTCGGCAATCACCTGCATTGTATTAACCGCGACAATCCGAGTCCGCCGCGACGTATTAGCCAGGCTCATTGCTTTTGCCAACGTTACTGCTATTCGTATACCTGTGAAGCTGCCGGGACCGGCCGAGATATATACCTGCTCAATTTCACCACACTCTCGGTCGGCCGCTTTCAGAAGCCGTGAAAACGCAGGAAAAAGTTCGGCGCTGTGCCGCATAGGCCCGGAAAAAGCTTGCCAGCCAAGAACCTCTTTATCGACTCCGATGGCGATTGAACCGGCCCTGCCGGAGGTTTCGATAGCTAATATAAACGGACTATCTGTTTTTCTCGCCTTTTGCGTCAAGTTATCGGACATATTTCTTTGTCTCTTCGCGAATAGCAACCGTGCGTCATATTGGACAGAAAACGCTCATTATAAGCCAGAAACAGCAAACTTTTCGCTTGCAATAAGCTGCTTTTTGGAATATACTGTCATACACCCAGTCTTGCTTAAATCTTAACGACTGTTTCGGAATCTGTGAAAGTATTTTAGCTTTTTTTCAGTTCTTAGGAGGTATACGGTGAGCGAAAAGCCGAAGCGGACAACAATAAAAAGCTTATTATTGTTGCTGATATTGTCTGTCAGTATCACAGCAGTAGTTGCCAATCTGGTTATGGCCCAGGACGAGACACCGGAGAAGCAAAGGGTGTTGGCGGAAACGGGCCGACAGTTCATCGAGGTCGGCAAAGAACAACTGCGGCGCAGCTATTGCAATGCCGCTGAACAGTCACTTCTCCAGGCACAGAAGTATGAAAAGTACCTCAGCGAAGCCGAAAGCCAAACTCTCAAAGAGCTGCTGGAGCAAACCCGGGCCGCCATAACCGAAAGAGAGAAGGTGCATGAAGACATTGCGGCTGCAGGCGAGTTTATTGCAAAAAAACAATTCTTAAAAGCGAAGGCACACCTCGAAAAAGCAAGTAAAAGTCAATTCCTCACGAAATTCGAACGCGAGCAGTTGAAGGCATATATACAAGAGCTTGATGCCCAGATAAGTACTGAGGAAAAACGAATAACCAAGCTCTACGAAGAAAGTGTTCGGCTTTACGAGCAGGGTGAGCTGCAAAAGGCCCAAGAGGGATTTATGCAGGTTGCCCGCAGCGGAATACCGATAGCACCGGCCGGTCAGCCTGTTGAGGATTATCTGGCCAAAATAAAACTCGAATCTGCACTGGGCAAGCCTCCGGAGAAGCAGGTGGCTCCTGTAAAACCGTCTGAGCCGGAGGCAAAACCGGTTAAAACCGAACGAGGCATGACCGCTAAGGAGCAAATTCTGGGTAAGCAGTTCAGCCCTGAGCTCATCACCGAAGGGAAGCCCGCGGCGGAATTGAAAGCCGAGATACCGAAGCCGCCGGTCAAGCCTGAAGAGCCGGGCCTTGCGGCGCCAAAGACGGTCGAAGTCAAGGACGGATACATCGACCTCGTGCTTCGCAAGAAGCGAATTCAGCAGAGCTATACGAGGGCAATCGTCGACGATGCTATCGATAAAGCCCGCAAGCTTGTCGAAAATGAGCATTTTTCAAAGGCAAAAGAAGCGGTTGACAACGCCCTTAGACATATCAATAAGAACAGGTTATTACTGGGGGACGAGCTATTCAAGCAATACCGCGACAACCTGACTCAACTGACTGCAGAAATCGCCCAGAAAGAACTTAAATTCAAGCAAGATGAGGAGAAAAAACGTCATAAAGAGGCTCGAGAACTCCAAGAGATGCTGCGAGCCCAGCAGGCGGCCGACAGGAAGCAAAAGGTCGAGAACTTAATGGGAAATGCGTTAAGCTATCAAAAAGAGCAGAGGTATGAAGAAGCTCTCGGCCAGATAGAAATGCTGCTTGCAATAGACCCGCTAAATAACCAGGCGTTAATAAAGAAACAAACACTGGAAGATATTATTAGTTTCCGCGAGCAGATCGAAACGCAAAAGGAAGCGGACGCCAGGGAGCTGGAGGTCCTGTTGGATACCGACAAGGCAGCAATACCGTATGCCGACGAGATGGTCTATCCGAAGAACTGGCGGGAGATTACCAAGAAACGCGAAGCCCAGGAGATGGTCGGCATCAGTCCTGCAGACGTTATCGTCTATAAGCAACTCTCAGAAGCCGTTGACTTGTCG
>CAYZTY010000125.1:0-6057 GCA_964481525.1 uncultured Pirellulales bacterium
ATAACGCTCGCTTAGATACTGCCTTACCTGCGCACTTTTGTCCGTTCTCGGTGGAACATTTGCCTTTTCTCTTGGTATGTCTATTGGCTTGGAAAGATTCGAGCACGCTATGCAAGCAATTACAACGTTTCTGGAATGGGTGAGCTTCGGTATTGTTGATTTGGAAGACAAAGTTGGAATTGCTATAGCAAAATACAAAAAATATAACGAGTGGGCTATAGCGATTTCCGCCCTTACTCCCGTGCCCTATATGGTTTTTAGCTGGGTTGGTGGTGCAGTAGAAAATGTTTCGATAGTCAAGTTTATATGTATAAGTGCGCTTTTTAGAACTATGAGATTCGGCGGCGAGTCGGTTCTGTTTTATTTCCTCGGCCTGCGCGCCCGCCGGCTGATAGAAAAATACTTCAATATCGCGACAGTAGTGGTTATTATATTGTTAATGGTTCTCGCTTACGCAATAAAGCAGTTAGGTCATCTTTTCACAGGCTAAGGATGAACGATACCCAAAAAGAAACGCTTCTAACGGTTGCTTGTGATACAATTAGAGCTGTTTTGACCCACAGGCCGGTCCCGAAGCCGAAGTCCGACGACTCGGAGCTGAATGCCCCGTGCGGCTGTTTCGTAACGCTGAAAAACAGTGAAAGGCTCCGCGGCTGCATCGGCCAGTTCACGTCCGACAGGCCGTTAATTGAGCTGGTCTCGCAGATGGCTGTGGCATCAGCCACCCAGGACCCGCGTTTTCTTTCCGACCCGATAACGCCGAAAGAATTAGACCACCTTGATGTGGAAATCTCGGCACTCTCGCCGCTCAAACGCACAACCGACCCTTTAAGTCTCCGGCTGAACATCGACGGCGTATATATCGTAAAAGGTTGTGCCTCCGGTTGTTTTTTGCCGCAGGTCGCGACCGAGACCGGCTGGAGCAGGGAAGAGTTTCTCTCGTATTGTTGCTCGCACAAGGCCGGCCTTGAGCCGGATGCGTGGAAAGACCCGGAAACCGAGGTTTATCTGTTTACCGCCGAGGTTTTCGGCTCACCGTTCAAAAAGGAGGAGTAAAGCTCGAAAACGCCCTTGTTTATCTGCTCGTAAGCTCGTATTTGTTTCAACAAAGCACTGGAGAATCAATTTTGAAAAAACTAACTTTCCCGTTTTTAATATCGTTAATCTACATCACAGCAGGCTGCCAGTTTAACATCGCTGTACCCGAGGCGGCGGTAGTCGGCAACAATCTTCAAACCGCCGAAGGTATGATTGACTATCTTACAAAGCAACACCTCCCCGCGGTCGAATCTGTCGAGGAATGGCCCAACAAATATGACCAGGGCATTGTAATCACCACGGACCATTACAGGATTTACACAACGCTGCTCGAGCCTTTGATGCTCTATCAGGTACCGGGCTTTATGGAATCGGCATACCGCGGCTATCAGGACCAGCTTCCGAATCCCATCGAAACAAGAACAAAGTTTACCATTTATCTTTTCGCCACACGGGAGCAATGGGAGGATTTCACCAAAATCTTCACCGGCCCGCAGGCGGCGATTTACCTGAAAATCCAAAGGGGTGCATACTTCTTAAACGGCGTATGTGTGGCGTACAACATCGGCAGAACAAGGACCTACTCAGTCCTCGGCCACGAGGGCTGGCACCAGTTTAATGCTCGCACCTTCAGGTATCGGCTGCCAAGCTGGGTCGATGAGGGCATCGCAATGCTCTTTGAAACCAGCAAATATGAGCAAGGCTGGTTCAAATTCGAGCCGGACAAAAACCTTGGCCGTCTCGGCGCATTGAAAGAGACTCTGGCCAAAAATAAAATGATTCCTTTGAAAGAGCTGATAGGCCTAAACCCCGGCGAGGTCCTCGTCCATTCGGACACCGAAGCGGCAATGGCCTTCTATGCGCAGTCGTATGCGCTGGTGCGCTTTCTGCGAGAGGAAGATTACGGCAGAAGGCTCAGAAACTTTCATCAAATGCTCCTTGGCGGCCTAAGAGGCATCTGGCAGCTCGACGAGCAGGAGCGAAGAATCGCCGCAGACAGGGATATTCCACCAACCGCAAGATGGAACAGACAGATGGCAAACACGCTGTTTACAGCCTACATCGGCGATGAGTTTGAAAGACTGGATATGGAATACAATACATTCTGCCGAAAGCTGGTTTACCGCGTCTATAAGAAGTAGCAGTTATGACCCGAATGATTCTCGCCTCAGCCTCACCTCGACGAAAAGAATTGCTTTCAGAGACACACCGGCAATTCACGGTCATAAAGCCTCAAATCAACGAGGAAGACCTTCACCTCGAAAAGGCCCCACCGGCCGAATATGCAAAAAAAGCAGCGCTGGCAAAAGCAAGGGATGTGGCGCAAAGGTATCCTGATGCCCTGGTAATCGGGGCCGATACGGTCGTTGATTTCAACGGCCGAACCATCGGTAAACCACTCGACGCGAAAGACGCCGAGCGAATTACAAGATTGCTTTTCAGCGCGCCGCATAAGGTTATAACCGCCCTGGCCATTGTAAGAATCCGGGATGGGATTAAGGTTGTAGAAGCCGATACAACAACCATTTATCCGAAAAAGCTAAGCGAAAAGGATATTGCCGCCCACATAAGCTCCGGCTCCTGGCGGAACAAGGCCGGCGCTTATGCAATAAAGCAACCGGCCGACCCATTTATCGAACGCATCGAAGGTAGTCTGACAAACGTAATGGGCCTGCCAATGGAGTTGCTCGAACGATTGCTGAAAAGATTCACCGATTAAAAACAAAGTTTTAGGCATAGCGTCTTAATGCTGTATTAAGAATTCGCTTTATAAGGTTCCCATAAGAAATCCCGAATTTTTCCGCAGCCTCCGCGACTTCTTCGCCGTAAGCAAGGTCCGGGTTGGAATTAGCTTCAAGAATACAAATTTTATTGTCAGCAGCAAGTCGCAGGTCGATTCTGCCGTAATCCCGCAGCTGCAGGACCTTGTAAACCTTTTTGCAGACACGTTCGATTTTTTTCACTATCGGCGTCTCAAGCTTGGCTGGGCCGAACTCGATGTTCCATTTTTCCCTGTATTCCTTATGCCATTTGACCCGGTAAGTGGCCAGACGCGGCCCTTTGTTTTCCTCGGGGTCAAAATAACATTCGCGAATCGGCAGAACAAAAAGTCTCTTATTGCCGAGAATACTTGCATAAAGCTCTCGTCCCTCGATATATTCCTCGGCAATCGCCGCCTGCCGCCATCTTCCATGCACGAACTGCACCCGTTCTATAAGTGCCTCCTGGTTTTCTACAATCGAAGCATTTGAAATACCCTCCGAGCTGTCCTCGAACGCCGGTTTCACCACCAGGGGAAAATGAATCTTTTTAGGAAGCCTGATAGTTTTGCTAAACGGGAATGAGACGAATCGCGGCACACGAATTTTATACAATCCTAATAATTGCTTACACAATCTTTTGTCTCTGCTGAGCAGCAGGCCCGTTGAGCCGGCCCCCGTAAACGGTATTCCCAATATCTCAAGGAGGGCCGTTATATTTTTATCAAGTCTGCGGTTGCCGCCTAAATGCTCGGTAAGGTTGAAGACCAAATCCGGCTCCTGCTCCTTAAGGCCCACAATCGTTTCTTCTATATTTTTCATGGCCCCAAGAACGGAAACGTTGTGTCCCAGGACCCGCAATGCATTAATAACGTGGTATTCTGTAACCGGCTCTTCGGGTTCGGTTGAAAAGTCCGGGTCATTCGCAGGAATTTCGGCTTCGTCAACCAAAACTGTAATATTTAATTTCTTTTTCATTTTCGTTTATGTTTTTCAGGAATCCTGAGCGTATTACTTGCGATTGAGGCTATCAAAGTGGCCGCTCCTATTATATCGTCTTTATTTCCGTAAACCTCTAATACCTCGCAGCGATAAATTAACTTATTTATTAACTGGCGGGCATCGTACTTGCGGTGTCCCGTCCACCTTGAAATATTGTTGATTAATTCCCGGCGGTGCTGTCTCAGGATTGTTGAGGCTTTTTCCCGTGCTGTCGCACTTTGTTTCTGCGAGAACAGCTCCTTCAAAATATCATCATAAAATCCTTTGAACTCATCCCCGAGGAGCTCGCGTTTTCTTTCATAATAGGCCGACAGCGTGGAAGTCATTCGTGAAGCCGACCACGGGGGCTTCTCCTGGCTTACCCTTATGGGAGGCACTCCGGAAATTTTTTTTATTAAACTATCAACATATCTTAACTTCTTTATCGCAGACCAGCCTTTATATTTCTTTTCCCAGCATATATCGGGAGTCAGCCAAATAGCGAAAGTTTCTGCAAAATCTTCGTCCGGATGCGACTGGGCATAATTACCTTCCAGGTGTACGACGAAGCGTTTAGAGTAAGGATAAAAATAGTACGAGTCCGAATATTTGCTTGTAAAAGAACCGAATAATCCTCTCCATCGGGTCTTGGTGTAAAATTTATAAGCATAGTTCAATGCATGTCCTGTCTCGTGCCGCAGGAGCTTCATAAACGCCGCTTCCGTTCCTCCCTCTACTTCGTACATCATTTTTTGTTCAAGACGTTTTAGCCTCGGGTTTGCAAGAAAAAATGGTATGCCGATAATCGGCTCCCCATCGGGGCAAAGCCATTCATCAGCAAGATAACAGGGAGGGTGAAATTTGATTCCTTTTGCATCCAGTTCTTCGTACAAACTATCAATCAGCCCCTCAATCACAGAGCCTTGAATCGACAGGCCTAAATCACGGATTTTCATCTGTAAGAGTTCTTCATCGGAAAGCTGCTCCCATTCCACTTGTTTCTTTGTTCTTTTCATAAAATTCAGGATTAACTTGTGTCCCCGGCGATTGTCTTTAACACCGCCCAAACACAGCTATTTTATTGCTTTATCCTAAAAAGAATATCACAAATTAAACACCCGGACAAGCAAAAGTTATCACCGGTAGCGGTGTGGAATTACAAAAAAAATTACTCCGGTCCTCTGGTTTTCTGGACCGTTGAAGTATGCATCCTGTTGTGCTATAATCGTCCCCATTGACGGAAGTCGATTTTCCTGTTATGAATACCAAACATCAAAATCCGATATCTTTTTGTGTTATTTCTATACTGATTGCAGGTGCTGCCATTAATACACTTTATGCCGACAGTCCTTCAGATATTCACGTATGGCAAATGCAGGAAATTACGCTGAAAGCAGAGAAGTACTACGGGAATTATTACACAGATGTTACCTGCTGGGTAGACCTGAAAGGCCCTAATTTCTCCAAGCGGATTTATGCTTTCTGGGATGGCGGCAATGTTTTCGTCGTACGTATGGTGGCGACAAAACCGGGCAAATGGAAATGGACAAGCGGCTCGAACCAGCCCGACGATAAAGGTCTTAACAAACATACCGGCGAATTCACCGCTGTTCCCTGGACGGAAAAAGAAAAACTGCAAAACTCCAACCGTCGTGGTTTCGTTTGTCCATCGGCTAACGGACATGCATTACAATACGCCGACGGCACATCCTTCTTTATGCTCGGTGATACCTGGCTTGCAGGAGCCACATGGCGGTTGCCCTTCAGGGGCGCTGCCGCCGCAAAGAACTATTCGCCCGGCCCGGGAATTGGGTTTGAAGACGCCGTGGCCTACCGCAAAGGACAAGGCTATAATTCCGTCAGTATAATTGCCTGCTTCCCAAACTGGGAATCGGACAGCAAGGCTAACACCTATGCGGATTCCAGCGGTATATATCTGAGAAATGCCTGGGAAAAATTCGGCTACCCGGTTGGAAAAGGCAAGATGACTGCAAAAGATATGCGCGATGAATACGGTAACAAGCCCTTTAGAATGTCAACCAGGCACGAAGGCGTTGCCGACTTTGACCGTATTATTCCTGAGTATTTTCAAAGCCTGGACAAAAAAATGCAGCATCTCTCCAACGAGGGTTTTGTACCCTTATTAGAAACCATAAGAAGGGACAACTGCCCGTCCTGGAAGGCTTATTTCGACTTTAACGAATCGTATGCGCGATATGTTCAATACCTCATCTCAAGATACGGTGCGTATAACATAATCTTCAGCGGGATTCATCTC
>CAYZTY010000126.1:0-2760 GCA_964481525.1 uncultured Pirellulales bacterium
TAGTATAAAACAGCGATTCTTTGAATCATACAGGCCCTTTGGCAGGATAAAATGTCCCACTTTTGCCGGGACAAGGGCCACCAAGGGACTATCGGAAAAAAGCGAAATGGGTCGAGTTTAGATTAAGGAAAGGTAAAGTTGAAAGTACTCATTACGGGCGGGGCGGGATTTATCGGCTCTCATCTGGCCGAAAAGCTGTTGCGCGCAGGCCAAGAGATAACAATATTGGACGACCTGAGCACGGGCAGCCTGAATAACATCGAGCGGATAATGCAGCAGCAGAAGGGCTTTACGTTCGTGCGGGATAATGTCTGCAACGCATCTACAATGACAACGCTGATAGAGCGGTCTGACGTGGTCATACATTTGGCTGCGGCCGTGGGTGTCAAGCTGACAGTTGATGAGCCGGTACACACAATAGAAACCAACGTTCACGGGACGGAAGTCGTACTTGATATTGCAAACAAATTCGGAAAGAAAGTGCTTCTGGCTTCAAGCAGCGATGTCTACGGCAAAAGCGACGCGGTGCCGTTCCGCGAAGATGACGATAGCGTGCTTGGAAGTACAAGATTTTCCCGCTGGGCGTACGCGTGCAGCAAGGCAATCGACGAATTTTTAGGACTGGCTTACTTCGAGCAGTACGGACTTGAGGTAATCGTAGTAAGGTTTTTCAACACAATAGGACCAAGGCAAACAGGCAAGTATGGAATGGTAGTCCCGCGGTTTGTCAACTGGGCGCTTCGAGATGAACCATTGTTTATTTACGGAACGGGCCAGCAGAGCCGCTGCTTCAGCTACGTGGATGACGTCGTTGAGGGAGTTGTGGGTTTAATGAATTGTTCAGGGGCGGCCGGAAGAGTTTATAATCTCGGCTCAACAGAAGAGATTACAATCGAGTCTCTGGCGGACAAGATTATCGAGATGACCGGAAGCAAAAGCGAGAAGCGATTTATTTCATACGAGGAGGCTTATAACAAACCATCGGATGATATGATGCGGCGCGTTCCGTGCGTGGGGCGTATCAGAGAAACTACCGGCTGGAAGCCGAAAACAACTTTAGAAAAGGCGTTGCGGGTTATCATAGACGAGTTTAAAAGGTCAATGTAGGCTGGAGAAATTTCTATGAAACTTTCGGTAATCGGAGTTGGTTACGTTGGCCTTGTGGCCGCGGGGTGCCTTGCGGGTGGTGGTAATCACGTCATTTGTATCGATAAGGACAAGAAGCGAATCGATGAACTAAACAACGGGACAACTCCGATTTACGAGCCGGGCCTGGCTGAGATTATAAAACACAATGAGGAAGCCGGACGATTAACATTCACCACAGACTTAAAGTACGGTATACAGAATTCATTAATAATCATACTGGCAGTGGGCACTCCATCGACAGAAGACGGTTCGGCAGACATTTCGGCCGTGCTCAGTGTTGCAGGCGAAATAGCAAAGTATATGAAAGATTACAAAATCATCGTTACTAAAAGTACCGTGCCGGTCGGAACCTATAAAAAAGTTAATGAGCTGATTACCGGAAAAACCAAGCAGAATTTCGATTACGTCAGCAATCCTGAGTTTCTTAAAGAAGGCTCGGCGGTTGACGATTTTTTGAAGCCGGACCGGGTCATAATCGGTACTGAAAGCCCGAGGGCAATGGACCTTATGAGGCAGCTTTACGCGCCGTTTATGCGCAAGAGCAGCCGAATGATATTTATGGACCCCGCCTCGGCAGAAATGACGAAATATGCAGCCAATACAATGCTTGCAACGAGAATATCGCTTATGAACGAGCTGTCGGCATTGTGTGAGAAGTTCGGTGCGGACATCGAGAAAGTAAGGGTGGGAATCGGCAGTGATTCACGAATAGGAAGCGCATTTCTTTTCCCCGGCATCGGATACGGGGGCAGTTGCTTTCCGAAAGACATAAGAGCGCTGATTCACATGGGCGAAAAGCAGGGCTGCCCTATGACGATACCGCAAGCGGTGCAGGCAGCGAATTACACGCAGCAGGACAGGTTCGCCAAACGGATAATTGATTATTTCGGCAGTAGCGCAGGGCAGAGAAGGCTTGGTGTGTGGGGTCTGGCTTTTAAGGCCAGAACGGACGACATTCGGGAATCGCCGGCGATACGATGTATCGAGAAACTGCTGGAAGCAGGTATTAAGTTAACAGCATACGACCCGGAAGCGATGCCGGCAGCGCTCGAAAAGTTTGATGGGCGAATTGACACGACAGACGATGCATACGAAGCGCTTGAGGGCGCCGATGGATTAGTGATACTTACGGATTGGCAGGAATTCAGAGCACCGGACTTCGAACTGATATTGAGCAAGCTGAAACGGCCGGTCATCTTCGACGGGCGAAACCTTTATGACAGCAACTATGTACAAATGCAGGGACTGGAATACCACAGGATAGGAAAAGCAGATGTGCAGGATAAAAGTGAATCGTAAAGGGCAGCTATGGAAATACTGGTGACTGGAGCAGCGGGGTTTATTGGGTCTCACCTGGCTGAGCGGCTGGCGATAGAAGGGCATAAAGTCAGGGGTTTAGACTGTTTTACGGATTATTATCCAAGAGCGCTTAAGAAACTGAACGTTGAGGAAATTACAGACAAAGACGTCAGGTTCCTTGAGCTTGATTTAGCAAGTGATGATTTACAGGCCGCGAGTGCAGGCGTTGAAGTGGTTTATCATTCAGCAGCGCAGCCCGGTATTTCGGTCGAGACGCCGTTTGATGTATATACGAGAACCAACATCGTGGCC
>CAYZTY010000126.1:2770-6043 GCA_964481525.1 uncultured Pirellulales bacterium
GAAAGCCTAAAGGATTCCAAAACACTCAAATGTTTCATTAACATTTCGACCTCGTCGGTTTACGGTGAGGAGGCAACGGGGGCGGAAGACACGGAGCCGAGGCCGAATTCCTATTACGGCGTTACTAAACTCGCTGCAGAACAACTGGTAATGGCGTACCATCGGCAGTTTGGAATGCCTGCTTGTTCGCTTCGGTTGTTTTCGGTTTATGGTGAAAGAGAAAGGCCGGAAAAACTTTATCCAAAACTCATCAGAAGCATTCTTGAAAATAAGGAATTCCCGCTGTACGAGGGCAGCGAAAATCATCGCCGGTCTTTTACATATATCAAAGACATCGTGGACGGCCTGCTCGCCGTTCTGGGCAATCCGGGGGACTGTGCGGGAGAAATATTCAACATTGGTTCAGACAAAGAAATAACGACAGGCCAAGGCATAAGAATCGTTGAAAAGATAATCGGGAAAAAGGCAAAAATGGTAAAAGCACCAAAACGGCCGGGCGACCAGTTAAAAACACGTGCAAATATTGCGAAAGCCCGAAAGTATTTCGGATACAATCCAAAAACGGTCCCGGAAGAGGGTCTTAAAGCCGAGGTGAAGTGGTATAAAGAAAGGATTCTCGGCAAGGTCGAATATTAAGGACAGTTGCAAAGAAATATTGCAGCCACGGATGTTGTTATTTCACACCGGGTAATGCCCTGTTGAAAACTCTAAAGCTTTTTTGGATGAGTGAGACAACATATGATAAGGTTGCTTGACGGCAATTATTGCGAAGGAAAACCACCATCCACAATAAGGTAATAAAGATGGAGAAAAATGTTACACTCATATGCACGACGTATAATTGCAAAGGCGAAATGAATGCATCGTTAAAAACATTAACTTCACCAGACAACCTTGAATTGCTTAAGGAGATTGTGATTGTAGATGGTGGGTCGAACGACGGTACTTGGGAGCTTCTCAATGAGTGGGCACAAAAAATTGCCAAGCTGAGAGTATATAAGGTAGCTGGTGCTAATATTTCTCAAGGCAGAAACGAAGCCATCAAGCGGACAGATGCTGATATTATAGTATCTTTTGATTCAGGAACTAAATATGCAGAAAATTGGTTACGGTTGATGCTCGAACCTTTTGAAGACAAGCAGGTCCAAGTTGTTGGCGGCTTGACAGTTTGCTATGGTAAAACATTGTTTGAGACCTGCTTTGCGAATTTTGGCAGTCCTGAACAAAGAGGTCTGCCACAGGGTCCTTCGCACAGAGGCACAGCTTACCGCAAAAAGGTCTGGGAGCAAATAGGCGGTTATCCTGAACATATAAAGGCTGGCGAGGACACATGGTTTAATGCACAATGGAAAAAGTTAGGATTCAAATACGTTCATGTTCCCCAAGCCAAACAATATTGGAGGATGAGAAAAAACTGGATAGGGGTGTTCAAGATGGCAAGAAGGAACATCAGAGGACATGTTACTCTCGGTGAAAGCTGCAGTATAACAGTAATTGGTCTAATTACTGCTGTCTATGTCTTTTGCTGTATATGCTTAATTTGGGGATTTTATTATCATCTAATATGGTATATTGGGGCAGTCTTGTATGCCGTATATGCTGCAAAACGCACGCTTAGCAAAGGGCGATGGAGAGTCTTTGGAAATCCTGTAAAATTTCTGGTTGGATTGTATGCACTAACAGCTTTCGACTTAGGTACGTCATTGGGCACACTGGAAGGTTCGATACTGTTCTTGAGGCATAAAATAACAAGAAATAAGGTAAAGTCCCGTGGATAATATAGAACTCGTGAATAACATAGGTGGCTATGAATCACAATCGAGCGAAGACAACGCTGTTGGTATTAAGACGAGCCACATAATAGTTTTTTTCATTATTGGCCTGGCCTTTTCCGCTTTATCCGGCATTCGTGACACTTCGGGCTCGGCGTTTGTAGTAGCCAGAGCAATATTGGTTTCTGTGTTGTTCCTTTCGCTTGTTTCTCCGGCTCGCTTCGGTGTTCCTTTATTCTTTGTATTGCTACTTGTCGGACCAGATTTAGTACAATCGGGTTCTGAAAAGGCTTACCTCGGCGAATACAATATAGCAAGTACGTGGCGGTTGTACATAGGCCCCGTGAAGCCAAGTTGGATTGTGTTCGGTTGTATGCTGATTCAAATCATGAAGATCCATAATTTTGCTTTAGACAAGCGTGTGAAGAAAGCGGTCATATGGTTTGTCAGTGTTCCATTGGCAACGGGGCTGATTTATGGCGGACTTACATCATTTGCCCGGTCTACAGAAATCCCGGCGGACCTACGGTTCGGCTTGATGTTAATTGGCAGCATACTTTTGTTCGGTGGTTTTCTGAGGAAATACCCCGACCGCTTAGGATTTATGCTCGCGCTTTTTATAGGGGTGCTATTAGGCAGGTATATTTGCGACCTGATATATTTTGCTGTCGGATACGGCCCTATCTTCGGTGGCCTTACTCGGGCCAGTGTGGATTCAACGAAAAGTACCATTATTTTCTTGCTGTTGTTCTCAATTTACCTGATCATCAGAAGGAAACAGTTCCTGTTTGGCTCTATTATAGGTATCGTTTGCACATCACTTATAGTTATTTTTACCGCGCGAATGATCTGGGTAACAAGCGTGTTATGTTGCATCGTATTGTTGTATATGTTTGGTGCGAAAAAGGCCATTATTATGGTTCCTGTTGTATGTATTCTGATCTTCGGAGGCTTTAAAATAATTCGATCGGTGAGAGCAAAGACAATAGAAGTGGCCGCACAAAGGGTTGAGAAGTGGGGGTTTCGCGGAAACTTTATAAAAAATCTGAGTCCAATGCGGTATGGAGAAGGAGTTAATTCTCTGCATACGAATATGAAACGATTCGCTTTGCTTTGGGGAAGCGGGTATGGTAGCTACTATACGGATGAGGTTTCGCCTTTTCCACGGAATCTTGTAGATGCTTACCCAGATTACTCTGCTGTAACGGGTCAGTTTTACTATTGCCATAATTACATGTTCCACATGTTATTTAAGCACGGCATCATTGGCCTGTACATTATTACTGCCCTATGGTTGGGGCCAGCCTGGGATGCCTACAAGCGGGTGTTTAATCGCGAAGATACAGGCCTGTTTAACGGGGGCCTGGCGTGTCTTATCGCGTTCATACCAAACGCCATAATAAGTCTTTATTGGAGCGGCAAAGCAACGTTTGTCTGTGGCTTCATTATTGCGTTTCTCATATTCGCGGTTGAGCAGCAGGTTCAGGCCAAAACAAGTTTA
>CAYZTY010000127.1:0-6003 GCA_964481525.1 uncultured Pirellulales bacterium
TGAAGGTGAAGAAATTGTTATCCAGCAGCAGCATCGAAATTCTTACAATGCCTATAGCTGAGTATCGACTACCCACAAGCTGACTCGGTGGATTTTCAGCTTCGAAAAGCTCGGCAGCCTTCTTTGTACGTTCAAGAGTTTTGTGAACATCGCCAATTTTACTGAATCCTCCACTACGTAACTCGACGACGAGTTCACTTAGTAAGTGAGGAAAATCATCAAATAAACAGTAACGGTTAGGGTATCTACTCCTCAAGTATTCTGAAAGCGATTCACGAGTGATGTCGAGACTATCCGTATCCTGTGAGCCGGACATTTTTCAACTCTCTTTCAATCTGCATTTGCAAACATAATTCTCCTATCGAGACCTCAGTCTGAGGTCGGGCAATAGAGTAAGGCATCCCCCAAGCTGTCCTACTCTACATCAGCTATTTTTTCCTTTGCCACAACAGTAACATACACAGGTCTCGGAAATATAGCGTTGACTTCTTCGCCGTCTTTATTGTAAATAACCTCACCTCCTTCCTCCCCGAAGTATACCTGATCACCAATCTCATATTCATCTTCGCTTTCCCACACAAAAGTGACTTCTGCTTTATCTATTTCTCTTTTAATTGTATAGCGATACATCTTTTCTCCTTTCATTTTATTATCATCAAATTCATAAGCAAAAAACGGCCTTCCTGAGGTACGAAATATCACGTCTGAAATACTCAAGTGACAGAAACATCTATCGTACAGGAAGGTTTTTGAAAACCTACGACCTGATCCTCGACAAAAAATATTAAACCATCCGAGTTATCTGGCCCATAACCCCACGCCTTCTGTACTCCTATCTCCACAAGCCGATTTGGTTTTCCCAATCTCCGAAGAACATCTTCTTTGCTCATCCCAATTGCAATTGCATTCCATTTCCTGGCAATTTGCTTCTTCTCTTTTTGTTGTTGATCTGAATAGCTTTCCCATGCCCAAATCGCTATTAGAAAAAGAACAAACACGGGTATACCAAAGATTGACATCGACCAATCTCCCAAATCTCAATTTGGTTAATCCACCTTACTTTCCTCTGACTGGAAACTGTAAAGCTCCCATATAGATTCATTTGTGCGCACAATACACTCCATCGGAATTGGAGGTATTCCGGGGATAGGCTCCGGATAAGGACAAGTGAGATATACAAGGCAGTGGCCAAGTCTTTTCCATGCGTGAATACCTGGAAGTTTAAAGGGCGATCCTCTACCCATCTTTTCGTCAATGTAACCTTCCGCTGATGCCGCCGAGTAGAATATCTTTATGGCTTCTTTTGTTTTTAGTTTGTCGCTCCATTCGCGCGGTATGCCAAGTCGGGCATAAATATCTCGACTAAGTATTATTCCATCGATTCCATTTGAATCTAATATCGGGAGCATATTCAGCTTTAATCGTATGGACCAACTCATAATACTTCTTTTTCTTCAAATTTATTATTATTGACCTGGACCATCAAAAAGGAGGTTGTTGCATCGTGTTCGTCTAGTAGCGAACTCTTCCGAGCTATACCAGAATCTTTACCCCACTCATTTATCGACAATTATCCTGTATTAAATAACCTTTTTTCCAACAGGAGAGTGATTAGTCTTATGCTACTGTTATTAGAATCAAGTAAATTTTTAATTTCCAGCTCCTAATTTCCACCTGATGATTTTACTACCAAAAGCCGGGGCCTTCGTTTATAATTTCCAGGGTTCGGAACGCGGTAAAGAAGAAGAAAAAGAGAGATTCTTCCCCGGCGCGCCGGGACTCAGAATGACATAGTTGTGTTTTATATTGTAAACCGGAGCTTACGAGTATGACCGATGTGGCTTATCAGAAGTGCATTAATCCGGACTGCGGGGCGGAGTTTGACTGCGGCCAGGCGATGTTCAAATGCCCGAAGTGCGGCGAGCTTCTGGATATATGGTACAACTGGGATAAAATCAAGGTGCCCAAAAAAATGTCCGATTTCAGCAGACGCTGGGGCAGCAGAGACAACAAGCTGGACTTCTCCGGCGTGTGGCGATTCCGAGAGCTACTAAACTTTTGCGAAGATAAATACAAAGTAACCATAGGTGAGGGCCAGACGGTTCTGCAGCGAAACGACGCCCTTGCCGAATACACCGGTATGAATCCGGGGCGTCTGCATCTGCAATACGAGGGGCTTAATCCTTCCGGCTCGTTCAAAGATAACGGGATGGCCGCCTCTTTCAGTCATGCGAAAATGGTCGGGGCCAAATCCAGTGCCTGCGCCTCGACGGGTAATACCTCCGCCGCCGTCGCCCTTTACGCACACAGTTGCGGCGTAAAATGCCTTGTTTTCATCGGCTCCGGGAGAATCGCTTTCGGCAAGCTCAGTCAGGCAATGGATTACGGCGCGCAGACCATCCAAATCCTGGGCGATTTCGATGATTGTATGCGGCAGGTCCAGGCGGTCTGCACAAAGCTGGGACTCTATCTGCTTAATTCACTGAATCCCTTTCGGCTCGAAGGCCAGAAAACCATTATGTACCGTATAATCGAGCAGTCAGGTTGGCAACCCGCCGACTGGATTATCGTGCCCGGCGGAAACCTGGGCAACTCAAGCGCCTTCGGCAAGGCCTTTTACGAGTTGAAGCAGCTCGGGCTGATTGAAAAAATACCGCGAATGGCCATAATCAACGCCACCGGCGCCGATACGCTCACCGAGCTGGTGAACAACCGCAATCTCCGTTGGAACAACGGCAGGCCGGACCAGTCGGTAATTGACGGCTTCTACGCGGAGCTGACCGCACGCAATTTCTCGCCGCATACCTGCGCCTCGGCGATAGAAATCTCGCGCCCGGTGAATCTAAAAAAATGCCTGCGCGCAATCGACATCTGTAACGGTGTTGTGCGGGCTGTAAGCGACGAAGAAATAAAAGACGCAAAGGCAATGGTCGGCAAACACGGACTCGGATGTGAGCCTGCATCGGCTGCAACAATAGCAGGGCTGAAACATTTAAGGCAGGAAGGGCTAATCACCGCCAATGAGAGTATAGCTTGCGTTATGACCGGACATCCACTAAAGGACCCGGAGCTAACGGTAAATTATCACCAGAAAAAACAGGGCCAATTCAGTAATCCACCCATTGAAGCCCCCAATGACCTGGATAAAATAATCAAGCTGATAAACTAATCTCTTCCTAAGCCCGGAGCACAATGGCGAACAACCAGGATAAGATAACCGGAAAAAAGAAAATCCTGCTTATTTGCTGTGTGATGTTGATTTCCACGGTAATGGCCGGCTGGACACTCTCGGAGAAAACACTGAGTAACCACGAATGTTTTGTCTCGATAACCGCTCGTGAGATGCTTCAGAGCGGTGACTGGGTCAGGCCAACATGTAACGGCCAGCCAAGATTACAAAAAACCCCGCTTTCTTACTGGCTTGTCGCCGGCCTGGCAAAGATAACCGGCAGGGTCGATGAATTCACCGCCCGCTTTCCCAGCGTCGTCTTCGCGGTCCTTACAACAGCCGTCATTTTGTACTACCTAAGTCAATGGCTCGGCCTTCGTGCTGCAAGCCTTTCAGCCCTGGCCTGGGCAACATCACTCGGCTGCACTCGCTACGCTCACAATGCCCGTCCGGAAATGGCCCTTACCTTCTTTATAAGCTTGTGTTTTCTTAGCTTCTACTCCGCCGTAACAGCAACAACGCGCAAAAAACAGGTAACACAAATGCTTTTGTTCTGGATAAGCTTCGGCCTGGCGAATCTGGCTAAAGGCCCTGCTCCGCTGCCGTTGGTCCTGCTGCCGATATTCTTTTACCTGGCTATATTTCGCCGCTGGCGAACGGTGCCTAAATTGCTGCCCGTTCTGGGCCCGATTATTCTGCTGGCGATTGTGCTGCCCTGGCCGCTGGCCATTGCTCACAAAATGAACTGGGACCTCGGTCTTTGGAAGCTTGAGTTTGTTGACAGATTCCTCGGGAAGTATGCTCCGGGTGATAAGCCCTGGCACTATTATTTACCAAGAATGTTTCAGTTCGCAGCGCCGTGGTCAGCCTTCCTGCCATTTGCCCTGGCCGCTCCTTTTTACAGAGTGTGGGGCAAGAGACAACATCTGATGCAAATGCTTTGGCTTTGGTTCGTTGTAGATTTAGTGTTTCTGACAATCTGCGGAGGCAAGCGTCAGCATTACATAATGCCGCTTATGCCCGCAATGGGCATCCTCATCGGTATTCTGATGGATGATATGGTCTTCAGGAAAGAGGCCTTTGATAAAAAACAAATCAGGGGTGTCCTGCAGTGGCATGCAGTGATAATAACAACAGCGATTCTGATTTTGCCTTTTTACGTGGCGAGAACGAAGCCCGAGCTTTTGCAACAAATAATAGTTTTTTGCTCAGCCGTAGCGGTTGTCATTACAGGAGTAGTAATACTATTTGTCGCAAGGAAACCCACCGGTGCCTGCGTAGTGCTTTTTGCAGGCTACTGCGCGCTGGTTATGCTTTTTTACGTCGACTTTGTCAACCCGTTGGACTATAACAGATTCAGCCGGGATTTTTCCAGAAAACTCGCCTCCATCATCGGACCCCGGGACAAACTCGTTGCCTACGAGTACATCTCCAACAGGTCAATCCACTATTTCGGCAGACCTATCCAGGAGATAAACGGTGACGAGTTAATTTTCAGGCATTACGAGAATGGAGATTATATCGTCGCAACCGCAGGCCACCTGGAAAAGCTAATGAAGCTCGGCAACTTTAAAATGGTTTATTACCAGAAATTAGCCGAACGCAGGCTGCAGAAAAATTCCCCCGGGGCCTTATTCCACAAACAGGTCAAGGCCCGTGAAACCAATAAAGACACAGGCTAAGGTTTAGCCGGGTTCCCGCTCAGCCCCTCGATAAATTCCCTCTCGGCCTTGGTTACCGCAGAAGATTTTATCTGTTCTACCAGCTTGATGGCTTGGTTTGTGTTGAGGCCTTGTGCCTTAATTAGCCATACAGCGGCCAGCATAGAGACTCTTTTTCGCCCGCTGCTTCCATGCAGCAACACAGGCAAATTGTTTTTGTCCTGCATAATATCGAGAAACTGCTTCCAAGTTGCCCGGTCGGGGAAATAATCCGCCCGGTCGATACTTCTATCAATAGGTAACTCGAAGTATCTGACGCCGTTATTTTTGACCCAGGTCATTTCTTCATTGTACCAGTTTCTCTCTCTGTGCTCCGCCGCCGTACGGATATTGACAATAGTACCGATATGATACTTGTAAAGCAGTCGTGTGTAGTCCATTCCTCTCGGCTGACCACTCGTGTAAAGAACATCTTCTTTAACGACGTGGAAATTCTTGACGTGGAAATGACGCACCAACCCGATAAATGCAATCGCTACCAACGCAATGATAACCGGCAGGCGCCATGATTGTTTTTTTTTCATCTTAAAAAACCATTATGCTACTTTGTCCGATACACCGTCCGCACTGAATATATTTTTCTCCCCGTTGCCTCGAAGTACACTCTGCTTACCATCTCACCAATAAGGCCGGTGGCAATGAATCCCAATCCTATGAGTAACAGTATCGCGCCCAGTGCCGCCAGCGGTCCGTGCTCTGCAAGGATGGGCACGTTGTAAACCGCTTTGTCATAGAATATGTAAGCGTCTATTACCAGGGCCGCCAGAATGCAGTAGGCGGCGGCTTTGCCGAAAAAGTGCAGCGGCCTTGTAAGATAAGCGAGTAGAAAACGAAGCGTTATCAGGTCAAACGCCACCCTGAAGGTCCTTGACAGGCCATAGCTGCTGCTGCCGCGAGGTCGGACAATGTTCTTTATTGGAATTTCAACTATTTTGGCCCCGTGCCGCGAAAGCAGCGCCGGAATAAATCTGTGCATCTCGCCGTAAAGATTCAACTCCTCGAGCAGCTCCCGCCTGTATGCCTTAAAGGTCGTGCCGAAATCGTGAATCGGCACACCGCTGAGTTTTGAGGCCATCCAGTTGGCAACTTTACTCGGCAGGCGTCTGACAAGGA
>CAYZTY010000128.1:0-5998 GCA_964481525.1 uncultured Pirellulales bacterium
ACGAAGCAGGATTCCGATGGAGCCAGGATAGCGTCTTTTTTCATGGCGGCGTACAGCTATGCGTCAACCGCCGCGGACGTCAGGATATGGACAAGTCTGCCGAAGGATTTTCAGATTGCAAGGCTGCCGAAGCCTGCAAACGGCAGATTAAAAATTATTCCCGCGGGCTCCGTGCCGCTTGACATTGATATTCCTCGTTGTAATAATGCTGTAGTATATGTGAGAATAGTAACCAACCGGGCCTTTCCGGTGTATGAGGTTATGGCTTTCTGAACCGATATCTATCAAAAAGAGGGAAAAATGAGAACGGTTACGAACATTTTGCTTATCGGTATTGCGGTGCTAATGATAAGCTGCCAGGAGCAGCCGAGGGATTCCAGAGTTAACTTAAGAGAAGGGGTAGGAAGTGATGATATCGTTGATAATATCGTCACCCGCCCGGTGGCCTATGCTTTTAGCGCGTTGATTGGGGAAGGTATTGAGGTTACCCAGGCCGTGACAAAGAGAAACCAGGCCGGTTTTCTCGAGCTTTACATCAACGGACACAACCGCTCACAATTTACCAGGAAATTTCAGTACAGAGTGGAATGGCTCGATGAAAATGGATTGCTGATTGAGACTAAAACGAGCGTCTGGCAGCGGGCCTCGGCGATGGGCAAGTCACCCTTTAGTTTAAAAGTTGTTGCGCCGAGGAAGGAAGCCGTAAATTTCAGAATGGATACCAGAAAGTGGGAGTAAATTATGAAAACAAAAATGTTAATAATCATTACGTTTCTCGCTGTTCTGATTGCCGGTTGTGCGCAGGAAACCGCATACATTGACACAATGCACGACGAAGGCAAACCTGTTATGGCCCTGGATTACAGGGATTTCGACCAGGCCGCGAGCAAAATGGTCCAGTCAATGCTTGGCTCGGGAGCCCTGAAGAAAAAGGACGATAGCAGATACGTTATGACAACGGGCCGTATCGTGAATGATACGATGCAGAGAATCGACACCGACCAGCTAATGGCAAAAATCGAACAGGAGCTTATGAACAGCGGCCAGGTCGTAATGACCTCCGCCGTCGGCGGAAAAGATGAAGATGTGGGTACCAGATATGATAGGGCAACCGGCCAAATTGTCGAAGACAAAACGCAGCAGGGCGCACCCGACAAAATGGTTTATGAGGTCAGGGACATCAGGGATTCGGCCCAGAGTGATGAATTTAATAAGGATACCATCGCGGCCAAGGGTCAGTTGATTGCGCCTGAATTGAGCATCTCCGGCAAAATTCTTCAACGAAATATCCGTTATAGTAATAACGTGCAGCAGGTTGAGTATTACTTCCAGCTTAAGATTACGGACCTGACTACCGGACTGAGGTTCTGGCAGGAAGAAACTCTTATCGGCAAACGAGGCAGCAATAAGTCTGTAGCCTGGTAATAAGCCTGTTATACCATTCAGTGTGAAACGGGGTGAGAAATGAAAAAGATTTGTGCAATTTTCATTGTGGTGGCGTTGGTTTGCCCGCAGGCGTTTTCCGCAACCAAAACGATAGTCCGCGAAGCCAGGGGCCGTGGTATTAACAGAGACGAGGCCATCAAAAACGCCCTGTATCAGGCCGTCGCCCAGGCCAGGGGTGTGAAAGTAAGTTCAGGCCGGTATGAATTCGGCCATCATTCCGCTGCCGCGGATATTGAAAGGAAAGAAACCGGAAAAGTGGTCGAATTTGACGCAGTAACCGTTCAAACCGAGGGTACAGCTCTTAGAACCGACATTGAAGGACTGGTGAAAACCTACGAGGTTTTGAATGAGAAAAAACTCGACGATAACACATACGAAGTAACCCTGAAAGTATGGGTATATGACTACGAGTCTCCCGATAAAACCGCCAGACTAAAACTTGCCGTAATGCCGATAAGAACGCTTAGCGGATTCTATCAGTTTGGCGAGCTTAAAACATCGTCCTGGGATATTTCACGACAGCTATCGCAGAAATTAGCTATGGCCCTGATGGGAACCAACAAGTTTGCTGTTTTAGACAGAGAGTACATCCAGGAATTTGTTCGTGAAAGAGATATGGTGTTGTCAGGTGACACTTCTCTCGAGGAAAAAGCCAAGATTGGTCAGGCTCTCGGCGTCGACTATATGCTTGTAGGAACAATCTCTAATGCGGGACTTGAGAAGAAGGTAAAAATATCACCGGCCATTGGATATCCAATAAGTGAATACGAGGTCGATTTTAATTTCGAGTACCGCCTGATAATCGGCCCGACAAGACAGTTAAAGTTAGCAGAAATCGTCGACATATCACTTGAAACCGATGAGGTTAAAAAACTCGTTAAGGAATGGGACCCCAAAGATTTGGATTACAAGGAACTGATAGATAATCTCGTTACGAGAGTTACCAACGAGGTGGTTGAGACAATTATTGACAGGCTGTACCCCATTCGAATTGCGAGCATAGACGAAAATGGGCAAATTATTATCAATCAGGGAGGCGAAAGGATTTTAAAGGGACTGGTTCTGGATATTTTCACGGAGGGCAAAGAGATAATTGATGTGGACACGAAAGAGTCATTGGGCAAAACGGAAATCCTCATCGCTACAATACAGGTCGATAGGGTAATGCCGAATATATCGTACGCAAAGCTCGTAAAAGGAGATTTGTCGAAAATTACTGAAGGCTTAATCTGTCGACACAAAAAGATGGAAGCAAGAACTATTCAGGAAGGTCTTAAAAGCAATATAAAAACCACGCCTGAAGGTGGTGTGAAGTTACCCTTTGACCGCTCCAATTGACGTTGTCTACGATATATCCGGCAATGAGGCTGCATATTGATATAGATAGTATCGGCAATTGAAAAATCTCATTTCACGTTTCAAAATCAGAAGTTTCTTTGGCCATTCCACATCCGGACTTGTATAATTCGTGCGGTTTTGCGGGAATCTTAAATGATTATTGTCGGACTAACAGATATTCACGGCCATATCAGGGCCCTTGCAGAGCTTATGCCGAAGCTTCCGGAGGCGGATATTTTACTTGTGGCCGGCGACCTGACTCACTTTGGTGATAAGGCCGATGCTGCCGAAGTCCTGGAGGTGCTCCGGCAGTACAACGAAAGAATTTTAGCTGTTCCGGGCAATTGCGACCGGCCGGAGGTTGTACAATACCTGAAAGATGAGGGGATAAGTCTTCACGGCAACTGCGTGGATGTAGATAACGTTGCGTTTTTAGGTATTGGCGGCTCGCTGCCCTGTCCCGGCAGGACTCCGAATGAGATGCCTGAGCGGGAATTTGATAAACTGCTGAAGCGGTGCGGCCGTGAAGTTAAAGCGAATATGCCTGTTATTCTTCTGACGCATCAGCCGCCCTATGGGACGCGGGCCGATTTGGTCGGGACGGGCAGGCACGTTGGCAGCACTTCAATTCGCAGATTCATAGATGATATAAAACCGGCAGTGTGTATCTGCGGACATATTCACGAGGCGCGCAGTGAAGATACGGCGGGCAAGACGATAGTACTCAATCCCGGCCCGGCCGACCGGGGATTCTACGCCTATGTGGAAGTAGATACAGAGTTGCGGTTGGCCGAGGTCCGCTCGGTAGCTGGTTAATTTTTTGCAGCATTCTGAACCTGGGTGGTTTATGACAAAGATGCAAGTAATTGCAAAGGTGGTTCTCGCCGTTTTGGGTATCTACAGTCTTGTCAACTTCTGTAGGACTTTAACATTTGTAGTATTTGAGCTTTTTGACAATTGCTCTTTCGCAGTGGCTGCAAATGGTGTGGGTATCAGCATAGTTTTTATAATAGCTCTTTTGTACTTTCTTATATTTCGGAATGATTGGCTGGCTGTGAAGATAGCAGGTCCCGGCGAGCGGCTTTCACCTGCAAACCAGAGAATCTGGCTGGCCGCGTCGCTCCGTGCCGGTGCCGTTTTCTGTGGGCTCATTTTGCTGGCCGGCTCGACCAGGCTTTTTGGTAATATATTATTTGCGCTGTGGCTGCCAAATATACGCCGGTGGATTACACAAATATTAAACTCAGGCGGCTTTTTCAACTGGACTGAGTTTTTCTCCCGGCGGGGAGCAACCGGTATATATGATTTTTTAAAAGCAGTATTGGCCGTCTATTTGCTCTGCGGCGCGCCTCAGTTCGTACGCCGGCAGCTAAAAACCGCTGTGACAGCGGGCGGGGCTGACAGCCCGAATCTTTCAGACACGAATTCGGAAGGAATACAAAATGAATAAAATGCATTCGCTTGCAAGAATTGTCCTCGTCGGATTAGGTGTATATATGCTTTATCAGCTTGCCAGCAGCCTGCTTTTCACGATGTTCGGCGTGCTTTCTAATACATTATACGGCTCGTCAGTTGTCGTGACTGTCTCGCTGCTCTTGTTTTACTTGTGTTTAGGATTGGCTATATACCAGCTTATCTACAGGCGAGAGAAGTGGGCGGAAAAGATTATTGGCGCTTCTGAGGCGTCGGGAAGTTATGAGCAAGTAGATTGGCTCCGCGTGTCGTTCCGACTGATTTCGGTCGCGGGTGGTATATATTGTCTGTCAAGGTTAGTGACGGCAGTAGGGTTCGGACTACAGAGGTACTTGTTGGCCAGGGCTTCTCAGGGTGCGTACTTACAGTATATTTTTGAATACCTCTTCGGTCTTGTGGTTTTGCTGGTGATGACCATTTATCTGCTTTGCGGGGCCCCGCATTTTGTTCGCTGGCAGATGAAAAAGACCCTCGCCCAATGCAAAGAAGTCACGGAAGTAAACTCTTAGGATTTTGCCCGTCGGGTTCTGTGTAAAATCGTCGGGTTAATGCTTGCAAAAATCGGCGTGTTTGATATTGTGCCGACATGGATTTTCCGGAGTGCACAAGCGTACAAGCTCATACCATAACTATCAGGCCGCGCTACGCTGAGACCGACCAGGGAGGAGTGATACATCACAGTGTTTATCCGGTCTGGTTCGAGATGGGCCGGACCGAACTACTACGAGCTAACGGTTTAGCTTACAAGAACCTCGAAGAAGCAGGTATTTTCTTCGTCGTCGTACGGCTGAATGTTAATTACCGACGGCCGGCCGGATATGACGAAGAGCTTCAATTAACCACGACCTGCCAGTCAGTCAGCGCCAGCAAGGTAGAGCACGCTTACAAACTTACACGGGCCTCGGACGGCACTTTACTGGCCGAGGGCTCGAGCGTCCTTGCGTGCATCGATGCCAAAGGCAAACCCCGCCGAGTCCCCGATTTTATGTACCCGGGCTAAGCTGCTGCCTTACTCCCGCCTTTCAGCGCCAAGGAGTCACGGTGAAATAGCACAATCAACAAGGATGTTGTGGTCAAATGTGCAGCCGCCATAAATTTGAATTTTGCGCTTCTTTTTGTGAATTATAACGACGTAGCAATAGGGAGGACAGGTCTTAAATTGACTTGCTTTTAATGCTGAAGCGTCGTATTGTATTACATCTTTGTATATTCATATTAATAAAGAGGAGATATCACGATGAGACGCTTACTTGCCGTTGTATTTGTCATTTCAGTTGCCTTAGCTTTATCCAGTGTCCACGGCTTGACACAGCAATCCCCGGCTCTTCGGGAAGGGGTTGCCGAAATTCCGGGTTCGATTATTGGCTGGGGTATTAGGACCACAAACTCCAGGATTACCGACCTTGTCGCTATTTCCGCCGGTGGGGGACATAATGTGGCCTTAAAGCAGGACGGCTCTATTATCTGCTGGGGCAACAATTCCTGGGGTCAGGCCAACTCTCCTCTCGGAAAGAATTTTGTCGCCGTAGTAGCTGGTGAGCGTCACAGTCTGGCCCTAAAGAAAGACGGTTCCATCGTCGGCTGGGGCAACAATTACTATGGCCAGGCCGACTCTCTTGTCGGAAAGACCTTTATCACAATGGCTACAGGCGAGTTTCACAGTCTGGCCTTAAAGAAGGATGGTACTATCGTTGGCTGGGGACGAAACAATTATGGTCAGGCCAAACCTCCTGAGGGAAAA
>CAYZTY010000129.1:0-5822 GCA_964481525.1 uncultured Pirellulales bacterium
AAAGCGGTTCGTCGAAGAACGCGAGATGACCGTAATCTTCGCGGTTGACCTTAGTGCATCGGGGGAGTTCGGGACGGTGAACAAGATGAAGAATGAGCTGGCGGCGGAGTTCTGCGCGGTTTTGGCTTTTGCTGCCGCGAAGAATAACGACAAGGTCGGCTTGCTGATTTTTACCGACCAGATAGAACTTTTCATCCCGCCCAAGAAGGGCAGCGGGCATGTTTTACGTCTGATTCGTGAACTGTTGTATTTCAAGATGCCGCAGCAAAAAACGGATATTGTGATGGCGCTGGATTACCTCGGCAGGGTTGTTCGTAAAAAGGCCACTGTTTTTCTGGTTTCTGATTTTATAGGCGGTGACTTCAAGAATTCTCTGAGTCTGCTTAATAAACGTCACGATGTTATAGCGGTGCCGGTCAGGGACAGGGTTGAGATTTCAATGCCGAGCGTGGGACTGATCGAATTTACCGATGCCGAGACGGGTGAAGTGATTGTTGTCGATACTTCGGCCAGGAGATTTCGCAGCCGGTACGGCAGTGACAGTCGGCAGCGTTTTGATGGCTTAAAGAATATGCTGAGGTCAATTAATGTTGACTGTATTAGTATAAGCACAGATAAGCCGTATATTAACGATTTGATTAAGTTTTTCCATATGCGGCACCGTCGGCACTAATGGTACAAACTCGCCATGCGTCTGGCGGACAAGCAGAGCAGAGTGAAAAAATGGGCATAAGTGTACGAGAGCATAGACACGTAAGGGCTTTTTTGGCATGTGCGCTTATGGCTTGTGCGCTTTTACTGGCTTGTGTCGGTTGTGACAAAACCAAAGAGGGACAGGTTAAGCAGACTTCGTTCGAAATTGATAAGATTTACGAACACGGACCTTTGACTGTGCACGTGCGGGTTGATAAAGGCAAGATAACGATAGCGGAGACTTTGCAATTGGAACTCGAAACGGTTGTCGGGCCCGGCTATGAAGCTAAGATGCCACAGATCGATAAGGTGCTTGAGAACTTCGGGATAGTTGACTGGTTCGATTGCGGGGACAAGCTCAATGAGAGCAACAACGTGGTCAGCAGGAATCAATATCGGCTTGAGCCGTTTTTGTCGGGCACGTACCAGATACCGGCTTTTACATTTGAATTTTACGATGTGAACGATATCAAAGAGGGTAAATATGAGCTTACTACCGAGCCGATTGATATTGAGGTTACTTCTTTATTGGGTGAGCAGCGTTCACAATTACAGATAGCTGATATTGAAGATGTTGTTGAGATGCCCAAAGGGCCGAGCTACTGGTGGGTTTGGTTTCTTGTTTTGATAGTTGTTGCAGGCGGCGGCTGGGCGTTTTTCTATCTTAGAAAGAGAAGAATCAAGGAGCTTGTCAGGATTTTCAAGCCGGCTCATGAGATTGCATACGAACGTCTGAGGGCCTTGGTCGATGAGAAACTTTTAGAGGCGGGGAGCGTTAAGGAATTTTACGAGCGAATAAGCGATATTCTAAGGCACTATATCGAGCATCGTTTCGAGCTGCGGGCGCCGGAGATGACCACTGAGGAGTTTCTGGATGAAATTCAGTACACAGATGTGCTTGGTGTTTCCGATAAGCAGAGCCTGGGAGAATTTCTCAGGCATTGTGACCTGGTAAAGTTCGCAAACATAAGCCCGACGAAAGAGCAAATTCAGCAGACGTTCGACCTTGCGAAAGAGTTTATTGAAAAGACCAGGTCCGATGAAAGAAAGATTGATGTTACAAATGCAGTTGCAATTGAAGAAACTGTTGAGATAGGAAGTTCGTAAATGCAGTTGTATTCGTCTTGGGCATTGTTGCTGCTTTTGATTTTGCCAGTTTTGGCATTTTTGATGGTGCGCAAAAAGCGCAGCGCCGCGGTGAAATTTCCATCACTGAGTTATATGCGGGGCTGTCCGATTTCCTGGCGTTTGAGGTTCAGGCCCTTGCTGTCGGTATTGAGACTGGTATGTCTGGCTCTTTTGATAGTGGCATTTGCACGGCCGAGAAAAGGGACAGTGCTTTCAGAGATAGCTACCGAGGGTGTGGCGATAGAGGTTGTGGTTGACCACTCAGGCAGTATGAGTGCCGAGATGGATTATTACGGGCAGAAACTGAACCGGCTGGAGGTGGTGAAGAAGGTTTTTGCGGATTTTATAAGCGGTGATAAAAAAGGGCTGGAGGGCAGGGGAGGCGACCTTATAGGATTGGTCAGTTTTGCCAGGTATGCGGACACGGTATGTCCAATGGTGCTTGGTCATAATGTGCTGCTCGAGTTTTTGAAGAAAACCGAGATTGTCCGGTTGAGAAGCGAGGACGGCACAGCGATAGGAGATGCAATTGCTCTGGCGGCGGCCCGGCTGAAAAAGGCCGAAGAGGAAATCCTGCAGAGAAGGGCGAAGTTAGAATTAGGTGGTGATGAGACTTCGAAAGATGAAGAGCAGGCTGGATTTAAGATTAAAAGCAAGGTCATTGTCCTGCTTACGGACGGCCAACATAACGCAGGTGAATATCACCCTCTGCAGGCGGCTGAGCTGGCGAAGGAGTGGGGCATAAAGATATACACAATTGGTATCGGCTCTGAGCAGGCGTTCGCTACGGTTGGGCCTTTCAAGGTTCCGCTACACCAGGACCTAGATGAGGGTTTGCTGAAGGAAATTGCCAACAGGACGGGCGGCTTTTACAGCAGGACGGATGATGCGAAGGCGCTTCATAAAATTGTCGAGAAAATCGACAAGCTGGAGAAGACCGAAGTCAAGTCGCTTCAGTATACCCAGTATTCCGAGCGGTTCGGGCCGTGGGCGCTGGGCGGACTTGTTCTGCTTGCCCTGGAGATGTTGGCGAGCTGTACGGTGTTGCGTAAAATACCGTGAGTTGGTTATTGGTAACTGGTAATTGGGAATTTGTGGTTGGTTAATGCTATTATTATTTTAGTGAAGTTATGAATTTGGGAAATGATAAAGTGTTGTGGCTGCTGTTTGCTGTGCCGGTGGTGTTTGTGCCGGCGTATCTGTGGTGCTTTTGGCGCAAGGTAAGGGCGCTAAAGATACTGGCCAGCAGCGAGATGCTCAAAAAAATAAATATTTCAGTCAGTTTAAAGAAACAGATTTTTAAAGTGTTTCTTTTGATAGTTGCATTTGTGAGTATTGTGATAGCAATGACAGAGCCGAAATGGAATCCGCGTCCAGAGAAAATAAAGCGTAGAGGCAGAGATGTGGTAGTATTGCTTGATACCTCGCGTTCGATGCTGGCTGAGGATATTAAGCCAAGCAGACTTGAGCGTTCCAAGATAGCAATCAAGGACCTGATGGCCCGGCTCGAAGGTGACAGGATTGCCATTGTTACTTTTGCCGGTAACAGTACGGTTAAGTGTCCATTAACGCAGGATTACGCATTCGTGCGAATGGCACTGGCGGACATATCTACAGAGAGTACAAGCAGGGGAGGTACGGCGATAGGCGATGCTATTCGCAAGGCAACGGAGGAGGTCTTCGACAGGCAAAGCAGGGAGTATAAAGATATAATATTGATTACCGACGGCGAAGACCATGATAGTTTCCCCGTTCAGGCGGCGGAAAAGGCAGCGGCAGAGGGCATCAGGATTATTGCGGTCGGGCTGGGCAGTGAGGATGAAGGTGCGCGAGTTCCTGTCATAGGTGAAAACGGCGAGAAGACCTTTCTAAAGTATCAGGGCCAGGAAGTCTGGTCGAAACTCGATGCTGATACGCTGCGCAAGATTGTATATGCCAGTAAAGGCGGAAAATATCTGTCGGTTGAGCCGGGTACGACGCTGGATTTGGGTGAGATTTACAGTGAAGTTATTACATCGGTGGAAAAACGCGAGCTTGAGTCGGCAACGATGATGACTTATGATGAGAGGTTCCAAATCTTCTTGGCTTTGGGTATCGGATTGATTATCTGGGAGATGTTGACGAGTGAGAGAAAAAGAGTTTAAGATTTTGAGCTTTGGTTTTTTATTTGTGATGGTATTTCTGCTTGCGGGACTGGTGCGGACAGCACCAGCGAAGTCAATCCATAATACGGTACAAAAGGCAAATCGGCTGTACGCAAGCGGCGATTTTAGTGAAGCAATAAATAAATACGATGAGGCGCTTGTCGAGCAGCCGGAGGCCCTGGAGCCGAAGTTTAATAAGGCGGACAGCTACTATCGGCTTGACGACCTTGCAAAGGCAATCGACCTCTATAAAGAGGTGGCTGCCGAGAGTAAGGATATGGAGCTTGTAGCCAAGGCGAAGTATAACCTCGGTAATAGTTATTTTCAGCAAGGGGCCAAACAAAAGGACTCCGATTTGCAAAAGGCGCTCGAGGATTTTCAGGCCAGTATAAGTTCCTGGCGGGGTGCGCTGGATATTAACCCTAAGAACGAAAAAGCAGCGAAGAATATCGAGGTTGCCCGGCTGACTATCAAGGATATTATGGACCAGCTTAACAGGCAGCAACAGCAGGCGGAAAAACAAAAACAACTTCAGGAGAATCTCAAACAAGTTCTCGAACAACAAAAGCAGCTTGCCGAGCAAACACAGCAGACCAACAATAAGCAGGACGAAGGCCAAATAAGTCAACAGCAGGCGGCGGAGAATTACGGTGAACAGGCAAAAGGGCAGTCGCAGGTGAAAGAAAAGACAGAACAGGCACTGCAACAGATGCAGCAACAGGACCCCAATAATCCGCAACTGCCACAGATGCAGCAGGCGTCCGAAGAATTGAGTAAGGCATTGGATAATCAGGAAAAAGGCCACAAGCAATTGCAGGATTCAGAGGGCAAAACGGCAAAGCAATCGCAGGATAAGGCGGTTGAGCATATTGAAAATGCTCTCGAAGCTTTGTCTGGAGGTGGTGAGCAAGGTCAACAGCAGCAGCAACAGAGCCAGCAGCAACAGCAGCAAAAAGCCGAGCCGAATCAACCTGCTGAGCCGAATGAGACACAGCAGCAACAGCAGAGTCAGAAGGCTGTGGCTCCGGATGCCACTGCGCAGGAATTAGTTGATAAAGAGCAGCGACAACGAAAAGAAAGGCAAATGCTGCAAACGACCGGTTATCAGAAGGTGGATAAGGACTGGTAGTATGCGTGGTTTTTTGAAAAGTACGGTTTTGTTTTTTGTCTTTTTGTTGGTTTTATCAGGTGCGGCGGCAGCCGTACAGGTTCGTGCCTACGTTGATTCATCACAGGACATTTATATAGGTGAGCGTTTTACATACCTGGTTTCTATTGAAGGTGCGGATAAGGAGGGTGAGGTTGATTTGACTCCGTTGCAGAAGTACGAACCACAGAGTACGGGAACCAGGTCACAAACTTCGGTACAAATAATAAACGGCAGAACGACTCAAAGTGTTACGAATATAATGACTTATTCACTTCAGGCGAGGAGTGAAGGCATAATACAACTGCCGTCGGTAAATGTTAAGATCGATGGTCAAACATATCAGACGAATCCGGTACAAGTGAATATTCTAAAACCGGGCACTACTGACAGGCTGGACCTCGAGGTTACACTTTCGGAACGGCAATGTTATGTGGGTCAGCCGGTTATGCTGACTGTCAAATTCTATGTATCGGCCGATATTGGAGATTATCAGATGGACATTCCGGCACTGAGTAGTGATGCTTTTTATGTGGAAGAGCCGGATGATTCGAGCGGGAGAGGGACACAAAGCCGAGTGGTTCACAATGGAAGAGATTCTATACTTCTTATGTTCAGGAAGGTTTTGATTCCCAAGTATGCGGGCGAGGTGGTGATGGCGGCTTCGACGGTTTCCGCAGATGTGGCGGTTGGACGAGCGCAGTCGCGGG
>CAYZTY010000130.1:0-5816 GCA_964481525.1 uncultured Pirellulales bacterium
CAAAGCTCCCAGCAGTCCGCAGGTTATTCGGAAAGGTTTGCTGGCCAGCTTGAATGCAAACGCAACCGCACGCAGAACATCCATCTGGTTAGTGCTCGTAAGTCGTGTTTGCTCGTCGACTGTTCCTTCGCTTCGTTTGATTGTACCAGTAATCTCTTCTGCTCCGAACTCGACCGATTCACAAAAGCTGAACCTGTCCTTTAAACTCGACAGATACTCTATCATACGTTTGCCGGTTTTGCTCAGTGCCTTGATTGTAAACTTGTTTGCCGTACCGGTCAGATATAATGCAGGTTTTGCTGTGCCGAAGCTCATAGCATTTTCCGCCAGATAATCGCTCGCCTCGAGCAGGCAGCAGTTTTGAGCCCGACCGTAGTCGCTCAGCTTTGCAAAAAAGTCCACCGGCTCGTCCATATCAATTTGTTTCACGATTGGAACGATTTGCCCGGGTTTGGCATTTTCTATTATTTGTCTGTAATCTTCCATATCCTTACCTTAAATTGTAATTTGTATCCGCAAGTTATCTTAAATACAAATAAAAAAACCTGCTGTTTTCCAGCAGGTTTACTTCACTTTTAACTCGTTTTTTATAGCAAATTACCGAATACCTGCCGGAAACTATCCCGCAGGCCACCACCAGCTAACTAAACTGTTACGGTTAATCTGCCTCATGATTGTAATATTAAACTACATTTCAGTATCTTTGTCAAGACATAATCGTAAAAAACTTCAACTTTATTTTATCGGTCGTTACTTTTTAGCCAATATAGTACCTTTCTGTAACATATTACATTTCAGTTCTTGGACGCTCAAACATTCTATACATTCACCCACTTGTTCAGGCAATGCGGCGGTGCCGCAGCCGGTCAAGAGCAACCGCTGCAACGATAATTCCCCCTGTTATAATCTCCTGCACCCAGTTTGGCAATCCCATTTGTGTACAGCCGGATGCTATAACCGTCATGATTAGAGCGCCAACCATTGTACCAAGAATCGAGCCTTCACCGCCGGCCAGACTCCCGCCGCCTATGACAACTGCAGCTATAACATCAAGCTCCAGACCTATAGCAACGGTCGGGTCACCGACAGTCAATCGTGAAAACTGCATTAGTCCACCCAGTCCGGCAAAGGCCCCGCCAAGTGTGAATATAATCAATTTGACTCGCTCAACCGCAACACCGCACAACCGGGCTGTCTGTTCGTTTGAGCCGATGGCAAACGTATGTCGCCCCAGGCGGGCATAACGCAGAAAAGCTGCCATCACCACAGCCATGATAATTAAAAGCCACACACCCGGTGGTAACAGCATCCAGCTCTGTTCTTTCGGAACAGAAGCAAGTAAATCATCCAGCCACTTCAGAAGGGCGGGGTCAACATCAATCTTTTGCTCCTGCCCAATGCCCTTGGCGGCTCCTCGAACAACCAGCATCATACCGAGCGTAACTATAAAGGGCACTACCTTAAGCCGGGTAATAATAAGACCGCTGATAAAACCGAATGCCGCACCGGCTGCAACACCGCCAAGCGCTGCAATGACCGGGTCCACTCCCCCGTATTGAAGCAGCCACGCAATCACTACAGTGCTCAAGGCCACAACCGAGCCGACTGAAAGGTCGATGCCGCCCGAGATTATCACCAATGTCATCCCCAGCGCTGTTACTCCGACAATGGTGGTCTGGCGGCCAATCATCTCCAGATTTCGAATGGTTGCGAAGCTGGACGGTGCAATCAATATGAAAATGCCATACACGAAAACCAGCGCAAACAAAGGCCCGAATGTATTTATCCATCGCCTCCAGCCCGAGTCGGATGACACTGTGTCTTTTGCTGTCGGTTGTCCATCATTCATACATTTACCTCTTGTCCAGTCGCTTCCATCATAAGTTTGTTTTCATCAACTTGCTCAATCATATAAGTTTTGCCCAATCTGCCCCGGCACATCACGGCTACTCGGTCGCATACTCCCATCAACTCAGGTAAGTAACTACTGACCATAAGGATTGCCTTGGGTTGCCGGTTTTCATCTACCGAACCGCTGGCCAATTCGTCAATCAGCTTATATATCATTGCCTTTGCAGCAACGTCAATACCCCGTGTCGGCTCATCAAGCAAAAGTATGTCCACATCATGATGCAACAGCCGGGCCAAGGCCACTCTCTGCTGGTTGCCGCCGGATAAAGACGAAACAGATTGTCTCGGCCCGTCACAGCGAATATCCAGCTTATCTATCCAGCGTTTGGCGGCTCTATTCTGTTTGCTCGGCATTATAAAACCAAAAGGGCCGAAACCCTTCAATTTGGAGAGGGTAATATTCTCCGCTACGCTAAGCGAATACGCCAGGCCTTCTCCTTTACGGTCCTCACTGACAAAACCTGCTCCCTGCAACCACCTTTTCACAGGTGAAGCAGGACCCGTAAAGACTCCCAATCGGATTTGTCCCTGCTTCACACGTTCGAGTCCGAAGAGACATCGCAGCAATTCGGTTCGACCTGCCCCAACGAGGCCTGCTATGCCCAGTACTTCTCCCTGTCTTAACTGCAAACTCGCGGAACGTGGCTTGTCAATCCCTGCCAAATCTTTAATCTCGAGAACAACCTCTCCTGCTTTGCGCTTTGAGTGGGGATAAAGCTCTTCAACTTCCCGGCCGACCATCAACTTAATTATCTCGTCGATAGTAATAGTATTTGCGTCGCCGCTGCCTACTACCCGGCCATCACGCAAAACAGTCACCTTATCAGCTACTTGCTTAACCTCCTCGATGAAGTGTGAAATATAAATTATGGCCTTTCCCTGTTTTTTCAGCCGTTTTATGATTGCGAACAGTCGCTCAACATCTCGTTGCGTCAGACTGCTGGTTGGCTCATCAAGAACGAGCACGCGACAGCCGATAGCCAATGCCCTTGCTATCTCAACTAACTGTTGTGAGCCGACCGACAGCTTGCTTACTCTGGCATCCGGCTTGAGTTCCGGATTCTCAAATTCCCTGATGGCTTCGTTCGCCCTTTGTCGCACATCCCTCCATCGCACCAAACCAAATGCTGTTGGTTCCATACCAAGTGTTATGTTTTCTTCTACGCTAAGATGTGGTGCGAGTGACAGCTCCTGATAAATCATTGCCACCCCGGCGCGCCTTGCTTCCAGAGGATTGCTTGGATTGTAACTGACTCCCTCCAGCCACATCTGACCTTTATCCGGCTTAACAGCTCCGGAAAGTACCTTCATCAAAGTACTTTTGCCTGCGCCGTTTTCTCCCACCAGAGCCAGTACTTGCCCGGCGGCGACCTTGATACCTACATCCTGCAAAGCGACGGTTGCACCGAATCGCTTACAGACTCCCCTCATCTCCAGCAGCACAGTTTCATGTTCGCCAGCTACATGTTCAGCCATCTTTTGAAATCCGGCTCCAACAGTTCTTTGATTTTCGGGTCGTCCATATTTTCCGGTGTTGCTACCACCGACCCTGTGTCGATTCGTTTCTCCACCTGCTCGCCTTTGAGATGCATAACCATAGTCTTGACTCCGAGGTAGCCCATCTTAATCGGATTTTGCAGCACCAGGCCGTGTATCTGTTGTTTTCTCATTGCCTGTATCAGCCGCTCTGAACTGTCAAAACCCACGTACTTAACTTTGCCGGCCAGCCCGCCGTCCTCCAGCGCTCGCAGCATTCCAAAGGTTGTCGATTCATTCGGACAGAAAAGGCCGTCAATTATTAAACCACCATCGGGAGTTCGAAGGGGAGCTAAAAGATTTTCACCGGCTAAATATGCACTTTCTGTTGTGGCCCCGCCGTATTGATTTGAGCTGACTACTTCGATATCGGGAAATTTTTCCTTTAACGCATCAAGAAAACCCTGCTCACGTTTCATTGTGCTTGCCGAACCCTCCTGATACCGCAGCATGGCTACCTTGCCTTTGCCGCCCAGAATTGAGCCCATGTGTTCACCGGCTTTTCTGCCCCCGATATAGTTGTCAGTGGATATGAAACTGACGTAGTCGTCGCTTTTAAGGCTGCTGTCGATGATTACAACCGGAATTCCCCTATTTACAGCATCTTTAACAGGCATTCGCAGCGCGGTATCGTCCAAAGGTGCCAGTACAATCCCCGCTACACCACGAGTTGTAAAGTCCTCCATTACCCTGATTTGCGATTCGCGGTCGTCTTCCTTCAAAGGGCCTTTCCATATTACCTCAACTCCAAACTCCTTTAATTCCTGCTCAGCTTTGATGGCGCCTGCGTGGATGGATTTCCAGAATTCGTGCGTTGTGCCTTTGGGAATCACCGCTATTTGTAATTTGCCGGTACCCTCGTTTTTTTTGACAATTGCAACTGCTATAAACACAATCACAATCATAATGAGGATAATAATCGGCAGGGCCTTTTTCATAGTTCATTCTCCTGTAGATTTCGTTTCAGAAAAAACCGCACTGTGCAATAATAAAAACCACGCCTAAAGTATATTCGCCAAGTCAAAAATTACAAGCATGCAACTTTTTAAACAAAAATGAGCAGTTTTTTGCAATGTTTTTTAAGGTTATTTTGCTGCGGATTCAAGAAATTTAGGAATATAGAAAAAGGGCTGGCTAAGCCAGCCCTTAATTTTCATCGTCGTTTCCCCAAAAAAACCAAGAACAATAATCAAAAGGAAAAGCACCTGTTAACGCTTGTTAAGGTTCATTTGCCTCATTCGGCCCTGGCCATTGTAGTGGCTGTTCAAGCCAATACTCCGCCATAGCAGCAAAATCATCGAAGTTTATTATCCAGTCTTTATTAATATCTATACTCGTCTGCCCTTCCTCCCGCCAATACGGCAACTCATAGTATTTTCTGTTTGCCGTTAGCACAAACGCCATATCCCACGATCTGCTCTCAGGGTACTGGATTGGCTTTCCGTCTACCCACATCGAACCGATTACAGGCGGCCATGAACCATCATTGATGTCCGTAATGCGTACCGCATCGTCGTTATAGAAATGCGGCCGAGTCTTCCAACCCCACGGATGATTCGGGCAATCATTGCAGAGCCGGATATCGTCAAATATGACAGTGCCTTCGCCACCATCCGGCCCATTATATGGATTACCCTGCTGGCCAAAGCCAATACGGATAGACCTGATATGAAGCAGGTCCAAGGCTGGATTTATGTCTGTGAAATCACTAAGGGCGATGCACCACCGCTGCCAAGTTTCATTTTTGGCTGCATCCGGATTTGGATGGTAAATGTAAACTTTGTTACCGCTCGTATCTTCCAGGCCAAAATACATCCTGTCATAAACAGGGTCACAATCATTATCTGTATCACCTTTGAAAGACAGCTCCAGTGTTCCTGCTTGACAATCACCGATTAAATCTAAACCATCGGGATAATATCGAAGAATCTCCGAGTAGTGGTCTTCATCTGCGTCACCTTCAGGAGGAAAGTCAGCATTAGTGACGTCATTATTGTCATAGTAGTAGCTCATACCGTAACCTGTCCGACCATAATCAGTACGGATGATTCTCGAACCGGGTAAGCGACCAACACTACCTTCAAGTGCAAGTGGATTGTAATCTTCCCAATCACCACCACAGTCACCCTGTGGATTCTTCTGCACGTGGCCATCGAGCCACACGTAACGCATGTCACCTTCATCATAGTAAGGACAGGATACATCTCCTTCGGGGTCACTGACGGTATATGACTCAAAATCGTCGATTATAATACACCCACTTTGAATCGCTGCGATACTCAGCCAGTAGATAGTAGGATTATCCGGGTCACCGCTGGGCTCCTGATAGAACCATTTATCCTGCGAGAGGAGCTGGTCGAACTTAAAGC
>CAYZTY010000131.1:0-5738 GCA_964481525.1 uncultured Pirellulales bacterium
GCCAACATCAAGAAAAGATACAAACAAACAGAAAATAAAGATTCTTTCTCTTGACGAAAGGTGGAATTTGTTTTATGATTACTTATCTCGGGAGGGCACGAACAAAAGTGTCTTTTGTTCTGTATAGTTTTGTATAAATAAGGTCAAGAGGTACCGGAAAAAGTTAACCAAAGGAATAAGAGGGCTGTAAGGTTCTATAGTACGAAGTAAAGGTAAGAAAGCCCTTGGCGTCGTGGGGCCGGCAGACAACAAAAGAGATGCTGCTTTGTGAGGGTTAATGCAACACCACGGTGGTTTAAGCGAGAAGTGAAAACGAAATCTGCTTGAAAAAGCGTTTGAACTATTGACGTCTTCGGGATTACAAACATTGGGTAAAAAAGTAGTTAAAACCAGGCAACAAATATCCGCGTTCGAGTCGAAACTAATACGGCGGTCTTTTGGAGCTTGCCGGGGGTACTGACGCGCTTTTTAGGAAAGGATTTCGGTTTTTCTCATCACTTCATGGGGCTTACGGCGCCAAACCTTGCTGCACTCAATTCAGCATCTGTGGATATATTGTAACCTTACAGGGCATTATCAAAGAGAGGTGAGTCCTATGAATACATTAGCGGCAACTGGTTTCGAAAGTTTAATACTTACCTTCGTGGGGGTCGGTCTCGGTATTATTATCGCGTTTATCGTCCAGCAGATTGTGGTCAAAGCCAAGGCGAAGACGATATCAGAAGACTTGGAACGACGCATCGAAGGGGCAAAGAGGGAATCGGAAAACATCATTAAGGCTGCTCAACTTGAAGCGGCCGCAGAGACCATCAGGAAAAAGGAGCAGTTCACCGCAGAGGTCAATCAGACGCGGATGGAGCTGCGCGAGGCGGAGCGCCGGTTAAGCAAACGGTCCGACGGCCTTGAGCGCCAAAACGAACTGCTGCAACAGCGGGAAAACACGCTAAAGCAAAACCAAAAAGAACTCCAGACTAAAATGCAGAGTCTCGAAGAGAAAGAAAAGCGGCTGGCGAGCTTGATAGTGCAGCAGAAAAATCAGCTTTTAAAAATGACGGGAATGGCGGTCGAGGACGCCAAGGAACTGTTGTTGAAACGACTTGAAGAAGAATGTGAGCACGAGATGTCGGTAATAATCCAGCGAACAACCGAAGAGGCGATGGAATCAGCAGAAGAAAAAGGCCGGGCGATTATCAGCGGCGCCATCCAACGATACGCCGCTGAGCAGACCTGCGAGGTGACAGTCTCTACTGTTGACATACCAAATGACGATATGAAGGGACGAATTATCGGCAGAGAAGGGCGTAACATCAGGGCATTTGAAAAGGCAACGGGCGTGGACGTCATTGTCGATGATACGCCCGGAGTTATTGTGGTTAGCGGATTTGACCCCGTCAGGCGGGAAGTGGCACGGTTGTCGATGGAACGGCTCATCCAGGACGGGCGTATCCATCCTACGAGAATCGAAGAGCTGGTCGAACAGACCAAAAAAGATGTCAACCACAAAATTTTGCAAACCGGCAAGAGTGCGGCTGTCGAGGCAGACGTACGCGGACTAAACAACAAGATATTGATGCTTCTTGGTTCGCTGAACTTCAGAACCAGCTATGGGCAAAACGTGCTTCGTCACAGTATTGAGGTAGCTTATCTGGCGCAGATAATGGCGGACGAGCTCGGGCTGGACGGCTCGATAGCAAGGCGAGCGGGCTTACTGCACGACATCGGCAAAGCGCTGGACCACGAGATTGAAGGCGGACATCCGGCGATTGGCGCCAATTACCTGAAGCGCTTCAACGAATCACCTATTATCCTGAATGCGGCGGCGGGGCACCACGGCGACGTGCCAGCCGACAATCCTTATACACCGCTGGTTTCCGCAGCGGACGCAGTAAGCGCCTCCCGACCGGGGGCCAGACGTGAGACGCTAGAGCGATACATCAAGCGGCTCGAGAAACTCGAAGAAATTGCCAACAGCTTCAAGGGTGTCGAAAACGCATACGCCATCCAGGCCGGCCGTGAGATACGGGTCATCGTTGACGCAGAAAATGTCGACGATGAATCATCTATGAAAATCGCAAGGGATGTGGCCAAGAAGATCGAAGATGAAATGACGTATCCCGGCGAAATAAAGGTGACCCTGCTGCGCGAAGTTCGCTGCGTCGAATACGCACGGTAAGGGAAGCTTTCGGAACAACCGAAAAAGACGGAACTGAACGAAAGAGCAAAAACAAGAAATGAAACTGAACATTCTTTGCATAGGGGATATCGTTGGCCGCCCGGGCAGACGTATTCTTGCCGATAAACTGCATTCGCTTGTGCAGCAGTTTAATATCGACTGTGTAATTGCCAATGCTGAGAACGCGGCAGGGGGTTCCGGCCTGACGCCCCAGATTTACGATAAGATGCTCAAATACGGGGTGAACCTGATAACACTGGGCGACCATGCATATCGCAAAAAAGATATAATTGAAGTTCTTCAGACAGCAGAAAACATCGCCCGTCCTGCAAACCTCTCGCCGGGTGCTGCCGGCAGGGATTTTGCGCTCTACAAAACTCATAAGGGGCCGACCGTGGCAGTGGTGCCGCTGATAGGAAGGATATTTATGAAGCCGGCTGATTGCCCGTTCGCCAAGATTGACAGCATCTTGGAGCCGCTTCGCCGCAAAGCCGAGGTTATCATAGTCGACTTCCACGGCGAAGCAACAAGTGAAAAACTCGCAATGGGTTATTATCTCGACGGGAAAGTAAGCTGTGTCTTCGGCACGCACACGCACGTTACGACCGCTGATGAGAAGATTATGCCCGGCGGAACGGCTTATATAACGGATTTGGGGATGACCGGGCCGCACGATTCGGTACTCGGCAGAAAGGTCGAAAATGTAATCAAATCTTTCAGAACTCAGATGCCGGTGCCGTTCGATATTGCCCACGATGATGTCAGGTTAAACGGCATTCTGGTCAGCATTGACAGCAATACAAAAAAAGCAGAGCAGATTGAACGGATTTGCGTTACTGAGCATTATGAGGAACAGACGGCCTACGACACCGACGACGGCAAGCCGGAATATTACAACGACTTCTGACTGGCTGCCAGCCGTTCCTGTAAAGATATTAATCCTGCGAGCTTTTTTGCTTTTCTTCCACCGTCAGCATCTCATTCAACGAGCCTGAACAGAAACACCAAGGGGCAACAGCAAATCGAAATATAGCAAATATGAATTTGGGAATCCCTCTTGCCTTTTCCAACAATACAAACAATAATACACCAAACAGGGACTTTCAATCTTAGGTTTTTGGTTCGTTTGTTAGAAGGAAGAAACACGATGACGGGTAAAGAATTCGTTAACCGGATAGCAAACGGAAAATCTGACATTATCCAGATTCTTCTGGACATTCTTTCTAAAACGAGTTCGCGGTATTGCCTAATCGGAGGACTTGCCGTGAACGCTTATGTTGAACCGGTCGTGAGCCTTGATTTGGACATCGTTGCCGCAGTCGAGGATGTCGGGGCTATTTGCAAAGCGGCCAAAGAACGTGGCTTAAAAATTGAAGAATTCGAGCATAGCATCAACATTACCAGCTCAAACTCCGACTTGCGGATTCAGCTTCAGGCTGACCCGCGATATCAGAGGTTTGTTCCAGACGCGGATGTTAGAAATGTACTGGGTTATACGATGAGAGTTGCGAGGATTGAAGACGTGTTAGAGGGGAAGGTATGGGCGTATATGGATAAGACGCGGAGAAGGAGTAAACGGCAAAAGGACTTGGCTGATATTTTTCGCATTATTGAGAATTACCCGCAGCTTGAAACATCTCTACCGCAAACCATTCGGGAAGAACTGAATAAATAAAACAACAATCTGAATTCTCATCGGCGCAGCAATCGCGGGATTAATGAATTAAATATGTGTTGTAACTCTTACAAGAAGTATAAGGCTTGGCAGAAAAAGCTAGAACCAATAAAGCAAGAGCTTTATTATGTAGCTATCTCTATACGCATTTTCTTAAAGGTCGAGAACATGGTAAGCAATAATACACTTCTAAAGTCTCGAACCGACCACCTCTTTATGGGCTGGCTGTGTCACAATTACGTTGTCCGAATATCCATGAGTATCAGAAGGTTAGTTTCACAATCCGAGTCAACAAAACTCAACTTCAGAAATCTGATTAAAGAGATTGAACAAAGACCGAAGATTGTCTGCGTTGATAACTTTGTCAAGTCGCGGAGACATCTACTCAAAACATCCGCAAGCTCGCCATATGGATATTCAAAGAAATCTCTTCGGCAAGAAGCTGTTCGTATTTTTGGTGAAGTCCTTAAAAATAATACTGTGACATCTCTTAACAAAAAAGAAGTCAGCTGTGATTTAAAAGAAATCTGGAAATTAGCGAAACCTATCATCAAATATACGAATGAAAAGTTTGCCCATATGGGTAATTATATCCCCCAAATACAGCCGACCGTAAATGATGCCAACAAATGCCTTGAACTCCTTATAGAAAAATGGAATAAGTATTCTCGGTTGTTGGATGCACCAACCGGTTTTAGTATCCCTGACGACAACATGCTTTTCTGTAACTGGCAGGGACTGTTTAACTTCCCGTGGATAAACACCGAGGGAGATTCAAAAGCCGATGATGGGATTTGAATTCGCCGAAGGCGGACCATAACGACGGCTTTACGAAAGCCGTGCAAATCAATTGTAACATACTTAAAGCCGGGGAACTTTGGTTTTCTCTTTTAGTAAAAAGGCCGCAGAGTTATACTGTCTTATATGAAAAAAAGGAAGAAACGCTTATCTTTGCACGATAAGGCTCTATTGGCTATGAGAGAGGCCGTCAGAGAGGTAATCGAACGGCATAAAAAGGAAAACCGGCCACTCGCTGTCTGGGGCTAGAAGGAACGGAAGGTCATATTTATATCACCTGCTGCGGCTTTACGTAAATATAATAAAGCCATACGGTCAGAATCAGGCAGTTAAATCCTTTTCTTCTTCCGTCAACATCTCATTCAACGAACCGGAACGGAAGCCCTGCAGGTCGATAGTTACGAATTTAAATCCCAGCGATTTCAATTTATCAACGATTTGGGAACGGGCCGGCTCTGTCGTAATTTTATTCAGGTCTCTCAGCTCGGCTTCGATTCGTGCAATAGCATCATGATGGCGAACACGAAATTCAACCAGACCGAATGTCCTTAGAAAATTCTCCGCTTCGTCAACTTGCCGCAGCCGCTCTTCGGTTATCGCCAGGCCGTACGCGATTCTTGACGCAAGGCACGGCGAAGACGGCAAGTCGGCAGTGGGCAGTCCTAATTCCCTGCTTAATTGACGGATATCATTTTTGGTGAGCTCAGCCTCAGCCAAGGGCGAGCAAACGCCAAAGACTTTCATAGCTCGATTGCCGGGACGAAAATCGTCAAGGTCATCATAGTTGGTGCCGAAGGTTACATGCTTGAAGCCTTCTTTCTTTGCAATATCTAAAAGAGTCCTGCAAATACGTGATTTGCAGTGAAAACACCTGTCAGCCTTGTTAGCTGTGAACTGAGGGTCATCAAGCTCATCGCTTTCAATGGTATGCAGACGGACCCCGATTTGCTCCGCCGTCTTTGCGGCACGTTGAAGCTGACCTTGCGGCTCAGATGGGCCTGCATTTATACAGGCCAGGACATTTTCAGCTCCAAGTGTATCAACAGCCACCTTCAAAAGAAACGTGCTGTCAACTCCGCCTGAGTAGGCGAT
>CAYZTY010000132.1:0-5601 GCA_964481525.1 uncultured Pirellulales bacterium
CATTATTCTGAGAATCTCGGCGGCCTGTGCGGACATAATACCGACGGCAGCATCAGCAACTGCTATGCAACCGGCTCTGTTACCGGCGGGGATCATTCCGACTATCTCGGCGGTCTGTGCGGAGAGAATGAAAACGGCACCATCACCGGCTGCTATGCTACGGACTCAGTTACCGGCGGGGATGATTCTTGGTATCTCGGCGGCCTGTGCGGAGATAATGATAACGGAACCATCAGCAACTGCTATTCAACCGGGACGGTTACCGGTGGAGTTAATTCCGACTATCTCGGCGGCCTGTGCGGCGGCAATACCGGTGCTGTCAGCGACTGTTTCTGGGATACAGAGACCTCTGGGATATCAACCAGTGACGGTGGAACAGGTAAAACTACGATCCAGATGAAAACTGTAAGCACATTTTTAGATGCCGGCTGGGATATGGTAGCAATTTGGAATATTGAGGAATATCAGACATATCCGTTCTTAAGGAAATACTTAGCTATTGATACGAATTACGACAACAAAGTTGATTTTTTTGATTTTGCAATCTTTGCTGAATACTGGCTATGGTAAGCAAGGTGGCATTGAACCGCCAACGATTGCGATGCTCGCCCTTGACGGATTGTTGCTTCGCAGAAGGAAAAGTGTGCAAGTTCTCACTTTGTCTGTTTTAGCGCTAAAGCAAACAACAAAACAATAAGGGCGTCGTAAATATCAGCGTCATTTTATTTTAAGACTCTTTTCTTCTCTCTTTTCACGTTTAACCGCTCCTGTCTCGCCGTGACTTTTAGTCCCGCCATAGCCTCGTGCGACGGCGGATGGCACGGCGGGTCGGATTCTCTCCAGAATTTCCATCCACGGGATGCCTGCACAGCATGCCTCACAACGGCACCACAACAGCATTACCGATACAAGTCGTTTCCTCTTTTGTTATCACGGCATTCCTTCCGCAATGTACAACGGGCATCCTTTTACCAGCAAGTCAAGTCGCTAGATTTTCTTGCGTCTTTATGTCTTTATGGTTAATATCAACAATATAAATCAGTGCTTGTCCGCCCTCGGCGGATTAATCTGTATCTGTTAAATGGAGACAAAGAAAATGTCTGAGAAAAGATTAGCGGTTGTAACCGGCGCGGCAAGAGGCATCGGGCGGGCGGTTGTTCTGGAGCTGCTTAAACAGGGACGTATTGTCGCAGGCATTGACATAAACAGCGAACAATTATCCGAGCTTGAAGGTGTAGTAAAAAAAGCCGGCTTTAGCGTTATTACAAAATGTCTCGATATTACCGATTCGGCCAGGCTTACCGAGACGCTCAAAGAGCTGGCCGACGAGTACAAAGGCATTGGGATTCTCGTAAATAACGCCGGCATTACAAGAGACGGATTGATTTTGCAGTTAAGCGACGAGGATTTCGACAAGGTATTGGCGGTCAACCTGCGGGCGGCTTTCGTTGCCACCCGTATTGCCGCCAGGTCGATGGTTAGAAACAAGTGGGGCCGGATAATCAGTCTTAGCTCGGTCGCCGGCGTAATGGGCAACGCCGGCCAGAGCAACTATGCCGCCAGCAAGGCAGGCCTTATCGGCATGACAAAATCCGTCGCGCGCGAGCTGGCAAGAAAAAATATCACGGCAAACTGCGTCGCGCCGGGCTTCATTATTACGGAAATGACGGAAGTATTACCCGAACCGGTCAAAGAAGGCGCAAAACAAATCATACCAATGCGGCGATTCGGCACAGTCCAGGACGTGGCAAAGGCTATAGCTTTTCTGGCCAGTGACCAGGCCGGATATATTACAGGCCAGGTACTCTGTATCGACGGCGGTATGGCTATGTAACCTTTTGGCACTACGCCATTCTGCTTTTTTCTCCTCCTCTTTAGCCCTCCAGCCCAGGCTCGGAGTCAAATCCTGTTAAAACCTGATAATCTCTTCTAACCTTTTGAAAAGAAAAGACTTCCGCGTCCCTGGCACCGAAAAATCGCCCCTTATACCCCTTAAAATGCCATTCTATACGTAAGAAGACATTCTTTCCCAATACCTGCTTTTACCCGACAGTTCACAACTTAACCAGCCCTGTAAGTTTTTAATTTTTAGTTGACATTTTGTTTCCTGCTTTTAAACTTTACTGGTATATTACCGGCCAGCCGGTTCTAAGGATATCCGATGGCTGAGATAAATTAAATTTTTCGCTTTCACAAGGAGAAAAACAAGTGGCTGCAGATATTGATGTCCAGGCAATCGAACAAAAAGTAATTGAGATAGTCAGTGAGCAAATGGGTGTGGATAAGGCAGAAATTACTCGCGAGACCTCTTTTATAAATGACCTGAACGCCGATTCGCTGGATACCGTCGAGCTCGTTATGGAATTCGAAGACGAGTTTGATATGAGTATACCCGATGAAGAGGCTGAGAAGATTCAAACCGTCGGAGCCGCAATCGACTACATCGTCAACCTCGTAAAAACAAAAGCCCAGGAAGAAAAGAATCAATAGGTATTATGAATAAACGGCGAGTTGTTATTACAGGCCTGGGCTGCGTCACAGCGTTGGCCGAATCCGCCGATAAGCTTTTCACCGCGCTCTGTGAAGGCAAAAGCGGCATTTCAAACATCGAAGCATTTGATGTCTCCGATTATCCCGTAAGATTCGGCGGCGAGATTAAGACTTTCAAAATAACAAAATACATCGAGCATCGTGAGGCAAAGCGGATGGACCGCTTTACACAGCTGGCGATAGTCTCGGCAATTCAGGCGGTAAACGACAGCAAAATCGACTTCGCAAACGAAGACACGAACCGCATCGGTGTCATCATCGGTACCGGCATAGGCGGAATCAAAGAAATAGAAGACCAACACTTAAGACTTCTCAATAAGGGCCCCGGCAAAGTATCCGCTTTCTGCGTTCCCAAACTTATGGGCAATGCCGCCAGTGCCAACATCTCCATACTTTACGGATTGAAAGGACCGAACATTTGCATAGTAAGCGCATGCGCCTCAGGCAGTCATGCTATCGGCGAGGCCTTTTGTTCGATTATGGCCGGCAGGTGCGATGCGGCCCTAACGGGAGGTTCCGAAGCGGCCCTTACACCAATAGGACTGGCCTCGTTCTGCTCCCTCAAATCTCTCAGCACGCGAAATGACAACCCGCAGGCCGCTTCCAGGCCTTTTGATAAGGACCGTGACGGCTTTATTCTTTCCGAAGGGGCCGGCGTCATCGTTCTCGAAGAATACGAACATGCCAAAAGACGAGGCGCAAAAATATATGCCGAGCTGCTCGGCTACGGCGCCACCGGCGATGGTTACCATCTGACTGCGCCATGGTCAAACGGCCAGGGGGCGGCCGAAGCGATGAAAGCGGCCCTGGCGGACGCCGGAATCGAAGCTGAGAAAGTCGATTATATAAACGCACACGGCACCAGCACTGTATTGAACGACATTGCCGAAAGTGCAGCGATAAGAACCGTCTTCGGCCCGCATGCTTATAAGCTGGCCGTAAGCTCGGTAAAGAGCTGCCTTGGACATCTGTTAGGGGCAAGCGGAGCGGTCGAGATTATCGCAACGGTACAGACAATTGAAAAGTCGGTTATCCCCCCCACCGTAAATCTCGAGAACCAGGACGAGCGCTGCGACCTTAAGATAGATTTCGTGCCGAACGAGGCCCGAAAGGCCAATGTCGATATCGCAATCAGCAACTCACTCGGCTTCGGCGGCCACAACGCCTGTCTTGTTGTCGGCAAGGTCTAAACGCATCCGCCATTTCCCATATCTGATTCATATTGCCATAAACATTCTGCCATATTGCAATAAGGTCCGCCAAGCCCCCTGCCGCTGCGGGAAATTACGTTGAAATAGTACAGGCTCTGGTTACAATTCTGAGGATGAATATGCTCTGGGCGGTTCTATTTCTGGTCGGTGGGCTGATAGCACTTTGGAAATGTGCTGAGCTTTTAGTGGCTGGTGCGGTCGGCCTGGCAAAGAGGTTCGGCGTAAGCCCGCTTGTCATCGGCCTTACGGTGGTGGCGATGGGCACATCCTCACCGGAGGTCGCCGCCAGTATCGCAGCAGCAATTCGCGGGGCGGGCGATATTGCCATCGGCAATGTTTACGGCTCGAATATCGCCAATCTGGCGCTTATTGGCGGCCTGTGCGCGCTGATTCGGCCAATCGACCTCGGCAAACGCATCCTGCGACGCGAGATACCTGCAATGTTCCTGTCCGCATTACTTCTGCTGCCGGTGCTGTTCAATCTGTATCTCTCCCGGCCGGAAGGAATAGGGCTGCTGGTAATCTTCGCGATATTAATAGTCCTGACGGTCCGTCTGGCACGAAAAGAAACCGCAGATGCGCAAAGTGTTGAATACGATACACAACGCATGATACGCAATACGAAGAAAAGTGTATTGTTTACTATCCTTGGGCTTGCAGGATTGGCGCTCGGGGCCGAGATGACCGTTCGCGGAGCGGTGTTCGTTGGCGAGAAAGTGGGCCTGAGCCAGGCGGTCATCGGCCTTACAATTATCGCGTTCGGCACATCTTTGCCGGAACTGGCAACCTCACTGGCAGCCTCCCTAAAGGGCCATCACGATATTTCCATCGGAAATCTGGTCGGCTCGAACATCTTTAACACGCTGCTGGTTGTCGGGACGGCAGGCACGGTTCGGCCCTTTGCGCTTGCAGGCCGATTAGCAGGCCTCGATTACTGGGTTATGCTCGCCGTCACGGCGGTGTTTATCATTATGGCCCTGGGCAAACGCATCAGCAGAACCAGTGGTGCGATTCTGCTGCTCGGATACGTAGCGTATATCGTGTACTTATTAGCCTCCAGCGGCAAAGCTATCTGAAATTCGGGCGTGCAAATTCGCCGAAATACTTATGAGCAGCCTTGTCGTACGCCTCTGCCGCGTCAATTTCATCGCGGAAGCTACCGAGATGTTTATCTCGCCTATTAATTTTGATTTTGGCCCTCCATATTCTGTCTCGCTTTTGGTAACTGACGCCTTTGTATTTTGACGAGGTTTTCCTTTTCATTTTTGGTGTGTTCCGGCTATTCTGGATTTTCGTTGCGAGCCGCAGATTGGCCTTTCTGTTGTCAAGCCCGTTTAAGTTGATATGGTCAACAAATAAATTATCAGGGGCCTTTATTATTTCGCGGTGCATACATACGTGTTTATGAACGCCTTTGAAATATTCGTGTCGAATCGCATAAAAAGTGTTTTTGCCTCTCTTCACGTACCACCTGTATTTACTCAAACGCTCGTAGTCGTCCTGGTCGACTATTGCGTATTTGCCCTGAGTTAAGGATATCTTTCGGAACGCGTAGCCGTAGCGGAGCCAGCGATACGCAAGCAGGAACCAGACAAACGGTTTTTCTATAAATCCCGGAATGTTAATAATAAGTTGTATAACTTACTCCCCTGCCGTTATATAAATTCTAAATCCTAAATTCTAAGCTCTAAACAATTTCGAAACTCAAATTCTCGAATGTTCTAAACAGGAAGTCCTTCGTCATTTCTCAGGATGGTGAGCCAAGTCGAAACATTTTGGATTTACGATTTTGGTCATTTGAATTTTTTTAGGATTTAGTATTTAGTGCTTAGTACTTTGG
>CAYZTY010000133.1:0-5491 GCA_964481525.1 uncultured Pirellulales bacterium
AGAGCATATCTGCCCGAAGAGATACGCAAAGCTCTTTGGGATGCTCCATATCTGAATGGTGGTCTGTTCAAGGAAAACAAGCTGGACACAAAACACAATTTTTCAATATCAGACAGACAATTCCGCGCGATATTTAATATTTTCCAGCACTATAACTTCACCATAAGCGAGGACAGCCCGTTGGACCAGGAAGTCGCTGTTGACCCGGAGGTGATTGGTAAGGTCTATGAAGGCCTGGTCAACGTTTCCGAAAATGTGGATGAGCGAGGTGAGGCGGGCATATTCTACACGCCGAGAACCGAAATCGACCTTATGTGCAGACTGAGCGTCGTGGACCAGCTTGCTAACCATCTTGGCCAAGAGCATAAAAGCCTGTTTTACGATTTGGTCTTCTCTTTAGACCAGGAGGATAAAGAGCAGGCTGACAAAGCTTTATCAGCAGCGAAATTATGGCCGGATGTCGAAAAACGGCTAAATGAGATTACTGTTCTTGACCCAGCTTGTGGGTCAGGGTCGTTTCTTGTGGGGATGCTTTATGTGCTGGGTAATTTGCTTGAAAGGGCGGAAATACAGCGTGGCCAGTTATCAGACAACTACAAACGCAAGAAGAGCATAATCGGGCAATCGCTCTACGGCGTCGATGTAATGGACTGGGCTTGTCATGTAGCTGAGCTTCGACTTTGGCTGTCACTTATCGTTGATGCAGAGTTTAGCAAAGAAGAGCTTACAATCCGTGAGGAGCCGTTACTGCCACACTTTAGTTTCAAAGTTCGGTGCGGAGATAGCCTTGTTCAGGAAGTTGGCGGTGTCGATATGGCACACCGGCGTGGGGTGATGGAACTTAGCCAGAATATGAAGCGAAGACTCAGAGAGTTGCAAATTGAGAAAACCAAGTTCTATAGCAGCGACAAAACCGGCAAGTTCAAGTCTCCGGAAGCTCTTGAGCAACAAGAGGTGCTTGTCTTTCGAGAATTGTTGCAGGACAGAATTAAGGCTATTGACAGCCAGGCGAAAAAACTGATGCGGGTTCAGGCTGAAGAGCAAGCCTATCAGCAGCGATCGTTGCTGACGGGCGAATTGGAAGGGCCTTCCAAACAGTTTACATTAGAACGTGAAAGACGTGAACAGCAGATAACAGCACTAAAGGCAGAACAAAAGTCGCTCGAATCCTTACGTGATAATTTGAGAGATAAAACCACTGTGCCGTTCGTCTGGGATATTTCCTTTGCGGAGATTTTCTCTGGTGACAGTCACGGCTTTGATATAGTTATTGGTAATCCGCCCTATGTGAGACAGGAAAAAATAGCAGACCCCAAATTGTCCCAAGAAGAAATTACGATCGAAAATAAAAAAGAATACAAGGCAAAATTAGCAAGGTCTGTTTACAAAGAATATCCTCGTTTTTTTGGTTATAAGGTTGCAAACGACAAAGCTTCCCACAAAATCAGCGCCAAAAGCGACCTGTATATTTACTTTTATTTTCATGGGCTGTCCTTATTAAGTGACAAGGGCAGCTTTTGCTTTATTACATCAAATAGCTGGCTTGATGTCGGTTACGGCAGGGACCTGCAGGAGTTCCTGCTCAAACGCTGTCATACAAAACTTGTGATTGATAACAAGGCCAAACGTTCATTTAAGGAAGCAGACGTCAATACGGTAATTGTGCTATTTGGTGCACCTGCTGATACAAAAAACAGCGATGACATTTCTTTGGGCAAAGCAGCAAAGTTTGTAATGTTCTATGTGCCTTTTGAGGAGGCTCTGCACCCTGTTGTTTTTGAAGAAATCGAAGAGTTCAAGCAGAAGACGACCCGGCCTGAATACAGGGTTTTTCCAATAGCACAGGTCCAACTACTTACCGATGGTTGTGAAATTGCAAAAGAAGCAGAAAAGAAAAAGCTCAGAGGGCCTTTGATAAAAACTGCCAAATACATTGGCAACAAATGGGGAGGAAAGTATCTCAGGGCACCGGATATTTACTGGACAATCCTCGAAAAAGGCAAAGGTAAATTGGTTCGTTTAGGAGACATTGCCGAGGTACGATTTGGCATCAAAACTGGTGCGAACGATTTCTTTTATCTCGATGAAGAAAAAATTAGAGAATGGGGAATCGAAACAGAGTTCCTCAAGCCCGTTATTAAAAGCCCGCGCGAATGCAAAACCATTCTTATTAACCCAAAAGGGTTGAAATTCAGAATCTTCATGTGCAACAAGGACAAAAGAGTTCTCAAAGGTACTTCAGCTCTCGAATACATTAAGTGGGGTGAAACACAAGAATTTCAAAAAAGACCAAGTTGTAGAGGTCGCTCAAGATGGTGGAATTTAGGCGAAAGAAGAATCGCACCGTTAATCTGCCCCTCAAGTGTATCAGAGCTATTTAGGGTATTTGGCAGCAACGGCGTCTATGCAGATAAAAGACTTTATGAAATTTATCCAAGTCATTCTGTGAGTTGGTGCCACGCAGCTATCAACTCATCCCTTACAACGCTTTTTTTTAGAATTGGGTTCCCGAACGGGCTTGGGAGAAGGGTTGCTTGATATGACTGTTTATGAAGTGGCGGATTGTATGATTGTAGCAGATGGAGAAGAAGAAGCAGTAGATGAATGCTTAAGTGTCCTCTCAGTTAGAAAGCAGAAGCGGCTCAGAAAAGAATTGAACCAAACAGATCGAAGAGAATTGGATGATATTATTTTCGCTATGATCAACCTAACAAAAGGTGAAATCGAAGCAGTATACGAAGCCGTGATAGACTTAGTTGAATCGCGCCTGAAAAAGGCCCGGAGTGTGTAAAGATTAGAGTAAATGACGTTTTCGAGTAATGCAATTAACGAAAGAACAGAAAGATATAGTAGGGAGCATCGGTCGACAACCTTTGCTTGTCATAGCTGGACCGGGGACAGGTAAAACTGAGGTCCTATCCCATGGAATTCTACACTTGCTGAGGAACAAGTCGGCAACGAAAGAGGAAATCGTAGGCATAACTTTCACCACCAAAGCAGCCGGAAGCATGCGGGATAGACTTGACCAGCTTGGTTTGGGAACGGCTGATCAGCCCTTGATATGCACCTTGCATTCTTTTTCTGCACGAATATTGAGGGAACATGGAAGTGAAATAGGGATCAAAGATGAATTTCTCATAGCAGATGCACACGAGTCAAAGCTTACACTGAGCGATGCAATCATGGATGTTAAGCCTCAAGCCATGAGAAACCTCAATAAGTGGGGAAGCAAAATTGGCTTGTTGAAGGCAAAGAAAAAGCGTCCTCGCGATATTCCCAATGGATTGTTGAAAAATGTATATACCAGATACCAAGAGTTGCTCCGTTTTCACTCGGCTCTGGATTTCGAAGATTTGGTCATGAAAGCTTGCCGAGTTCTGCAAACGAATAGCGAGGTTAGAGATGTGTATCAATCAAGGTGCAAGCATCTCTTGGTCGACGAATTTCAGGATATAAATAAAACTGAGTATTCTCTAATAAGGCATCTTGCTGGTACTGCAAAAGGACTGTTTGTAGTCGGTGATGATAAACAAAGTATATATAGTTGGCGTGGGGGTAATCCTCAAATAATATTGGGTTTTACTAACAATTTTCCTCGAGCGATACGAAAACCAATGACTATATGTTTTCGCTGCCCAGACAAGATTATACAAGGAGCGGACGAATTTATCGAACGGGAACCGAAGTTAAAACCTCAACAAAGAAATTCTGAACCGATTTGGATTCTCGAGTGTAAAAGTGATGTTCAAGAGGCGAGGTACATTTCAAAGTGGATTGAAACTGTAATAAAAAATAATCAATACTTACCTATGGACGTAGCTATTCTATACCGTGGTGGAGACATTGCAGATGAGGTCGCTGAGAACCTTTCTGATGCAAATATTCCAATAACAAGGCCTTCTCCAGAAGAGACGAGGCATATGCGAGAGTTTATCGCATGCTTGCGACTCATTGTCGACAGGCGAGATAGCCTGGCTCTTAGGGTCTGCTTAGCCTCACCACTTGCCAGAGGCATCGGTGATGCAGGTATAAAGAAAATGCGAGACCTCGCGGAAAACAACTACTGCTCTTTCTGGGATGCATTGATTACAGCCAAGAACGAAAATTCTTTTAAGAGATGGCACAAATCGCTTCAAAGATTTAATCAAATTTTCGAAGACTTATCTGCTACAGCATCTAAGTCAAAAATAAATAGCTTGCTCTATAAGGTAGCAAAAAGTTTTGGGTATGAGAAAGAACCAAGAATAGTAGATATGATTAAAAGATCTGAATCAATACCTGATGATTGGAGTCTGTATGATTTTATCCAAAATATTAGGGGCTTAAAAGGTGAGAAAGCAGGAGACCCCCGCGAATCAGGTGAAGAAGAAGTTAATGCAGTATTATTCATAACAATGCATTCAGTTAAAGGGCTGCAGAGAAAAGTCATTTTTGTACTTGGTATGGAGAAGGGAAGTTTTCCTCAATCAATTGGAGACACTGAGGAACAAAAAAGGCTATGTTATGTAGCTATGACAAGAGCAAAAGAAAAACTCTTTCTATGCTATGCGAAGAAGCGCGAGGGAAGATCGGCTCAAGGCATCAGTTTTTATGATAGATCGCCCTTCATATTTGAGATTCCAGACCGTTACAGGGAGTTCATACAACCGGATGATTAGAGTAGAGTGTTGAATCGTATTTGAAAAAGGCGGAAAGCTTAAGGAAATAAAGCTTGACAGCTGTTCTCAAAATGAGTACATTTGTTCTCAAAAAGAGAACGGAGACCTTTTATGATTGAGGGCCTTTTTACATCAAAGTTGAAAAGGGATGTGTTAGCGGCGATAATTTTGCATCCTGGCAAGCAGTTTTACACAAGAGAACTTGCCCGACAATTGAAGGCAAGTGAAGGGTCGCTACATCGTGAGCTTACCGCACTTTGCCGGGCTGGTATTATTCGCAAGACTAAAGAGCTCAACAAGGTCTATTACCAAGCCCAGACTGAATCACCTATTTATAACGACCTTTACAATATCATGGCAAAGACCGTTGGGCTGGTAGATGTTCTCGCCAACGCCTTGAAGCCGTTATCGAAGAAGATAAAAGTCGCTTTTGTTTATGGGAGTATCGCTGAAGGGTCGGCAAAAGCAAACAGTGATGTTGACCTGATGGTCATTGGTTCTTCCAGCTTTGGCCAAGTCGTTAATGTAATAGGCGATGCCCAGGAAAAGTTAGGCAGAGAAGTAAACCCAACGGTATATCCGGTAAAAGAATGGAAGGAAAAGCTGGCAGAAAAACATCACTTCGTAACTTCTGTTTCAAAAGTCACCAAGATATTCATAATAGGAACTGAGGATGACCTGGCAAGAATTGCTAAATGAAGGCAGAATCGAAAGGCATCAAACCTCCCGTAAAGAGTTAGACGCCCTTCGGGCTTTAGTTGTCAGAGACCTTGCAGATGCCGAAGTGGAATATCTATCTGCCGACAGACAATTTACAACAGCTTATAATGCAG
>CAYZTY010000134.1:0-5488 GCA_964481525.1 uncultured Pirellulales bacterium
GAAAGAGTAGCAACTCTTAGCTCGTATCCAGGAGGTAGTGATTAGGATATATAATCCGATGGTCTTTGAGAGATTGAAAAAGTAAAACGGCTGTGAATACAATTGTGATTTTTACTTATGGCAGCATTATTAGTCTGCGTCAAAAATGCGTCAGTCGCCAGCGGTAAACTACCTGTTAATAGACTTGTTAATCACTTGTTAACCACTTGCAATCCTCATTTTGACGCAATAAACGAAGGGTAACACCTTGCAGATAAAGCACTTATGGGGGGTTCTTTGGATTAGAAATCCGTTGCTCTGTCCGGCTGAGCTACGGGCGCTTCAATTTCTAACTTGCTTTAGTGTAGCAACTTACTCTGGCAATAGTCAAGGATTTCCATGTCCTTGTGGCAGTGTGAAACGGTTTCGATGTTTGTACCTTTCTTTAATAAAGCTTTCGTTCGGTAAAAACAAATTAAAATATCTTATTCAAAGTATCGAATAACTCACTCGAAGTATCGAATGCCTCTCCTGTTCGCCCTGTTTGCAACTTTATTTTAAGGATTGCCTTAATAGGCAGTTGTGAACCGATTCGACTTATGTGTTCACAGTCTGAATTTGTTTGAGTCCATCTAGCCATTAGTTTCTTCTCCAATCATAAATGATAATCCTCTGTGTTATCCGCGACTAAAAGCTTTCTACCCCGACGAGTCGGGACTCCAGCTTTCTATCTTCTTTATAAATCATTTTAGCCCATCCCCGGTGTCGGCTCAGAATTATACCTTTTTTGTCATAAAATACAAGATTTATTCATTGCAGTGTTCAACTGGCGAAATACGCTTCACGCTTCACGCAATACGAAACGAGCAGCGCAACCGCAACCGTTCTGACGTGGCTACAATTTATTCAAGTCTACTTGTGCCCCTGTGCCTTAGGTAATAGGTATTCGTGTTTACTTGTGCCATAGGTATTCGTGGCTAATAATCAATCCGCCGGGACGGAGTGCGGGTTTATGTTGACATTTCCAGAAAACACTATTATATAGTAGCGATGCTTCACAACAAGGATTACACCAAGTCCTGAATATACACTAATTCATTTTGAGAATCTGTTATGTATTCGGATTATATTCGTAATGTAGCGATAATCGCCCACGTTGACCACGGCAAGACGACTCTGGTGGACCAGCTTCTATACCAGTCGGGAATGTTCCGTCAGAAGGAGCTCGATAAGCTGGCAGGCGGCGAACACAGATTGATTATGGATTCGAACCCGCTGGAGCAGGAGCGCGGGATAACAATCCTGAGTAAAAACTGCGCGATTAACTATACGGATTCACAGGGCGACGAATATAAAATCAATATAATTGACACGCCCGGCCACGCCGACTTCGGCGGGGAGGTCGAACGCGTTTTGAAAATGGCAAACGGTGTGCTTCTTTTGGTCGATGCCTTCGAAGGGCCTATGCCCCAGACAAGATTTGTGCTGAATAAGGCGCTGGAACATAAGCTCCGGCCGATAGTCGTAATCAACAAGTTGGACCGTGAAAACAGCAGGCCCGATGATGTTGTCAACGAGGTATTTGATTTGTTTGTTAGGCTCGGCGCCAATGACGAATCGCTCGATTTTCCTCTTGTTTACGCATCGGCAAAAGAGTGGTGGGCAACGACGGATGTCCACAAAAAAACCGACAATATGCAGGCGATATTCGAGACTATCATAAAAAATGTTCCCGCCCCTAAGGTTATCCCTGATGCCCCGCTGCAAATGCTGGTGGCGAGTTTGGAATATTCGGATTACGTTGGTCGTATAGCGATAGGCAAGATTGTTGCAGGACAGATAAATGAGGGCCAAAGAGTAGCCGTAATCGACAGGGAAGGGCTGCATACCCAGCAGAAGGTTTTGCAGATTCATCAGTTTGACGGGCTGGGCCGAAAGCAGGTTTCAAACGTTCAGGCGGGCGATATATGTGCCATATCCGGACTTGACCCCGTTGACATCGGCGATACTATCGCCTGCGCGGACAACCCTTCTCAACTTGCCGTTATTGCTATCGATGAGCCGACAATGTCGATGACATTCAGGGTCAACGACGGACCTTTTGCGGGCAGAGACGGCAAATACCTGACGAGCAGGCATATCGGAGAGAGACTTCAAAAAGAGCTTCAGCATAATGTCGCGCTTCGGGTCGAACCCGGCCGGACACCGGAGAAATTTATTGTTTCGGGCAGAGGGCTGATGCATCTCGGGATTTTGCTGGAGAATATGAGGCGGGAAGGATATGAGATTTGTGTCGGAAAGCCGAATGTGATTTTTAGGATAGTTGACGGAAGGCAACAGGAGCCGATTGAAATACTTGCGGTGGATTGCCCGCTTGATTGTCAGAATTCGGTAATGAGCCTTCTGGGTGAGAGGCGAAGCGAAATAGTTAAGATAGACGCGAAGAGCGGGGCAAGTGATTTTGTTCATATGGAATTTTTGATACCATCTCGCGGACTGTTCGGTCTTCATGCGAGAATGATGAACGCAACCGGCGGCAGAGCGGTTATGCATCATACGTTCGAAAGGTATGAGCTGAAGCGAGGAGCGATACCACAGCGCAAGTCAGGAGTGATGATAGCAACCACTACGGGACAAGTAACGGCTTATGCACTCGATGCTTTATACGACAGAGGTGTTTTTTTTGTCGAGCCAGGTGAAAAAGTTTATGAAGGGCAGGTGGTCGGGGAACACTGCAAGGAAAAAGACATACCTGTAAACGTTGTGAGAAGCAAGCAGCTTACCAATATCCGGGCGGCCGGCAAAGACGACGCGGCGAGGGTCAGGCCTGCGAGAAAGATGAGTCTTGAGGCGACGATGGAATATATTCAGGAAGACGAGCTTGTTGAGATTTGTCCTAATTCGATTCGAATCCGCAAACAGCTGCTAAAAGAAGTGGACAGGCTACGATACGCCCGTAAATCCTCCAGGTAATGTAATGTTAGTTTAGAATGTAGAATTCGAAGATGAACTTTGGAGTGACGCGCAAGAAACAAGAAGAGCTTGAGGCGAGGATGGCTGGGCTGGGGCTGCGCGAAGCAGACCTAGAGGAAAAATATGTTCGTTCATCAGGGCCGGGAGGGCAAAATGTGAATAAGACCGCAAGCTGCGTTTATCTGAAGCACGTTCGGAGCGGGCTGGAAGTTAAGATGCAGCGGGAGCGGTCGCAGGGGCTGAACCGTTATTATGCGCGAAAACGATTGTGTGAACTGGTCGAACAGGAGAGAATGGGCAGTAAAAGTCCTGCGGCATTAAAGGCAGAGAAGATTCATAAACAGAAACAACACCGTAAACGCCGAAGTAAAGCGAAGAGAAAGGTGCGCGAGGACAAGGGGGAGTAAATATTAATCATCGGTTCTGAAGGGTGAAGCCGGCAGGCCTTCCTTATTATATAAATTCGCGCCTTCGGGGTTGTCGGCCCAGGCGTAGCGGACGGCTATGGGTTCGGCCACTTCATCGCTCCAGACAATAACCTTTTTGCCTTTTATTTTCGCTTTTGCCCAGACGAATTTTTTGTCGGGGCCGGCAATCGCGAAATGCTTCAAATCGCCCCCTTTGGCGATCAGTCCACTGCCGACGTTTTTGAATATGATAACAATTTTACCGCCTTTGATTTTCATAGACTCGTAAATCGGGCCTGAATGGACTATATTTTTATCTCCGTAAGCAAGCTTTCGGGCAGCGAGGGCAAGGCGTCTGCCCACATCTTTCTTATTCAAGGGATGAATATCGTTCCATTCGCCGATATCGATGGTAACGGCCATCCCGGTGTTGGGAACAGAAAGCGTTTCAAGCTGTGCATCTCTAAGCGCAGCCCAGCCGCTTTCGGACGGCTGGTCCTTGGCTTCCATAAAATTGGCCAGCTGGACATACAGGAAGGGAAAGTCGCCCTGATTCCATTTTTGTCTCCAGTTAGTTATCAGGGCGCCGAAAAGTTTGCGATATTCAAAGGGCTTCCAGGTGTTGGATTCGCCCTGATACCAAATCACGCCTTTGATGGTGTAATTCAGGAGTGGCGCAATCATTCCGTTATACAGGCCGAGCGGTTTATACTGAATAAAAGTCGTAGGCGGCAAGGGGTCCATAGTGGCGCCTAATTTGTATTGCCATTGGCCCTTTAAGTTGATTGTCCGGCCCGCGGCCGTGAGCTGATAGGGTTTATTTTTAACAAAGCCGCCGCGGCCGGAAGTGTTGACAACCCTGGCAACAATGGTATTTTTGCCCGTCCTGAGCAGGTTCGATGGGACGTCGTATCTTCTCGGCGGGTACTGGTATGAAGTCGTCCCGACAAGCCTGCCGTTTATGTAAATTTTGTCACTATCAACAATCGTGCCCATTAATAACCTTCCCGGCTTGCCTGCCATAGAGTCGGGGACACCGATATCTTTTCTGAACCAGACGACGCCGTTCACAGGCCCCAGCTCACCATCGGCCCAGTAGCCGGGCAACTTCATTGTCGGCCACTTTGAAGCATCGAAGGCAGGGTCATACCATCGTTTTTCGCCGGCAGCCAAACCTTTATCACGCTGTCTTATAAGCTTATACCACGCATCGTTAGTGGCTTTTTCTCTCGTCCTGATTTGATTTATGTAATCGTCGTCCTTGAATTTCTTCGCCGTCTCCAGATGTTCGGGAAACTCCTTCAAGGCCTCCTCACTAAGCCACGCCTCGGCGGGTGACCCACCCACGCTTGCATTGACCAGACCTATGGGAACACCGTATTTTTCATATAGTGCTTTTGCGAAAAAATAACCTGTCGCTGTAAAACGAAGAACGGTCTCGGGATTTGCCGATTCCCAGCGACCTGACTGCAGGTCCTGCTGCGGCGCTTTAAAGTCGTATTTCTCGGGAACGAGAAACTGTCTTATAGCATCGTTCTTGGATGCGGCAATCTCATCCGGATAGCGATTACTGACTCTGCTCATCGGCAGAACCATATTCGACTGGCCGGAGCATACCCATACATCGCCCACCATTATATCTTTTAAGGTTATATGATTGCCGGCATCAATTTCCATAGTGTAGGGACCGCCGGCCTTTCTCTCAGAAAGCTTTACCTCCCATTTGCCGTCCGCCCCGGCAGTGGTGTCGTATATTTTACCGTTAAATTTTATCGTTACCTTTTCACCCACATCAGCCCAGCCCCAAACCTTTGCGCCGGCGCCTCTTTGCAGGATCATTCCATCGCTTACCAGCCGCGGAAGCTTGACATCGCATAAGGCCGAGTGGAAAATTAACAGTGAACAACATAATGCTAAACCGAGTTTCTTAACGCTGAATCTCATAGTTTCTCTCCAGGATTGAATCGAAAAAAATCGAACATATACAGAACAGCAAAGTACACGATTATAACTCCAATTCCCTCCCATCGCAAGCGGCAGGTCATTGCGAGGTCCCGACTTGTCGGGGCCGCGGCAATCTCTATTCACCAACTGCTGTACACTAAACGCTTCACTTTTTAGCCACAGAG
>CAYZTY010000135.1:0-5407 GCA_964481525.1 uncultured Pirellulales bacterium
TTTAGTTACTGTTGTTTTGCTGACAGTCGGACATGAAAGTAACGGCAAAGAGAGCAAGTTGCAAAATACAACACTGAAAATCGGAGTCGTGCGTATGCGCACGGTTTTTCAGGATTGCAAAAAAAATATTGAACATCAGAAGCAGCTAAACGCCGAGCAGAACAGGATTATCGCTGAACTGGAAAAACTGTCGAAGGAAGCTGAGGCATTAAAGGCCGACCTGATGACACGGAAACCCGGCAGCAGCGACCACTCGAATTTAATGCAGCAGGTGATGGATAAGCAGGCCCAGTTTGGGGCGAGAAAAGAATTTCATCAGCAGCAAATGGCGTACAAGGACCAGCAGTGGACCGAACAACTATATAAGGATATTTTAGAGGTGGTCAAGCAGGTTGCAAAGGCGAACGGACTTGATATCGTACTGGCAAAAGAGGAGCCCGATTTTCCTACGACAAGTCAAACCGAGCTTATGCTCGCCATCAGGACTCACAAGCTGCTTTACTCGGCGGACGGATTCGATATAACCAAAGAGGTCGTAAAGCTGCTGAATGCGAAGGATTAACAAGCATCGGCTCTCGAGAGGTTTCTTTCGGCCAGATAAGGATGAAAAAGCGAGATTCCACAAGAATTACAGTGCGGCAGCTAGCGAAGCAGATAGGCGCTGAGCTCGTCGGCGATGGTGCAGGATACATCAGCGGTGTCAATACTATCGAAGCGGCCAATAAGAACGATGTTGCTTTTATTACCAATGAAAAATACATCCGCAAACTGCAACACCTGCAGGCCGGGGCCATCATCACGGCGAAGAAACTCGAGGGCCTGACTGTACCACAACTGGTTGTAAAAAAAGTTGAGGCCGGACTGATAAAGGCCCTAAGTGTTTTTGCGCCGAGATTAACACCGACGGAGCCTGGTGTCGACTCGAGGGCGGTAGTATCCAAGACGGCAAAAATTTCACAAAGTGCATTCATCGGTCCGGATGTATATATCAGCGAGGGAGCAGAGGTCGGTGCTGGTAGTGTAATCACCGCCGGCTGCAAGATAGGCCAGAACTCAAAGATAGGCGATAATTGCCGCCTGGACAGTAATGTGGTTGTCTATCATAATTGCGTGATCGGGAATAATGTCATAATTCAGGCAAACAGCACGATTGGCTCGACAGGCTTTGGGTATTATTATATTGAGGGGGCTCACCGGCTCATACCTCACAATGGCGGAGTTATAATAGAAGATTACGTCGAGATTGGGGCGAATTGTTGTGTTGACCGGGCAAAATTTGGCAATACAATAATTGGAGCAGGAACAAAGATTGATAATCTGGTCCAAATCGCACACAATGTAGTTATCGGTAAGTGCTGCCTGTTAGCAGGACAAGTCGGCATAGCGGGCAGTTCCAAGCTCGGTGACGGAGTGATTTTTGGCGGCCAGGGGGGCACGATTGACCACATAGAGGTGGGTAATGGTGTCATAGCAGGAGCGAGGACCGCACTTTTTAAGGATGTACAGGCGGGCCAACAAGTACTTGGTTCACCGGCGATAGAGCGAATACGGGCCCTGAAGGCGATAAAGATTGTGGCCAAACTGCCGGAAATGCTCAAGCAACTAAGGCAGCTTTCGACAAGGATAAAAAAGCTTGAGGACTCACACAAGGGCTGAACAGAACATCCAGGGAGGGAGGTGTTTTACAGAGAGACTTGTTCAGAAATGCCCACGGCCTGTCTGTGTGCGGCTTATGAATAAAGGTTTTGGAATTGGAGCTACAAAAAACTATAGAACGTGAAGTGGGGGTAGCCGGCAAGGGTCTTTTTGAGGGCAAAGAGACAAAGGTAACATTTCGACCTGCCCAGGCTGATACCGGCGTGGTATTTGTACGGACCGATACACTGGAGCCGGCGCGAATCCAGGCTCTGGCGTGCAATATCGCAGAGCGTTCGCGGCGGACCTCGATAAAAAACAGCTCGGTAAGCGTAGAGACCATCGAGCACTGCTTAGCAGCTGTAAGCGCCTTGGGGATTGACAATCTGATAATAGAGGTAAGTGGACAGGAGATGCCCGGACTCGATGCCAGCAGCAATGAGTACCTGCGGGTGCTGAAAAAGGCCGGTATTACCGAACAGCAGGCCCGGCGCCGAGAGTTTGTGATAACAGAGCCGGTGATAGAGACACGAGGCGATGCCTCGATATATGCTCTGCCGGCACAGGGAGAGGGGCTGCATATCACGTTCGAACTGGATTATCAGGGGCATACAGGCATCGGCAGGCAGAATTTCGGTTGTCAGATTACGTCGGATTTCTTTGAAAGGCAACTGGCAACTGCGCGGACTTTCCTGCTTGAGGCGGAGGCCAAGCAGTTCCAGGCACATGGACTGGGCAGGCATCTGAGTCCCCGCGATATTCTGGTCATCGGCTCCGACGGACCCATCAAGAACAGTTTCAGATTCAACGATGAATGCGTGCGACACAAGATTGTGGACCTTATAGGCGACCTGGCACTGGTGGGTCGGCCTATAAAAGGACGAATCGCAGCTTACAAGAGTGGGCATGCGTTGAATCTCAGACTGGTCCGTAAATTGTTTGAGCTGGCTAATCGGCGGGAACGGATTGCAAGTCAAGGGACCGATGCTTTGCTGGACATTCGACAGATTGCCAAGGTCCTTCCGCACCGATATCCATTTTTGTTGGTGGACAAGGTAATTGAAGTAGAGGGGCAAACCAGAATCAAAGGCATAAAAAACGTCAGCTTCAATGAACACTTTTTCCAGGGACACTTTCCAGGCACGCCGGTGATGCCGGGAGTGCTTATATTAGAGGCGATGGCACAAATATCGGGTTTGCTTTTTGCGCAAAGGCTCGAACATACGGGCAAGATGGCCGTTCTGCTGAGCATGGACGGAGTAAAGATGCGCAAAAGGGTTATTCCCGGCGACCAGCTTATTCTCACAGCCGAGACGGTCAGGGTTAAAAGCAGGACCGCACACTGTCGCTGCCGGGCAATGGTTGGCGATAAGGTGGCCGCCGAAGCCGAGATGAAGTTTATGCTGCTCGATGACGAGGGCTGATTAGTCCGTGGATTTAAGAAGCAAGGATAATTATGGCAAAAGTTCATACAAGCGCGGTTGTGGATAAAAAAGCCGGCCTGGCAAAAGACGTCGTTGTTGGGCCTAATTGCGTCATTGACGAAGGCGCGACTATCGATGACGGCACGATACTCGATGCTAATGTCGTTATCGGGAAAAACGTACAAATTGGAAAAAACAATCGACTCTACGCAAATTGCGTACTGGGGCGAAGTCCGCAACTGCTGGGCATAAACGAACAGACAGAGATTGGGGGTCTTGTTTTAGGCGATAATAACGTCGTTCGGGAACAGGTAACAATCCATCCAAGTATGCACCCGGGCCGACTGACCAGAGTCGGGAACGATAATCTGCTTATGATAGGGGCACACATCGGCCACGACTGCGAACTCGAAGACAAAATCGTACTGAGTAACTACACGCAAATCAGCGGACACTGCCGGCTTGAGAGGGGTGTTTGGCTCAGCGGGCTGGTAGCAGTACAGCAATTTGTAACTATCGGCAGGTGGTGTTATGCAGCGGGGCTTGCAGGGATTAATCACGACGTTCCTCCTTTTGTCATTGTCAGCGGCCACTATCCGCCGACGGTGCGTGCAGTGAATAAACGCGGGCTGGAAAGAGCGGGCCTGAGCCCGCAACAACAGGAAAAAATAATCGAGGGTTTCAAGAAGCTGTATCGCTCGCAGGGTCCGCTTCTGGCAAATGCCCTGGCGTTAGCGGCCCAGGACGGACTCGATGAGAATGTCCGTGCGATGGTTGATGCGATAATCAAAAGCAGCAAGCACCGATACGGCAGATACCTTGAGCTGTTCAGAGATTAACAAAGCGTATCTCGTCGATAGCACCCCGTCAGCCAACGAGATACGACCAACAGGATATGAGATACGATGAACAAGATACGTACAGCAGTTGTAGGTGCCGGAAAAATGGGGGCAATTCACACCAAGGTTTATTATCAGCTGCCCGAAAGTGAACTTGTGGCGGTCGTCGACCTGGATAAAGCAAAAGCAAAAAAGCTGGCCCGGAAGTATAAATGCCAGGCTCTCGATAGCTGCGAGGAGCTTATAGGTAAAGTAGATGCTGTAACCATAGCAACCCCGACAGTCTCTCATCTTCCTCTTGCAAAGCTTTTCATTGGAAACCATATTCCCGTAATGATTGAAAAACCCCTGGCGGTTAATGCTGAAGAGGCAGGCGAGATTGTAGCTGCTGCGAAAGAAAATAATACTCTGGCGGCGGTGGGCCATTCCGAACGCTGCAATCCCGTAGTACGGGCGATGAAGCGGCTGAATATAGAACCCAAGTTTATCGAATCAACACGTATCAGCCCTTATCCTTTTCGCTCAACCGACATCGGCGTCGTGATGGACGTAATGATTCACGATATAGACATTATTCTCTCACTGGCGGCCAGCAAGGTGAAAAAAACAGATGCCGTCGGCGTGAATGTCATAGGCGAACACGAGGACATTTGCAATGCGAGAATTGTTTTCGAATCTGGCTGTATAGCAAACATTACCGCTTCACGACTGGCACTTAAGACCGAAAGAAAGGTGAGGGTCTTCAGCCGAGAGGCATATCTGAGTCTGGACTATCTCCAAAAAAAAGGTACCGTCATCAAGGCAAAGCCCAACGTCGACGTAGTTCAATGGATAAGAAAACGCCAAAATGCAGGAAATTTCAGTTTTGCCGGTTTTAATTGGCCGGACCTGCTGCATATAGAGCGACTCGATATAGACGAGAAGGAACCACTGCGTGTGGAGCAGGAGGCGTTTTTGCAAGCGGTTGCCGACAAAACGGCTCGGCCTGAAGTTTCCGCCGAGGAGGGACTGGCTGCAATCCAGTGCTCCGAACAAATCCTAACTTCAATTAAAAAACATAAGTGGGATTAGTTAATATCTTCCCCGGCTTCTAATATCAATTCCAGGTCGTATATCTATTCTCACTAAAGACATACGGTGTTCCCCGGAAATATCCTCTTTTTATATTTTTTCCCTTGATTTGGCTGGACTCAAAGATACAATTCTCACTTAGTCTTTCTGATGGACATTTCTTCAATCGACGGCCTACAAGCCATTCTGCAGTTACTTCAGAATGCGAGGAGGCAAAGGTGAGTGTAAGGTCAATAATGTTTAAATCAAACCCACGGCTCAAGTATATCCTCTTTGTGGTCTTATGGATTTTATCCTGCCTGACACTAATAACTATTTCTACAAATAACAAATTAAACACACTCTACAACGATGCGATAAGCCACGGCCCCAGGCTCAGGCTACCAAAAAATCAAACGGGGACACTCAGCTATATTCGTCTGGACCCTGAAGAAAACT
>CAYZTY010000136.1:0-5395 GCA_964481525.1 uncultured Pirellulales bacterium
ATGCTCATAAAGGTGGCTGCGAATACCGAACTGTTCGAATAAGCGCTTTTTGAGTCTATTGACCGGTCCTGGGTCACTGCGGGTTACATCAATAAGTACTACTTCGGGCGAACTTTTTACGCCGGTACATTTGTCAATAAACGTGCGCCTTCCGTAAACTATGTGGACGTTAAAATTTTCTTCAATCTTTCTGAATGTATTGAAATAACTCGTCTCCACAAGACCATCGAGGGACGAGTATAATACATCACCATCAGGCCCGAGTCTGTCCGAGACGCTTCCGTCGAGGGTAAACAGGGGGCTTACAAGGACAGTCCGGCCGACGGCCTCAAGATATGCCGGGCATGTCAGAAGGCCTTCGAGGACGGCACCAATTCCCCCTATTTTCCCCGCTGCTTCGTGCGTAACGTGCACTAAGGTGGGTTTTTCGTTCATCAAACCGTTTCTCCCGAGTTATAACAAATACACTTGGAACCTGTCCGCCGCGACGGGGCGGCCAGACAGGTGTCAATTTAGTCTCTGTAGTCTCCATTATAAATATACGAAAAAGGTCTGGTTCCAGCCAAACACACAGCGAAGGAAAAAAAGAGAATTTTTGCAGGGCCGAAAAAATCACCACACAGACCGCATAGTACAGCTTTTCTTTCGGACGTTACAAAAAGACCTTAAAAAAAAATTAATTTTAGCCGGTGGTTGTGTGCCCCTCTCGATGTCCTCGATAGAGCCGGTAATCTGTGGCACAAGCTAAAAGAGACGTGTGCTATCCAACAGGAATGTAACTGGCCCGTCATTTGTGCTGGTTACGTGCATACGGCTGCCGAACCGGCCGTGGGCGATTTTCAGGCCGGTCTGCTCAAGAAGCTCGATTGTTTTTTCGTAAAGTTCTTCGGCATGTTGCGGCTGGGCAGCCTGGTCGAAGCCGGGCCGACGGCCTTTGCGACAGTCGCCGTGAAGTGTAAAATTGCTGATGAGTAAAATGGTTTCGACTGAGCCCAGCCGAACGTCCCGGCCACTACCTGTAGTACAAGCGATATCGAGCAAACTTAGGTTCATCTTTCCTTTTTCATCTTCAAAGATGCGGAGGTTAACCAGTTTTTCCGCTATAAATTTTGCGTCGTCGATGCTATCGGTTTTGGCGATGCTAAGATAGACCAGCAGCCCACTGCCGACTCGGCCGGTTATTTCACTGTCGACCTCGACGAGGGCCTGTGAGACTCTTTGCACTACTGCTCGCATAGAAACGATTCCGTCCTTTTACTTAAGTAAAAAAACCTGACTTGCCAGGCTACGGCAGGCTCCGCCCTGACGAGCGACGATTATACCGGGCCAGGCTGGCCATTGCCAGGATGGCTTGGGGTATCGCACTCGTAACCGATTATCAAGGCTTCGACTGAGCTCAGTCGAACGCTTAACCAGCGAGGCAAAGAGAAAAGATTGACAATCCATTGGAAAATGATAGAGTAAAAGGAGAGCAGGATATCAGGAGACCAGGATACCGGGAGGAAAAACGAACATAACGACACATCCGGTATCATGGTATTCTTACCCGTATCCGGCGGCCTGCCTGATATTCTGATACGCTGATAACCTAATTCAGGGACGTGAGGCTTTAAGGATGGCAAGTCCTATGGACTCCTTACGGAGAACTGAGAGTTCGACACGACTGAACTCGTCGAAGTCTTCCACAGGACCCCTTAAGGGGATACCTACTGCAGGAAACGAGCGTCGCAGTCCGCTTGGGGATGCCTTCCGGCGCATGCCCGAATCGTTAGAGGCGGAAGCCGCCGTGCTCGGCTCGATGATACTTGACCCGGTCTGCATAGCCCAGATAGTGCAACTACTCAACGCCCAGGCTTTCTACAGGGTGGAGCACCAATTGATATTCGATGCGCTGGTAGGGCTGTACGAGAAGAACAGCGAGAAGGGCATTGATTTAGTCCTGCTTCGAAACGAACTGAAAAAACACAAGCAGCTCGAGGATGTGGGTGGAGTTGATTACCTCGTTAAGCTGGCCGAGTCGGTCCCATCAAGCGCCAATGTGATTTACTACTCGCATATAGTCAAAGACAAGGCGCTGATGCGAGAGCTTATCCAAGCGAGCAGTGAAATCCTGACAAACGCCTACAGCGATACCGGTGATATTAATCAGGCGCTCGACGAGGCGGAAAGAAAGATATTTGCGGTCAGCGACCAGAAGATAACCGGCGAGCCGGAGCCGTTGAAAAGTCTGCTTACCGAGGCACTCGAAAGGTTCGAGACCAAAGGGATAACGGGACTGTCAACCGGCTTCGCGCAGCTCGACGAGCTAACCTGCGGGCTGCAGAAAAACGAGATGATTATAGTAGCGGGCCGACCGAGTATGGGCAAGACCAGCTTCGCACTCAACATCGCCGAGTACATTGGAGTGGACAACGATGTGCCGGTGGCGGTGTTTTCGCTGGAGATGAGCAAGCAACAACTGGCTGAGAGAATTCTATGCTGTCGAAGCGAGGTTGACGCCCAGAGAGCCAGAAAGGGGATGCTCAACGCCGAGGAGATGCAAAAACTCGTAGAAAGCGGCAGTGAACTCTTTGAGAAACCAATTTACATTGACGATACGGCGGGGCTGAGTCCCCTGGAGCTGCGCGGCAAGGCCAGACGATTGAAAAGTCAGTATAATATCCAATGCATTATTGTCGATTACCTGCAGTTGATGAGCTTTTCATCGGGAAGGCAGGAATCGCGTCAGCAGGAGATTAGTGCCATATCAAGGTATCTAAAGAGTCTTGCCCGTGAGCTGTCGGTGCCGGTAGTGGCACTTAGCCAACTGAACCGCTCCCCTGAGGGCCGAGAGGGCCACCGGCCGAGAATGAGCGATTTGCGGGAAAGCGGCGCTCTCGAGCAGGACGCTGACGTGGTAATGCTGCTTCATCGTGAAGATTATTATCATCGGGGTGATGCGGACTATACGCCCGACAACACGGCAGAGATTATAATAGCTAAACAACGAAATGGGCCAACCGGTCTGGTCAAACTCACATTCTTCGAGCAGTTTATGCGATTCGCAACCTCGCATAAAGAGGTACCTTTTTAGGAGAAAAAATGAAAGGCAGGAAGCTACCGTCCCAACAGACCCCAGACAACAGACTTGCGTCTTGCGTCTGGTGTCTTGAGCCTTACTTTGTTATTGCTCTTTTAATTTTGTTTATGGCCTCTGCTACGTCCGGCCAAGACAAGCCACAGTGGGATACCCCACGCGGTGTCCCATATGAAGGTGTCGCGGTCGGCAGCATCGAGATTGTCGGCAACCAGGCGGTGAGTACAACAAAGATACTCTCAAAAATCCGGATAAGAGCCGGCGACTCATTTAATGCCTCAGGCGCGGCAGACGATGCAAAGCGAATTGCCCAACTGGAGGGCGTCGAGTATGCCTATTACAATACCAAACTTGTAGAAGACAAGCTGAAACTGACGTTTGTGGTGGTGGAAAAGAACATTGTAAGGGCCATCCAGTTTACCGGCAATCAGAATATAAAGCGACATATCCTGTTAAAGAAACTGGAGTTCAAGACCGGCGATTTTCTCAACAAATATATAGCACAGGCCGGCCTGGATGCCTTGGCTGAATTCTATCAAAAGGAGGGATACGCACTCGTTCAGATTGAGTTGGAAACAGAGCAACTAAATGCAGGGCGTGTGGTTTACCAGATTGATGAAGGGCCCAGGGTCAAAACCAAGGCGATCGAATTCAGCGGCAATTCGGCAATCCCGACCAATACATTACGAAAGTCGATAAAAACCAAAACGCATAAAATGTTTTTCTGGCAGCAATACTATGTTGAAAAGGAGTTAAAAGAGGACGTCTCAAAGCTCGCGAAACTTTATCAAAAACGCGGCCATCTCGACGCCCGGATAAAGGCGACGCCGCAGTTCAACGAAGATAAAACTGCTGTGAAGGTCGGCTTTACTATCTCTGAAGGTCCGGCTTATGTTATCGAGGAAATAATTTTCATAGGTAACAGGTTTTTAGATGAGCAGGCCCTTAAGTCCGAGCTTCGGCTCGAGATTGGACAAATCTATAACCAGGAACTGGCCGATTCCGAAACAAAAAGGATTCTGGCCCGTTACCGAGAGGCCGGATTTCTCGAAGCGCAGGTCACACAGGGTCGCAGGTTCTTTGGGCCGGGCCAGGTCCGCAGCGAATTTGAAATCAGCGAAGGCCAGCGTTTCAGAATCGGCCAGATTAACATTACCGGCAACAAGCAAACACAGGATAAAGTCATCCGCAGAGTGCTTGACGAATATGAGTTTACGCCGAGCCAGTGGTATAATGCGCACATAGCCCGCGGTGATGGTCAGGGCGATCTGGAGAAAGCAATAAAGCGTATCGTGCTGACAGAATCGGCGATTATTAGCGCCACGGGCACGGAGCCGGACCAGAGAGACGCCCAAGTCAGCATTGTGGAAGGCCAAACCGGAATGATATTAGTCGGTGCGGGCATTGACAGCTCAGCAGGACTGATAGGACAGTTGGTATTCGAGCAGCGGAATTTCGATATCTCGGATTGGCCGAGCAGCTGGGGCGAATTTATAACGGGACGGGCCTTCAAGGGTGCCGGCCAGACGCTAAGAATATCCTTGGAGCCCGGTACCGAGCAAACCCAATACTCCGTCAGCTTCACCGAGCCTTATTTCCAGGATAAACCCATATCGCTCGATTTTGTTGCCTCAAGGTATAGCAGAGGCAGAGAATCGTACAACGAGACAAGGACACGTGGATTCCTGGGATTCGAGAAGCGATTTCGGAACGGATGGCGTCGTGGTATTGGTTTCAGAATAGAAAATGTTAAGGTCGACAGTATAGATTACGATGCGCCGTTTGAAATCCTGTCGGTTTCCGGTGATAACCTGCTGGCCGGGGCAAAGGTGCAAATAACCAAGGAAACAACGAACAACAAATTCAATCCAACCGACGGTGACATCTTTAACGCCAGTTACGAGCACGTCACCGGTGACGATACCTTCGGCGTGGTGTCAGGCGTATACCGGTGGTTTAAGACGATATACGAAGACTATGCGGAGCGGAAGACGGTTCTTGCCGCAAAGTTGCAGGCGGCGAGTATAGTGGCGGGCGATGCACCGCCGTTTGAGAAATTTTATGCCGGTGGTATGGGAAGCATCAGAGGCTTCGACTATCGGGGTATAAGCACAAGAGGGCTTGCTTCGGACGGCTCAGGCAGGCGAGAGGACCCGATAGGCAGCGACTGGATATTTCTGGCAAATGCGGAGATATCGATACCGCTGGAGGTGGAGAATTTGTCGGTGCTGTTTTTTGTGGACAGCGGCACAATCGATTCAGGCGGATACCGAGCGGCGGTCGGAACGGGCATGCAGATACTTGTACCCCAGTGGTTCG
>CAYZTY010000137.1:0-5259 GCA_964481525.1 uncultured Pirellulales bacterium
AATTCGCTCATCCGTTCGTTCCAAGGAAGTTGTGGCTGTAGTTGTTATTTAGAAGCCGGCTAAAAGCAGCCTTACAGGCAACACTTTGCAACACGATGTGTTTTAACCCTACTCCGCCGGTCTTGTGCATATAATCCAACCTTTCTGGTGCGTATATAGGTCTTACGCCGGTATATGGGCCTTAAGCAACAATAAGCCGCCTTAAACCCATATCTATCACCACCAGTCTCTCCACAGTCCGTTCAATTAAACTAATTATAGTCTCGAGAGTTTACAAGGTCAAGTATTTTTTCTTCAAAAGTCGCCTTGAGGCAGAATTTATACACCCATCACATAAGTACCTCTAAAGCAAGAGGTTGTGGCAGATTCAAGCAGGAAACCAGCAAAGCAATTCTTGACAAGGTCGTAATTTTTCCTGTATAATCTCCTATAATAATGCTTAGTAGCGTCTTTTAGCATACGATTATCGTGTTTCGATACACCCGAAAAGCAAGTAGCGGCATGGATGCCGTCTCCTGCTTATGCATCTTAAAGAGAAGAATAATTAGGATACATAATCGTCTAATGGCCAAAATCAGGTGCAGGCCGGCCTATTGGAGGTGGATGAAAATATTCCAACATTATTTATGGCTCATACCGAAAGGCTTTAGACAATCAAATATTTTTGTTGCGAAAAAACAGGAGCCCTAAGGAGAAACTTTTATGTCAGGCAGAGATAAAATATGGTTTGTTGTTTTGGGATTTTTTATCCTGGGGCTTTGTTACTATACCTCAGCGGAGGTGCTTCTGGAGAAGAGAGTTTACGTTGACGGCGAGTTCCTGAACAGCGCAATGGTTGTTGGGGCGGGCTTAAGCTATACATACGACCGCGTAACACTCGGGACCGAAGGCAATCGGTGGTATATGTATAACGAACTGATTGGTGGACTTGACGAGTTCGCTATTTATGCCGACATTTTGACACCTGAGCGCATACTGGCGCACTACAACGCTGCAGCTACAAACTATGTCAGCGAGGTAATGGCGGACAGCCCGCTTTTGTATTTGCGATTTGAGGACGCTGATATGAACGACGGCGCAAGCGCTGCCGACCTCGGCAGCGTCGGAAGGGGCGGCACCTATATCAGCAAAGGCGGTATGAATAGTATCTCCCCGGTTCCCGGTAAGGCTGGCCTTGGGCAGGCTGCTTACCTTGGGCAGGCCACAACCTCCGGCGGCAACGGCGACTGTATTGACATATCAGATAGTGATGAGGCGTTTTCATTAGATGAGATTACCGTAGAGCTGTGGCTTAACTCTTCGGATCTGGGTACGAACTGGCCGAGGTTATTTCAACATAACGGCAGCTGGCTAAATGAAACGGGCTACGGTCTTATGTGTTCTGCTGATAATTTCGGCATAATCGGCGGCGGAACAACCAATCATATTAGTCAAAACATAAACGATGGTGCCTGGCACCATATAGTGGCCTGCTACGAGATGGTAGGTGGAGAGCCGGTCGAGCCTAATGCGGACGGCATAGTAGATGCCAATACAGTTTATCAGAAGGTGGAAGGTTTCGGCGCATCGGGAGCCTGGTATACAGATGCTTTAGTTTCACATCCTCAAAAGGCGACGATATACGATATTATTTTCAATCAGCTTGGCCTTGATATTTACAGGATACGTAACACATACGACATTGACGCCGGCACAATGAGCGATTCGGCTCAAATCGTGCAGGCCGCGGAGGACTCATTAGGTCATCCTATAAAGGTTATGATTTCGTCGTGGTCGCCACCGGGGTATCTTAAGAGTAATGGGAAAACCTCCGGGGGCGGCGAGTCGGGTACGGCGACACTGGCGCAGTATCCGGGCGGCGGGTATATGTACGACGAATTTGCACAATGGTGGGCGGACAGTCTCGAAATATACGCCTTATTTGGAATCGTACCGGATTACATAAATATTCAGAATGAGCCGGGCTACCTGGCTGACCATGATTCCTGTAAATTCACGCCGAGCGAAACAGAAGACTGGGCCGGTTACAATCTGGCCTTCGAGGCCGTTTATGCGGAGCTAAGCAGTAGAATGACAGACCCCCCTGCTATGCTTTCGCCGGAGACATTGAGTTTCAGTGCGGCCGGCAGCTACATAAACGCCCTTCTCGACGAAAACCACGTATACGGCTTTGCTCATCATCTCTTTGGTGACGGCAATTACGATTACCCGAATGGTTTCGTGGCGGGTATGAGTAGTTTCGCGGCGCAATACGATTATAAGCCGTTGTTCCAAACCGAATACTCAAGATTGGCTGGAGACAACGGGCATAACGAGGTTATTAACCTGGCTGAACACATACACAACAGCTTTGTGGCAGAGAGCGTATCGGCATATCTTCATTGGCGGCTTTTCTGGGGCGGTACGGGAGGACTTGTCACGCTAAACAATCCGGACTATGCTGTCAGAAAACCGTATTACGCCTTCAAGCAGTATTCGGCGTTTATCTATCCGGGCTGGAAGCGGGTGGAGACAATAACCGACTCGAACGGGCTTCGCATATCGGCGTTCAAAAGTCCGGGCGGTGATAAGCTGAGTGTTGTAGTGATAAATGTCGCAGATATTGACATCGATTTGACCCTTTCACTTGGGGGTTTTGAGCCGAACAGTTCGGAGGTTTACCGAACCAGCCCAACAGAGAATGCAGCGTTCATAGGTCCCTTCGATGAATCCCAATCACTGTTACTACCGGCCAGGTCGATTACGACTCTCAGCTTAAGGCGTTTATTGCCAACATGCGCACAGCTCCAGCTTGCGGGGTATGCACTCACTTCAGATATCAGTGGGGATTGCTACGTCAACTACAAAGACCTTGACATTTTAACAAATTACTGGTTAGCTACCGGCTGCAACGGGCTTAATAATTGTGATGGGGCCGATTTTGAGCCCGACGGAGACGTTGATTTTGCAGACCTCAGTAAATTTGGCCTGCAGTGGTTACAATGCAATGAACCGGAAGATGCGTCGTGTACACCTAACTGGTAAGCTATGGCAAAAAGGAACCTTATGAGTAAATACTTTGTTGTTTTGGTAATGTTGGATTGTCTTGTCCTCACATCCGGAACTGTGTGGGCGGAAAATGTCGTAACAAATCCAGGTTTTGAAACGGGCGATACAACAGGCTGGACTACCTGGGGCTGCACCTTGAGCGCTTCTACAGAGCAGGCCTATAAAGGCAGTTACAGCGTATTTGTTTCCGGCAGGGGCAAGAACTGGCAAGGACCCGTTCAAAACATTTTGGGGAAATTAAATATCGGTCAAAGTTACTTTATAAGCGCCTGGGTCAAGCTTAAAGACCAGGCCAGTGATGATGCACAACTTACGATTGCACAGAAAGATGAAAGTGGAACCAGGTACTTCTCCATCGATACAAAAAAGGTTTATAACAATACCTGGGTTTTACTTTCAGGTGAATTTAGGCTGAACGTTACAGGAACACTAACGTCGCTCAATTTCTATATTCAGACGCAAAATTCAACGGTGGATTTTTATGTCGATGAGGTATCCATCGACAAGAAGGACATTTACAGCGAACCTTTGGAATGGACGGCAGAGCCGATTCTTTTGAGTGTTGACGACCGTTTGGATACGAGCAAGAAGAATATTATCGTTGAGAGCGATGATTTCAAGATGCTCTTCAGCCTTTTTTACGCCGGCGGACCACACCGACTTTTCGATATGTCTTATGATACCACTGATAATCTATTTACGGGTCCGTGGTACTGCCAGGGCAGCGCATTCGATTACGACGTTTATTTGGGTGACCGCCGGGAGTTCTCCACTACACAGGGGAAGAATGCTTCTGTCGACCGAGCTTCCCTCGAGATTCTCGAAAAAACCGGCTATCGAGTGCGCATCCTGCAGAAATGCCATCCTCGCCTTAACGCCGGCAGTGGGCCGAAGGGGAACCCTTTCGTGGAACTGGATATGGTCCATTGTACTACCGAGTGGACGATTTATCCGACAGGCAGGATTAATATCAAGTTCGATGTTGTAGTTCCACCCGAGTTTAAGGGCATTTCTTCCAGCGGGCCGGGCGGTGCAGGCAAGGGGATAACCACCGACGGAACCACAAAGGTCATCGGCACAAACGGGACCAGTTTCCGCGACCCCTGGGTAACGAAGTGTGATACACTCGAGAGCCCATCGGGCGGATGGGGGCCCATCGAGATTGCAGATAAGCCTGATGATAATACACTCATTCTGGAAAATCCTGCGCCGGCAGGTGAAGAACTTGATTTTATCATCCGCCGAGAAAATATTACAAATGAGACTTTCTCAATTCACAGCGACGGCGATATGGGCCAGCCCCCTTATGAACCTCGCTGGGAAGGTGGACGTAATAACGGCCCAATAGAACAGACATACGTTATTGCACACTGGACCAAGCCGCCGCGAAAGTTTGGCAGCTCACTGAGCTTTTTCGAGCCTTACGAAGCCACGTTTCTTACCGTCGACCTGACAACATGGCGGGATATATCCTTTACGCAAATAGGCATAGCCGGCAAAAGGCCCTTCAAGCCGCACCACCGTCACCTTATGGCACAGCTTGGGACGGAACACGGACGGGCCCTTCCGCGAATCAAAAGCGTAGCGGACGCTACACCCGCTGCCCGCGACTACAGAAATCCCTACAGCGAGGCCCGCACAGGTTCGCTACTCAGCGGCGAGGAATATATTAATGGATACCATCTCAGAACCGGCGCATATTGCATCAACGCTGCGAACAATGTTGCGGCAATCGCCTTCGATGCAGGCAGAGATGCCGATTATGCCCTGGCTTATTATATGCCGGTGATTCTAATAAGCGACTTTGACGTGAACCACGATTATATAAAGGTCGAGATATCACGCGACAACGGTGAGAGTTTCTCTACGCTCGATTCAGGTCTGTACAACATAACGTCGCTATCGGATGAGAGCGAACTCGGCTCAAATAAGCGATTGTTTCAGTACCTCGGAACAATACCAGCCTCGGCGAAGGAAGACTCAGCGTATGTTTTCCGATTCAGCTCTCTTCTCAATTGTATCGAAGTGGGGGCTGCGGGTCTGTCTCTGCGGCCGGATATCACTGATGAATGCTCCGAGTTTAACGACCTGATGGCTTTGGTTGAGCACTGGCTGAATGTCTGTTCCTCGTCCTCAGCAAAATAAGGCAGGTGCAGGTCTCCGGGTCAAGAGTACATCTATCTACGCACTTGCCATTCTCGTCGCATTCCT
>CAYZTY010000138.1:0-5099 GCA_964481525.1 uncultured Pirellulales bacterium
GTAATCGTTCAAATCGCCGTGGACAAACGGGGCTGTTTGGATTGCCGCTTTGTGGCCGGTGCTAAGGTTGTCGAAAACGACCGGCTCGTGGCCGGCGGCACCCAGCATCGCCGTCATATTACTGCCGATATATCCTGCACCGCCGCAGACTAATACTCGCATAGCTGCCTATCGTTTAAGATTCGTAATTTGGGTTTCAATTCGGTTAAGGATTTCAGTCTCGAGTCTTTTGTCCCGGCCCATCTTGAGCCAGGCTATTTGCTTTGTTTGTTTATTGCTGAGTTTTAGTTTTTCCAGCGAGCCGATACCATCAAAAAACAGGCTGTATGCCCTGGCTGTGCTGTTAACTTCCCGCTCGGGCAGAGACAATCGATGTATTTTCACATCGCAGTCAACACAAAGCTGATGATTATTCCGGCTGAAGGTAAGCTCCGCCGTTCTTACGATGCTGTGCAGATTTGCCTCGGTCGTATTGTGCTGGCCGATGTTGTCGCTTCGCCAGACCTCGAAAGACTGCGCGCCGGGTAGCGATTTTGTCCTTATCAGGCCGTGTTCGATATCCGCCTTGTCTATGACAAAATACATTTCGGAAAGAACGTCTTCAGCGATACGCATCAACTCGGGTTTTGTGACATCTTCCCGGCAGATTTTCTGTTTTGCTACGAATCGCTCCTCGGCCTGGCAGCCTGCGAAAAGCAGCAAAGCAGTTATATTCAGAATGTGTCGTTTGATTGGCATAATTGTTCTCGGTCCCTTTTTTTTTATAATACCGCCATTTTATTTTTGGCCTGATTATATCTGCTGTTGCGGCCGGCCTCAAGGGCCAAATGTCTGCGTTTTGGCCTGTGTGCGGCGCTGTTAAAGATTATTTACTTTTGACGCCGATATTCATAAAGGCCCACACATACGATAATACCGGTTTTGCGAAGACAATAAAGTGATTTTACAGTGATTTAAGTGATTTTCGATGGTCTCAAGGCAAACTCAAAATCTGTGTGAGAAGTTCTCTACGCTGCCATTGGGTAGTGCGATTAGAGATTTTCTAAGTTATCTTCAAATTGAGGCCGGACTGGCGGAAAATACCGTCCTTGGGTACGGCCGGGACTTGATGAGTTTCACAAAATTCTGTCAGGCCGAGAACCTGTCCGGCCTTGAACAGGTAACCCCGCCGTTAATTTCCAAATACATTCGCCGGCTTTCTATTCAAAATATGGCCGAGGCTTCCATTACTCGCAGTCTGGTAGCGATAAAGCTGCTCCTTCGCTTTGCCAAACACACCGGGCTGTTGCAGGAGGACTTTACGGCAATTCTTGAAGGCCCAAAGCTCTGGCAGAAGCTGCCTGTTATATGTAACAAAAAGCAGGTAATCGACCTTCTTAACGCGCCTGTTCCGGATGAGCCTTTCTATTTTCGCGACAGGGCGATGTTGGAGCTGCTTTATGCGACGGGTATGCGTGCCAGCGAGCTGGGGGGCTTGAAGATAAGCGGTCTGAATCTGGACGTTGGTTATTTGAGGTGTCTGGGCAAAGGCAACAGGGAGCGTGTAATTCCGCTCGGCAGGGCGGCAATTGCAGCAACGCGGGAGTATCTTGAGAGACTTCGGCCGTTATTAGTAAAGCCGTTTAGTGGTGATTATCTATTGCTTTCTCGAACGGGCCGACCGATGAATCGAATCGACATCTGGCGGCTGACGAAAAAATACGCCCTGCGCGCGGGTATGCCGCGGAACTTAACCGTACATACCTTGAGACATTGCTTTGCCACGCACCTCTTGGCCGGCGGCGCGGACCTGCGCAGTGTTCAGGAAATGCTCGGCCATGTTGACATTGCCACCACCCAAATCTACACACATGTTGACCAGGAACGTCTGAAAAGCGTTCACAGGAAGTATCACCCAAGGCCGTGATTCCAAGCCGATATTAAATCAAGGCATTATTGTAAATTTTTGTATTATTTCTTGATTTTTCCCAGTTTGTATGATAATTTACTGAGTTAGGCGGAAAAACAGCAAAGGAGCGGCGAGAAAGCTCTCATCCTGTTTCTTCATTTATCACGTTTACGGGCTTTCCTATCTGAAAATATTCGTTATAAAAAGAAGCCAATGTGCGTTTATTGAGAAGGAGGACTGTTATGAAGAAACGATTTTTATTTGTTGTAAAGGCCATCCCATTTTTATCTGTGGCATTCTTTCTTGTTTTTGTCTCGGCGGTAGCAATAGCTGACTGGCAGAAGACAAATACACCTCCGGATGTGGACAAGGCCCACCATCTGCACGGGAACAAGCCGACGTGCTGGATGGCGGCGGCATCCAATATGCTCGCGGGAGCCGGCTATGGTGACGGAAACGATATCCAGGAGAGGGCCGACGATATTTATCTCGAGCTGTGGTCGCATCTGGTTGATGGCAACCATCCCGGATGGGCCGATACCGCTATTGATGCTTGGCTCCATTCTGCCTACAACACCTGGGGAAACAGTAATCCCTACTCGGTGGTAACGGTTCGCGGCAGAACTTACAACCGATACCCCTGGGCCAGTACCGAATTGCCTAAGATAGTGGGTAATGAGCTGCGTGACTGTCATTATGTCAGACTGGGTATCCGCAAGCCTACCTGCGATAGTAATATTGGCAAGGGTGGTCATGCCATCACCGCCTGGGGTGACAGCGGAGATAGCAACGACCTTACTGGTAACCCGAGCCAGGTAAAGGTCACCGATTCGGATTTCTGGAACCAAGCGCAGGATGTCCAGACATACACTTACGACGACTTTAACGACCCGAATCCAATCGGCAACGATTGTAATGAGGGTGTCGGATGGTACATTAACTATAGCAATAGCGATAACCACCGATATATCGATGACATTGTAATACTCAGTGATACCGGTGAGGGTAACAATCCTGGGACACAAACGGTCGTCGGTTCGTATAAGATTCATCAAAATAATGAGGACGCCAATGCTACCGACCTGCACAGCACAATAGCTGCGGGAGTTGATATTCTGGGTTACCGCATTAGTGTTGACGTAGATGTTAACGAGCCGGATATCGGGGAAAGTGGTGGGCCGCCGCCAACCTCGCTTAGCGTTGACTGGGATTTCCCAGGTCCTGTGCCGCATTGCACCTGGGTGACTATAACGGCCGAGCTTATCGAGCCGTACGACCCTAATACCAGCAATATCTGTATGGCAAACACCTACTTTACCTACCCCCTCGTACTTGAAGGAAAGGCGGAGTTTATCTGGGACCTCAGGACGCCGGAGCTTCCGGGTGGAATGGCTATGTACGAGCCGAATATGTGCGGCGGTTACGTTGTCTGCGCCTTCGATATCTATAAAGATACGGGTACTTCTATGGACCTGGTGGGCAAGTTCCGCTCTCAGCACAGGTACAGGTATTGCCAGAGTCCCGAGATTCATGAGTATATGCTGGCGCCTGCGGGGCCGGAATCGGAATACTGGGCGCAGAACTTCAGGTTCGGCCATAGTTACGGTTTTCTCGATGACGATGAGCTGTGGCAGTTCAGTGACTGGCTCAGTCAGGACTATACAATGCGGTATATGGCGGCACCTACGGGCTGGATTCCCGTTCCGCCCTGGCCTCCGCTTCCATATCCACAAGGCCAGGATTATACGACCGATATACCCGAGAAGTGCGGCGACCCCGGAACGCCATACCAAACTGCGGACATAAACAAGGATTGCTATGTCAACCTGAAGGACCTTGCAGTGCTTGGTCAGGAATGGCTGAAATGTACAGACCCGAACAACGCGGCCTGTGCGCCGTAAGATGGTGATTTCAGGTTTTGGCAAATGGTGGAGATTTTAAATTCAGGGGCTGTGAGCTGACGCTTGCAGCCCCTTTGGCATTTTGGTAGTCTTAGGTTCACATACGGGCAAAGCTTGAAATAAGATTTCTTCAAAGGGCAAAAATGATTGTAGGCCTGCTTACAATTCACATTCATATGAGTGGAATCAATTCACTCAAGGAAAAGAGGAGAATTGTAAAGAGCATTATTGAAAGATTAAAAAGCAGGTTCAATCTTTCCGTCTCTGAGGTGGAAAAGCAGGACAGCCGTTCGCAGGCGGTAATAGGGATAGCACTGGTTTCAAACGATAGTGCTTTTGTGGGCAGGCAGCTTGATACGGTGGTTAAGTTCATCCGCCGTGACGGCAGATTTCACGTGGGGCAAATTGACCGAGAGATATTTTCGTGAAGTTTGAGATGGCCTAATGCTGACCGGGTTAGCGGCGGAGGTAATTGATTATCCATAGGATTAACGTCAGCAGAAGCGAAATCAGAATACAACTTGTTATTGGCAGGAAGATGTGCCAGTTTTTGGACCCGAAGTTTAGGTCACCGGGCAGCTTGAAAAAGCCGAGCCGACCCAGGATCAAAAGCATTGCTCCGAGAGCAACTATTATGATGCCGGCAAGAATAAGCAATTTGCCTAATTGTCCAGGTCCAAATTCCATCGCTGCTTGTCCTTTGCTAATCGAGATGATAAAAGATTATACCATTTCCTGAAATTATTCAATCCGCTAAGATAATATTATGGCAAAAAGCAAGTTCGGAATGCATATCGGAACGTCAGGGTGGCATTACAATCACTGGAGGGACCGCTTTTATCCAGCCGGGCTCGCGAAGAACAAGTGGTTTGAGTATTACGCAGGGCATTTTGAGACGGTTGAGCTGAATAATACTTTCTACCAACTTCCCAAGGAACAAAGCCTGCAGAGGTGGTATGAGCTTGCGCCTAAGGATTTTGTTTATTCGGTAAAGGCGAATCGATTTATTACCCATATAAAAAGGCTCAAAGACTCAGCCGATGAGCTTAAACGCTTCAGGCAAAGAATCGGTATATTGAAAGGAAAACTCGGGCCGGTTCTGTATCAACTGCCGCCGTCTATGCACAAAGACCTTGGTTTATTAAAGGATTTCCTGAAACTCCTCGGCAAAAAGGAGATATGTGTTTTTGAGTTTCGCCACGAGAGTTGGTTTTCACAGGATTGCTATGAATTGTTGGGCCAGTTTAATGTCGGCTTTTGTATTCACGACCTGCAGGGGATGCAGGTCCCCCGGACTATAACTTCCGATG
>CAYZTY010000139.1:0-4859 GCA_964481525.1 uncultured Pirellulales bacterium
TTTTTGTCATCTGCTCGATGATTTCGTGAAGCGAAGGGTGCGTTGCCGCATAACCGAGCCGCCAGCCGGTCATCGCGTGGGATTTACTAAAACCACGAAGTAAAAGGGTCTTTTCGTAATATTTTGCGATACTCGGGCATGTGCCGTCGTAGCAGAACTTCTCGTATATTTCGTCGGTCAGCACCAGTATATCCTGCCCCCCTGCTGCTTCTGCAATTGCTTTAATCTGCTTTTCCTGGTAAACTACACCGGTCGGATTGCATGGAGAGTTAAGGATAATCATCTTTGTTCTGTCGCTGATAGAGTCGGCGATTTTCTCGACTGGTAAGTTAAAATCAGGATAGCTGTCAGCAAAAACGCACTTGCCGCCCAGCATATTAACTAAATGTTTATACATTACAAAATAGGGGTCGGGAATGATTACCTCATCGCCTGGATTGATAAGTGCTAAAAAGGCCAATAGCAAAGCCCCGCTGACGCCGCTGGTAACAAGCACAGCCGGCCTCTCCCATCCAAATTCGGCCTTTAACCCCCCTGCTATTCTTTCCTTAAGAATGCTGTCACCTTGTGTCTGTGAATATTTATTTTGGCCTGCCCTGATTGCCTTTACCGCCTCGTCTTTGAGCTGCTCAGGCACATCGAAGTCCGGCTGGCCTATCGAAAAGTTGATTGGGTCCTTGAGCGTCTCGGCCAGCGCAAAGACCTTCCTGATACCGCTTGCATCGATTTTAGCTGTTCTGTCCGCAATAATCTTTTTCATTTACCGACATCATAGCCAAATCCCCCCGATAATCAATAACTGATTTGCATAATATGTACCAACCCCGGGCGATTGGAGCGTTTCTGTTAGCCCCCGGCACTGTCGGAGTTTATTAAAAAAACTGCGACGCTACGCGTCGCCTCCAAATTATATTTGGCCCCACGTTTCACGTGGGGGCGCATGCTTAAATCAGACGGGTAGGACAATCCGTAAAATTAAAGCTTTTTAGTATTCAAGCCATTCAGCGGCAAAGACGGCGAAGTCCTTAAAATCAATCCTGTTGTCTTTAGGCGTGTCGGTATCACAGTCCGGATTCCAGTTATAGTCTCCGGACGAGCTGACCCATGCGTTTGAAAAGGTTTCCAGGTCGGCCAAATTCACCTTGCTGTTACTATCGAAATCTCCCGGCTGTTTAAGGTCGCTGGCGAAATATGCCAGAAGGTAACTCGTCTCCGCCTGCCAGTATATCGCTGGCTCAAGGACAGCGGCTATGTAGGCATTAAGGAAGCGTTTCCACGGATACAGGATATTGTCCGTTAATTGGGAATTGTCGTAAACATCAATGCTGCCGCAGAGAAAACCGGGCACGATATGATTGAGGTCGAAGAAATAAAACGAGTAAAGGTCCGTGCCGTGGGTCGCATCACCGTAGCCGGTCATGAAATTCCTGCATACCGGGTTTCGCCCGGCAATCCAGTCCAAGGCATCCAGCGCGACGTTGCGATAAGTGATATCGGTTTCACCTCCCAATTCGTACACCCGCTGAAAAACAAAAGCGTTGGTGGCAAGCACACCGGCGCTGGAGCCCCAGTACAGATGTCCCGAGTATGCCATAGGGATATTGTAGGGACAGCCGTTCACGTTATTACGAATATAGTTCGCCTGGTCAATATACTTTTGCCGCAGGTGATTTTTATAAGTAGTATTGACCGGCCTGCTTGTTTCGGCGTAATCCATATATCCTAGGTTTATCCAGTGCGAGGTAATATACGCGATGATTCCGGACATAACCGTGTTACTCAGCCCGAAAGCGGTCAGGGCGTTGCCGTTAAACCTGCTCTCGAAATAATCACGGTAAGTTGTATTTCCCGTAGCCAGGTAAAGTTCGATAGCCGCAAACGCGCGGTCGGCTGCATCCTCGCCGGCGTCGTGCATATAAACATACCGTCCGTCCGGAGGCGGAGGAGGATTGAAAAATCCGGGATTGTCTTCGAGCCAGGTCCAGGATAATTCAGCGCGGCTCAGCAGGTCCGCGGCGTATGTTTCCAGCCCGGGGACATCGTATAAAAGCGAATATGCCTTTGCGAAAGTGCTGGCAAGTGCGCAGGCCCCGGTGGTGGTTATATCGGAGACGCGCTGGTAGCTGATGTCGGACCCTGAATGGTTGACATCCGCATAGAAAAGGACCGAGCCGTCGTCGTTCTGCATCTTCTTGTACCAGTCCAGCTCCCACTTGATGATATGAATAAGGTCATTGATTTGGCCGTCCGATTCCGGCAGATTCAGGATGTCGTCGCCGATCTTGTCTTTAAATTGTTCGAGCGTCTCCATCAAAAACCACATCGATATTACGGGGCCGTGCGTATCCATATGCAGGTCGCCCGCGTCGAACCAGCCGCCGAAAATGTCACGCGTGGGTTCGGTGTATTCGTACCAATGGTCCGGCGCGCCGCTTTCGTAATCATAATTGCAGTTGGCATTGTTGGCGTAAATAGCGGGTCTGCTATAACCCTCGCAGTACGGTTCGTTAATCTCCTGGCCGCAGCGCATATAGTATAAAACACGCAGAGCGTCGCGTAACGCCCTGTTGAAAACCTTGTCACCGATTTTAAATTCGACCGAGGACTGGTTTGGAATTTCAGGCAGCACAATTTTATATCTTCCGGGCGTGGTAAAAGAGCTGAAGTCCGCGTGATACACAATATCTCCCGACTGGTTCCACTCCGGGCTCGAGGCATTTTTCAACTCAAGCGTTCCCGTATAGACAACCGACTGTGTCACTGTGTCTTTGACCTGAAACTGTGTCGGCGGCGTGTCCACCGCGCCCTCCTCATAGCTGACAATGGCCAGCTTGCGGTCGTTCGGCAGGTATCCGAACTGGTTGACCTTGACCATATCGAGATACTGATTACTGCTGCCTATGGCCGGCACGACCTTTATCTTTTCAATGTAGAATGTATTGGTCGAGGTATAACTCCCCGTGCCCGCAAAATTGATTTTCTCAATTCTTGTCAGGTCGAGGTCGGGATTGTCATCGAGAAAATCCTGCATCGGGATATACACATCGTACCATTGCCCGACGACCGGACTCGGCACATAGTCCGAAAGAGCTACAGTTGCTGTGTTGTCAACGTACGTGCCGGGCAGACCGGCGTATGCCTCGTAATAATTCCAGATGTCGTGATTGTCGGTCAATCCGATGTCCAGTCCTGCCCCGGGCGCAATCTGTCCCCATTGCACGCGCAAATACAGGTATGGCATCTGACCGTTTTGACCGTACCGCATAAAGTTAACGCTTGCCCACTTCTCGAATCGAATAAGAACAACCCACCATGCCCATGGCGGGCCCCCCGGCGGTCTTGTGCTCTGAAACATAAGAGAACCGTTTCCGACGCTCATTTCGACCGGCACCGCATCGCCGCAGGAACCGGTTGTGAACGTCGCCGGGCTGCCTATGTAGAGATTGGATTTGTCGGTCCAGCAGGCATAAGAATTAGTGCCTTTGACCTCGAAATAATCGACGCCGATTGCCTCCTGCCCGGCCGTCGCAGGCAGTTGAAAGATGGAAATGACGACAAACACTAACAGGAGTTGTTCTATTTTCATCGCAGCACCCCTCATAAAAAAGCTGAGTCAATCATTATCTGACACTTTCAGTTTAAGCGGTTGCAGAACACAATGTTTTCCCCATGCTTGCCCGCCGTTTGTGTGGCGGGACATCAATAATTTTACACGAATTATCTCAAAAGGTCAAGACTCTTCTCCCCCGCGGTAACCTATAAAAACCGCGATGCAACGCAACACTTCAACTGGCGCAATACGCAACTTGTCCGGCGTAGCCACAAGGCGAAGTCGGATACGATATACGCTTCACGATAGCACAATCGCTGCTTCCTCGCTGTCCTACCTCATTTGTTATTATATCCTCTTAAATTTTACCACTTCTTGTCCCTTTATTTAACAAAAAAATCCCACTCACCCCGCACAATACCATTTTGAGCATTTGAATTTTGCATTTTGTTTTTGATCTTTAATTTTCTTCTTCTTCTCCCTTCTCACTTCTCCTTTTTCCCTTCTCTCCGCTCCACGCTATACGTTAAATTGTGTCGAGCATCCAGTATCCGGTTTTTTCTTGACAATCCTGCTTCTATTATATAAAATTACTATGAATGGGCGAGGTGCCAACACCACCGCCATAGAAACCACAACTACGAAACGACTCAAATGTCGGCTGCACGTTAATCGCCCAAAGCGAAGAATTTCAAATTGCAGGTTCTACAAAAAAATGAAAAGGAATCAGATACGATGCGCAATAGACAGTATTTGAAGGGCATCTTTTTATGGTCCTGTGTCGCGTTGTTTCTCGTATCAATCACGCCGGTTCAAGGTGAACTGGATATTCCCGACGGATGGACGCCTGTAGAAGCCACGCTCGTGGTCACGGATAATTTAACTGCCGCACAGAAGGAGCTCATCGTCGAAACCAGCGAATGGAAGGTCATTTTTAGTCTTTTCTATAACGGCGGCATCTACCGGATGTTCGATAAGGTCTATGACCCGGCCCAGGCGGATAACCTTGTTACCTGGCACGGGGGCAATTATTGCCAGGGTGGCATCTTCGATTACGACATCTATCTTCTTGGCAGTCAGGAGTTCATGACAACGATGGGCAAGAATAGCAGCGTCGGCAGCGCTACTCTTGAGATACTTGAGAACACACCGGTCCGGCTGCGCGTTCGGCAGTTCTGTCATCCACGATTGAATAATGGTGACGGCCCGCCGGGCAATCCATTTATTGAATTCGATATGGTCGAGGCGACCACTGACTGGACATTTTATCCGACTGGCAGAGTAAACATCAAATTCGATGCGGTAGTTG
>CAYZTY010000140.1:0-4841 GCA_964481525.1 uncultured Pirellulales bacterium
TAATGCCAAACCTACCAACTCCCGACTCAGCAGTTTCTCTCTGGTCGGCTGAGGCTATTCTCTGAGCTAAAAGAACACCGGCGAAGCCAACCGCTACGATTCCCAGCCAAAAAAGGCTTTCCCATCTGAGAGTACAGTAAACATTCTGTCGCTGCTGTATCAGCGGATTCAGCCTTAGAAGCTCGGCCATCCCACCACTGCGGGCCGCCCATATACCAAGCCCGGCAGGCACCGCTAATATACCTATCTCCCGGCCGTACGGCCATGACAGAAAATAGGCAACCAGGCCCACCAGCAAGGCCAAAAACACCAGAACCACTGCCTCCGCAGGGCTAATGGCCCCGCCAAATGCTGTTACAGCCCCGAAGCCTTCACCCGGCCGGACCATCGGCCAGGCAAAAATGCCTATTACAATCACCCCTAATACAAGCACCGCCGTGATTCTCAGCCTGGTTAAGACCGACAGCTCCATACACGCCACTTTCAATAATCAGTAAGGCAGAATATCAACGATTAAGTCGGAAAACCAAAATAATGACCTAATACAGATTAAAATTCAAGAACAAAAAGCCGCAATCCAGGAGCAGAATAATAAAAGTTCACAATCATGCCGCAGGCCATTACCATAATTGTAGCGGACCTTCGTGAAGACGCCTCCGATTTCATCAAGACCCCTTTAAGCCGCAGAATGAAAACCGCCAAAATAGAACGAGAAAATATTTGACTAATTTCGAACAAGGAAATACTATGTGAGTATATAGTCATATAGTAACATAGTTTGGAGATGAAAATGTTAAGCAGGAAAAAGCAGCTCTTATTTGAAAAGCAGGCGGAAATCGTAAAGGCAATATCGCATCCGCTGAGAATCGCAATCGTGCATTTTCTTAATCACGGCGAGCGGTGCGTCTGTGATATTGCCGAGCATATCGGCGCCGAGCGTTCTAACGTCTCACGACATCTTTCCGTAATGGTCAATGCCGGCGTGTTGGGGTATCGTAAAGAAGGTCTAAAAGTTATCTACAAATTGAAAACACCCTGCATACTCGATTTCTTTTCGTGTACTACCGGCGTTTTAAAACAGCAGGCCAAAGAAAACGAAAAGTTGCTGAAGGCGTTATAGCCCCCGGAGGTCTGGATGCACTGGAAAACCGAATGGAAAAAGCTGTCTGTTATCATCGCTGTATTTCTCGGCTGTTTCTACCTGCCTGCAGGAATTCCACGTTTCGACAATGCCGTTACAGAGTCGCTGTATCTGGTCAGGTGGTATGCCAGAGAGCATGTTTTGTTGTGCCTGGTCCCCGCCTTTTTCATAGCTGGTGCGATTTCCGTTTTTGTTAGTCAGGCCTCAGTAATGAAATATCTCGGTGCCGGGGCAAATAAGGTCCTTGCCTACGGCGTTGCATCCGTGTCTGGGACGATTTTGGCGGTTTGTTCCTGTACGGTTCTGCCCTTGTTTGCGGGCATATATAAAATGGGGGCGGGATTAGGACCTGCAACCGCGTTTCTGTATTCTGGGCCTGCCATTAACGTCCTTGCCATAATCCTGACGGCCCGGGTGCTCGGCCTTGAGATAGGAATAGCACGCGCGGTTGGAGCAATTCTTTTCAGCATTGTCATCGGCCTTATTATGCATTTCATTTATCGTAAAGAGGAAGTTGAAAAGGCCAACGGCCAAATGGCTATGCCGGAGTCCCAGCAACAAAGAACAATTGCGCAGAATGCCGTCTATTTTGCAAGTATGGTCGGAATTCTTGTTTTCGCTAACTGGGCAAGGCCTACTATCAATACCGGCTTATGGTTTCATATCTACTCAGCCAAGTGGATTATTACCGGGATTTTGGCAATAGCTTTGATTTCTATGCTGGTCTTATGGTTCAGAAAAGACGAGCTTGGCCAGTGGGTTGAGGTAAGCTGGGATTTTGCAAAACAGATTTTGCCACTTCTGTTTATAGGCGTAGTGATTGCAGGCTTTCTGCTGGGCCGGCCCGAGCACGAAGGCATTATTCCATCGGGCTGGGTTACAAAAGCTGTCGGCGGCAACTCAATACGGGCAAATCTTTTTGCGTCGGTCGCCGGTGCTTTTATGTATTTCGCAACTCTTACGGAAGTACCCATTTTGCAGGGTTTAATCGGCGCGGGTATGGGTAAAGGTCCTGCACTGGCGCTATTGTTGGCCGGGCCAGCACTGTCACTGCCCAATATGTTAGTCATCCGCTCCGTAATGGGTACAAACAAAACAATCGTTTTTGTTTTAATCGTGATTGTAATGGCAACAATTTCCGGGATTATATTCGGCATGTGTTTTTGATTGAGGTAATAAAGATGAATGTTAAACCGATAGGAATTATTAATTCAACCTTTAAGAAAGCCCCGGGCACACCCATACAGCCGGCCTTTGCGAAAGGCGCAAAAGGTACTGTTGAAGTATTTCCCGAGTACAAAGAGGCTTTGAAAGACCTCGAAGGTTTCGAACACATCTGGCTTATCTTCTGGTTTGACAGGTCCTCTACTCCTAAACTTAAAGTAATACCATATATGGATAAAGTCGAAAGAGGCCTCTTTGCAACAAGGGCACCCGCAAGGCCGAATCCAATTGGACTATCCTGTGTTAAACTAATAAACATAGAAGATTGCACGCTGTTTATTGAAGAGCTGGATATACTCGATGGAACGCCGCTGCTTGACATCAAGCCGTATGTTCCAAAATTCGACAGTTTTGCCGCCCAGAAACATGGCTGGCTGGAGCACCGGGACGAAAGGAAACAAAAGGCGGATGAGAGATTTTTCAAGTGAGGTCAAAAAGGAAATTCAAAAATGAAAAAGATTCAAATACTCGGGACCGGCTGTCCGAAGTGTAAGAAACTGGCGGAAAATGCAGAAGCCGCCGCCAAGACATTGGGCATTGAATATAAGATTGAAAAAATCACATACCTCAACGAGATTATGAAGTTCGGTGTTATGATGACACCGGCTTTAGCCGTCGATGGGCAGGTTAAAATAGTAGGTAAAGTTCCATCAATTGAAGATATTGAGAAAATAATTGGTTAAACCTGCTTTATTTAAAAGAGAGGCAAACCTGTTATGGACAAGGTTACAAGAATCACTGTAGTTGTTATTTTGATACTCATCGTCGGTGTGGCAATTGCCATTAAGCAACACAACAAGGCCGATTCAGAATCCAGGGCCGCCAGGACTGTCATTGAAAACATTACTATCAATGAAAGCCCTGCAGTTGAAACTGAAAAGGTTAATGAACCTAAGGCCTTACCTCGGCTGATTGACCTCGGTGCGGATAAATGCATCCCCTGTAAAATGATGGCCCCCATTCTTGTAGAGTTGAAGAGAGAATATGCCGGAGTTTTTAACGTAAATCTCATCGACGTCTGGAAAGACCCGGATGCAGGCAGTAAGTTCGGTATTAGAATAATTCCAACACAAATATTCCTTGATGATTCCGGCAAAGAGTTATTTCGCCACGAAGGATTCTTTTCCAAAAAAGACATCCTGGCAAAGTGGAAGCAGCTCGGCGTGAGAATGGACTTAGCCATGCCTAACGGCATTGACAAAAAACAGGATTAAAAGCCGGTGCAGCAGTTATTTTCAGGATTAACAAATGCCGTCCAGGCAACACCTCTAATAGCTATAGGCGCTGCCTTTCTCTGGGGAGTGCTCAGCATTTTGCTTAGTCCCTGTCACTTAGCCAGTATCCCGTTAATCGTAGGATTCATTGATGAGCAGGGCATAATCTCAACCAAAAGAGCCTTCTGGATTTCCACGCTGTTCGCAGTGGGCATTTTAATAACAATCGGTGCCATAGGGGCTGTTACCGGTGCAGCGGGAAGAATGATGGGCGACGTGGGCAGGTACGGAAATTATTTCGTCGGGTTGATATTCTTTCTTGTCGGGCTTCATTTACTGGATGTAATACCTATGCCTTTCTCCGGCCCCGGACAGATTGGAATGAAACGAAAGGGGACGCCGGCCGCTTTTATCCTCGGCCTTGTATTCGGAATCGCACTTGGCCCCTGTACGTTCGCCTATATGGCCCCTATGCTGGGCGTAACCTTCAAGCTGGCATCAACAAACCTACTTTATGGAATTCTGTTGTTGCTTGTTTACGGAACCGGCCATTGTTCGGTGATTGTTTTTGCCGGAACTTTTACCGAAATAGTGCAGCGATATATGAACTGGAATGAGAGGTCCAAAGGCGCAATAATCCTTAAGAGAATCTGCGGCATACTGGTCCTGCTGGGAGGAGTCTGGCTTGTCTATACCGCTGCCTGATATAAGACTCGCCTAATTTCAGCTAAGTACCTCATCTCGTAAATAATCCGACTACATAAAATCTTAAGCAATCGGGTCGACGGTAAGAGCATTAGAGGCTGTGTGTTTGGGATTAGTAAATGATGGCGGTTACTTCTTCGATTTTCTTTATGGTATCTGTGATGTCGGCATTTTTGGGCAGGGTCGCATCGAAGCCCTTTTTCATCAGTGCGAAGGTCTCGGACTCGCTGAGCCGGTCGGCAAGGGCAATAACCTTAACGGCCTGCAGGTCCTCATTGGAGCGGATGTGTTTGCAGATGGCGCCCGCGTCGATATCCTCAGCCAACAAGTTAATCAATACTACGTGCGGAATGAATTTTTGAGCTACTGCCCCGGCATCGAAGCTGCTCTGTGCGGTTTGGGTCTCATAGTTACCTCGGCCCTTTAAGGCCTGTGAAAGGCCTGAGGCAATTTCCCAGTCAGAATCAATAACCAGCACACGCAGCTTACCTACATCGAGCATATCGGTGGGGATATTGTGAGCCTTCATAAATCGAAGCAGCTCGGATGCCGGGATA
>CAYZTY010000141.1:0-4827 GCA_964481525.1 uncultured Pirellulales bacterium
CTGTATTACTGGACCACCGACGGCACGAATGTAGACTGTGCGGCGCCGAATGCAGCTGGTTATCTCTACCTTAACCTTTTCCAGGGACTCAGCAAATTCAAAATTAAGGCAAATAAAGCCTACTTCGAGCTCAAGGGCTTTCAGCTTCTTCACCTGTACAATTCTGTTGCGATGGCTGATTGTTATGATGTTAAGATGTATGGCTTTGGATTGGCTGGCGATATAACCGGCGACTGTTATGTCGATTTCGTGGACCTGAATACGATTGCTAATGACTGGCTCAAATGCAATAACCCGGAAGACCCCAATTGTGTTGTATTTTAGAAGAATTGTGATTTTTACCGATTAACTGTAAAAACCGGTTAAATAAGGTTAGATTTTTACCTATTTTCTTTAGGGAAAAAGAAAAGAAAAATATGATAAGAAGTTGAAGAACTCCTTTCTGCTTGATAGAATACTACGGTGCTTTTAAGGAGAATCGAAAATGTGCCAAAGTTGCGGATGCTCTGCCTGTAAAAAGTGCGGCCGGCCCATCAAGAACAAGGTATGTTCCGGCTGCGGCAAGCCATCAGCCCAATGTACGTGTAAACCGAAGGCAGAATAATCCTGCTGTTCTTTCCTTCAAGGCTCCGGAGCCGTTTAGTTTGGCCCTGCGGTCCTGAGGTAACCGGGCAGGCAGGTCTGCGGGAAAACGTCCAGGGCAGCCTTCATTGTAAGTTATACCCATCACCCGCCAGTCTTCACTGAGGCCGATTACATCTAATGTCTCTTGTGGGCCTTGACATTAAAAGTTACAATAGTTTTCACTATGGCTAAGTACCCTATTTTTCTCGAGTTAGCCGGCCAGCGCGTCGTTTTGATAGGCGGCGGAAGTGTCGCGGCACGTAAAGCTCAGTCGCTGCTTGCGGCAGGAGTCAGGCTGATAATTGTCGCCGAGAAAATAAACCCCGTTCTCGAGGCAATCTGCCGCTGGACAAACACCAAATTAATCAGAGGCAAGTACATTAAAGAATATCTTACCGGCGCATTACTTGCGATAGCAGCGACTAATAATCGAGAGCTAAACCACCAAATCCACAAGGATTGCCAGCAGTTGCAGGTGTTGTGTAACGTTGTCGACGACCCGGAGCATTGTGATTTCTTTATCCCGGCAGTGGTAAACAGAGGTAAACTGCAGATAGCCATTTCCACCGAGGGGCAGTGCCCAGCCTATGCGGGCCATCTAAGGAAAAAACTTGAAAAGACCTTCACCACCCAACACGGCGGGTTTCTCAATGAATTAATGAAACTACGCAAGCAGGTCATAACCGAACTCACCGACCCGGCAGAGCGTAAGACTGTGCTCGGGCGGTTAGTTGAAGACGCATCATTCGACTATTTTACCGAACACGGCCCCGACCGCTGGCAAGAGTACGCCCTGAAATTAATTCAAAAGCATCAATCGAAGACCGTATCAGGTTAAGAATTTACCGGAATATAACTGCCGACCCCCTGGGCTTTATCCCAAACACTCTTGTTTAACCATTACAAGCTTTGAGCGTAGAGATGCATTCATATAATAAAAGGTTGGCTGTTTTTGAGTAAAGAAAAAGAACTCAAAGCAATTTATTGATTGTTTTGTCAGGCCTGTTAAACCTCTATCTTCTCGACTATCACCTGTAGATATTTCTGCCGGTGTCCTATGCGTTTCCTGCTGTTTTTACGTCTGCGGAACTGCATAGGATAAAGTTTCGGCCCTTTAGCAATCGCGCTATCCGGGCCGCCTGCCAATTTAGCCACCACCTTTGCTCCCGGCAGATACGGCCGGCCAATCTTCGTCTCCCGGCCGTCACTTACGAACAAAACCTTATCCAAATCGATGCTTTCCGCATCCTCCGGAACGTCTGTCAGCTCAATATTAATCACGTCACCCTCGGTGAGCTTGTATTGCTTTCCGCCCTGTTCGATTATCGCATACACTTGAAACTCCTTCGTTTTTTGAATTCCAGAGGTGGGATTCTAAACAGTCTCGGCCGGCTTGTAAAGCAAATTATTCGATGATTTTTCTTAGCAATCATTGTATAAGCGGTTAGAATCCTGCAAAATGACGCTACAGGAGTGCCCTTATGGAAATAGCCGTTATACAGGATAAAATTCTGCCGATGGCCGAAGTAGCCTCTGCTTACCTGGACAGGGGAGTTTTCTTCGGCGACGGTGTCTATGAAGTCCTCCGCAGCTACAGCGGCAAAATCTTCGCCCTGGACGAGCACCTGGAAAGATTTTCGGTGAGCCTGGCCAAAATTGAGATACACGGCGTTGATATAAAGCAAATCCGCTCACGACTGCTCGAGGCTTTTGAACAAGCCGGCATTGCCAATGCCAAAATCTATTTTCACGTCACCCGGGGCTCGGCGCTCAGAAGTCACATTGCACCTAAAGAGCTTAAGCCCAATTTCTTCCTTACTATTACCGAGCTTGACGACTTCACCGACCAGAAAGCAAATGGAATTGCTGTCTGCACCTTCCCGGACTGGCGATGGCACAGATGCGACATAAAGTCGCTGAACCTGCTGCCCAATGTACTGGCCAGACTGGACGCCGCCAAAAAGGACTGCGAAGAGGCGATATTTGTTAATGAAGCAGGTTTGATAACCGAAGGCGCAGGCTCGGCCTTTTTTGCCGTCACCGATAATATTCTTCAGACCGCACCGCTCACGACAAACATCCTGCCTTCTATTACCAGAAAATATTCCATCAAAGCCGCCCGTCAAATTGGGATGGAAGTAGTTGAAAAGTGTCTAACCGTCGAGCAGGCGGCCTGTGCGAATGAGCTTTTCATTGCCGTCACCACTAAGGACATCGTCGGCGTTGTGAAATTCAACGACAAAATTATAGGCTCAGGCGAGGTAGGAAAGTACACCCGGCTGATGATGGTAAAATTCGCCACCTACGTCCAGTAGATACACAAAAACTGCGCAGCCGGTTATCTGTGTCCCTCCCATCACGGAATGACTTCAAAACAGCAGTTCCCCCGCAATATAATATCCCTTAAGACAACCACTCACTCTACTCAACGTCGGCTCAGTCGCAGTGTCGTTATTCCAGAATTTCCACAAGCCAATTCTGAACGAAAAGTTTCAAATCCTCCCAGTTCACATCCGTGTCCCTGTTCAAGTCTGCTTTAACACATTCCGCCAACCCGGAACATCCCGCTTCCTGCCAATATTCTCCAATGAATGCAAAGTCAAACATATTTACTATGGCGTTGTAATCCAGGTCACCAACGCAAGTAAACTCGTCGGCCCCCATATCAACGCGTTCAGCGATAACTCTGGAATTGCCGTCAATATCACTCTGGTCTGCGTAGCTGCCTGCAGGGTCGCCTGCATTAACACACGGCGACCAGGGCATAAGATGATAATTGCGCTGGTTGGGGTTTGGATGGCCGGCACCGACAAAATTCGGGTCGAGTTCGATATTATTCGGGTCCCATATCAGCGAACATCCGGACGCAACATACGCTGCCGATGTACCGCCCTCCACATCGCTGTACGAAACCGTAATTGTAGACAAAGCCTCCAGTGCCAACTCAGGTCCTGAAATGGCCGTATTAGCCCACAGAATGCAGTTAGTAAAAGTCGCTGTACCACCCTCAGTGTAAATCCCGCCGCCAGAGTCCGCTGCTGTGTTATTGCTGAAGGTACAGTTTTGTATCACAGGACTGCCGATATAAGAACATACTCCTCCGCCCCAGGCTTCCGCCGAATTGTCGGTCAGAGTACAGTTGCGAATGATTGGGCTGCTTCCTTCACAATAGATGCCGCCCCCAAAGACGCTGCTGTTGCCGCTGATACGGCAATTGGTGATAGTTGGCTCGCTATCGGTCAAGCAGCCGATGGCTCCGCCCAAACCCGTGGTAATGTTGCCGTTGCCGATGAGGACACAGTTATTGATTATCGGGCTGCTGTTTCCATAACAGACAATGGCGCCTCCGTACTCATAAGCGGGCCAGCCGTTGGTTATAGTTAGCCCCTCCAGTACAGAATTGCTGTCCTCTTTGTCAGCAAAGAGAAACGCACAATGTTGGTCATAAGTAGTTGACTGGCAATCTACGATGCATGCATTCGGGCCGTTTATACTTTTTATTCTTATCGGCTTGCCTCGGAAGTAGATATCCCGGTTGCCGTCTCCGGTATATGTACCGTCCAGGATAGCTATTGTATGGCGGTACACCGCCACATCGACTGCTTCCTGGATAGCATCAAACGGATACTCAAGGGAGCCATCTTCGTTAGGGTCGCTTACATCTGGATTACCAGGGGCCGGGTCACCGGGAGCATCGTCGTCCACATATAAGATTCTAACGACAGGCTCGGTACTATCCTCGCCCTTGGTAAATTTAAACGAATAGGCCTGGTCGCCGATTGTAAAGATATAATCTCCGTAAAAGCCGGTAAATTCAATTTGACTATTGGAGTCCACATAGACTACCTCATCGGTATCCCATTGGGCCATAAGCTGCTCATAAGCTACACCCATAGCCGTCAGGTTCCAGTTCTCATCGACGAGCGCCGCGCCAGGCCGCCATATCCAATCAGGATAATCCCAGAATCCCCACATAACAAATCCGTTGGTCATATCGTTGCCGAATATAAGTCGCATACTCTCTGTAAGGATGTCCGTGTAGCTCGAGCTGTCAGCATCTAAGCTGAATTCCGTAATTATAATAGGCAGTTCGAAGCCCGCAAAAAGCTGCAGGTTCTGAAATACGTTAATAGCATCATAGCCGTATACGGAGGTATGGTCCTGAAGGCCTATAAGCTCGACGGTTCCGCCGGCATTCATAAT
>CAYZTY010000142.1:0-4734 GCA_964481525.1 uncultured Pirellulales bacterium
GACCATAAACGGTAGTGACGGCAGGCCCTTGGCAAACGAGTCTGTTGATATTCGTCAGGTACGTCACAAGTTTCTTTTCGGGTGTAATGCCTTTGGACTCAGAGCCCCGGCGGAAGATGCACGCTGGCAGGAATACCGTCGTCGGTTCGTTGAGCTTTTTAATTTTGCGACGCTGCCGTTTTACTGGGGTAGCTTTGAGCCTGAGGAGGGAAAACCGATTACCGCGCAAATACAGGCAATGGCTCGATGGTGTGCGGAACACAACATCAGGACGAAAGGACACCCGCTTTGCTGGCATACACGTACGGCGCATTGGTTGGTGGGTAGGTCTCCCGAAGAGATTTTTGAGCGACAACTGGCGCGCATTGAGCGTGAGATGAAGGATTTTGCCGGCCTGGTTGAGATATGGGATGTGATAAACGAAGTGGTGATTATGCCGGATTTCGATGAGTTGGAGAATCCTATTGTAAGATTGTGCCAGCACCTTGGCCGTGTCGAGCTTGTAAAACAGGTCTTTATTAAAGCAAGCCAGATGAATCCCAAAGCTACACTTCTTATCAATGACGATAACATATCTGCTGATTACGAAAGGCTTATTGAGGATTGCCTGGCTGCGGGCGTTGAGATTGACGTAATCGGCGTACAATCGCATATGCATCAGGGCAACTGGAGTCCGGAGCAGACGCAGGACGTGCTTGAGCGGTTTTCAAGATTCGGCAAGCCCCTGCATTTCACAGAGACAACTGTTGTCTCCGGCGGGACGAGAACAGGCCTGAACTATCGTCAAAGGTATAATGACTGGCCGACGAGTCCTGAGGGCGAGCGAGAGCAGGAAAAACAAGTCGTAGGGTTTTACAAACATATTTTCTCACACCCATCGGTTAAGGCACTTACGTGGTGGGATTTTCAGGATGGTGCGTGGCTGGGAGCGCCGTCAGGCCTTTTGCGAAAGGATATGACGCCTAAGCCAGCATATAATGCACTGAAGAAACTCATTAAGGAAGAATGGTGGACCGGTCCGCTGAAACTTAAAACCGATGCTGACGGCAAGGTGAATTTCCGCGGTTTTCTTGGCGATTATACAGTGGAATCCGGCAAGCGGATTGGAAACTTTGCTGTCGAAAATACTGGTTGTGAGGAGGTTTCTGCGAGCCTTACTGGTGATTGACATAAGGTGATGGTTCCAGGAGTTGTTGGAACATCCTTCGCTAAATCTGACATTCTATCCAGCCATATCACCTGTTCTGCCGCAAGATATCCCAATATGCACCCCTGGCACCTTTCCGAATTGCTTGCACTAACGGCCGGTTTTCATTGTAGTTATAGTTGGCGGTATCACGAGTTTCTGATGTTTCGCTGTCAGTTTGGTCGGTAGGCGCGAAAAATCGTTGGTCACCACCAATCAAATCTCTTACCAATTTTGCCGGATGTTCGCCCAGGGCCCTGGAAATATAGAAAGTTGGTTTGAAGAAATCTATGAGGCCGGTATATTTTCGGTGCATATTAAAATCTTTCCCTTCACTGAGCTCTTGGGCGGCTATTTTTCCCATAATCGTGCCTGGGTAAATTCTTATACCGAGCGCAGCGCCTGCACAATCGGGATTAATCTTTTTAATTATGTCAATAGTTTCTTTTACTGTTTGCGGTGTTTCACCCGGTCCGCCGAGCAGAAGGTCTATCATAACAGCGATGTTGTTTTTCCGGCAAAGCGTCACCGAAGAAGCGAGGTCGTCTTTGTTGTGCCGCTGGTGGTAGGTTTTGAGCATCGAGGGGCAAGCTGAGTCACCTGTAAAGTCGATGCCGACGCAACCGGCTCGTGCCATTTCCCTGGCTAATTCTTCATCAAAAGGCATAGGTAACATATAGGTATACCAGCGAACCATATTTCCGAGTGAACGCCTGTTGAACTCTTCACAGACCGCATAAGCATGGTTTCGGGGAACATTGAACTCGGAATCGCAAATATGCAACACATCTATTCCCTGAGACAGCAGTGACTGGACCTCATCGGCAACTTCCGAAGGGTCCCGTAGTCTCAGTTTGGTACCCTTGGCCAGTGGGTCGGCACAATATATACAACTGCGGTCGCAGCCGCGTTTGGTCTCCAGTCCGCATTGTCCGCCCCGTTTGAGGTAATTCAGGTTATCAATAAAGTTACGGGCCGTTGCTAATGAAATCGGACTTGGCCAGGATGGTGGATTACAGTGGATTCTGCCATCTTCCCGCCAAATAAGCCCAGGAACTTCTATGAATCTTCTTGATTGCCGCAGTTGATGGATGAGCGAAATTATTGCTGTTTCGCCATCACCACGTATGCCGAAATCAACGCCTGTGTATTCAATAACAGACCTGGCAAAGATTGAAAAGCCGACACCGCCGATTACAATCGGGGCGTCCGTCATACTTTGGATGGTCTTAATAGTGTCTTTCAATCCGGAAACGAACCAGTCAGCATTTGGCCAAAAAGAATCGTCCACATTTCGAAAAGTAATACCCACCAATTCCGGCTGTTGAGTCGAGAAATATTTTCTGATTGCTTCAATTGGCTCCTCAACCCAAGCAAGGTCAAGAAGTTTAGTATTTATGCCCGCCTGTCTGGCTGAACCGGCGATGTAATCCAAACCAATCGGGCCTATGAGAGGCAGCATTCTGTTTACATTGATTAGAGTTAGCATTTTTAGTCACTAAACTTGTTTAATCTTGAAAAACAGGAGAGGCTGGTTTTCGGAACCAGCCTCTCAAGAATGCAAGATAATAAACCTGAAACTAATTCTTAGAATTTGTAGGTCATGCTCAAACTCACCCAGAATTCATCCTCATCATTAACCGAATCATCCCATGAGGATTGATAATAAATTCCCGGTGTAAAGGAAAGGTCATTGCCGAGGTCAAAAACTGTTGAGACACCCAAAACAGCATTTGACCAGTCTTGGTCTACATTGCCGCCTGTCGGGCCAACACCATCGTTATAAACAAATTCTGTGTGTAAATTCAGAGTCATCTCTTCCCCGGTAACGGGGCAGGTAACCGGCAAACCATAGTCGAGCATAAAAATGTGTGCAAAACCTGACGCTGTTCCTCCCGTTGAGGATGCATCGCCTACTATTGTTCCGCTGTTTGACGGCCACAGCTTGACAAGACAATAGGTTGGGACTAATCCTTCGACCTGAAGAACCTTCGGCCAGGAAAGTATGGCGTGCATTTCCTGCAGGTCTATGCTGCTGGTTGAGTGGCTGGACATATCCGGATAGTTGTAATACACGTAGCCAAGCCTGTAGTTAGTTTCATATAGTTCATCGACAAACAGGCGGTTCTGATAGTATAAGGTGTAATCCCAGCGTTCAGTATTTTCAAAACCGCTTGAATTGGCCCTGTGTCCCAATAAATTAACACCAAAACCGGTCCCAAACAAATCCAAATCAACCGACGGATGGATTGCAGCATGGTCATCATAAACATCGAAACCACGCCATATATATTTACTCGTGAATGTTACATCAAACGACCCTTTCAATTCGGATTCCTGAGCCTGGACCATGCTTGCTGCAGCTAACAAAACCACCACACTTGCCAAAATCACATTCTTCATAGTCATCTCCTTCAAAAATTACCTTGACCTTACAATCCTTTTTTACCATTTACCGCTTTTTCTCATTTCAGCCTTGGGATGGTTTGCAATATCTTTAATATACTTTTGCAGTTCCTCTTCCGGTAGTTCATAATCTACAAGCTTTCCGGACAGAAATGCTTCGTAGCCCGTCAAGTCCATCAGTCCATGTCCGCTGTAGTTGAACAATATCACTTTTTCCTTGCCTTCTTCTTTTGCTTTTTTGGCCTCATCAATCACTGCTGCCAGAGCCTGGCTTGTTTCCGGAGCGGCAATAAATCCTTCGGTTTTTGCCCATATCAATGCAGCTTCATATGATTCCAATTGATGGTACGCTCTCGGTTCCATCAGGCCTTCAACGATTGCCTGGCAAATCAGTGGTGCCATCCCGTGATATCGAAGACCGCCGGCATGAATTGGAGGTGGTATAAAAGCATGTCCGAGCGTGTACATTGCCAGAAGTGGTGTCGTACAGGCAGTGTCTCCAAAATCGTAAGCAAAAGGTGCACGAGTCATAGTTGGGCATGCCGTTGGTTCGACAGGAATGATTTTAATGTCGGCACCATTGATTTTGTCGGCAACAAAAGGAAAAGACAAGCCTGCGAAGTTACTGCCGCCGCCGGCACAGCCTATAACCATATCCGGTGCTTTCTCACCAATAATTTTCAGTTGCTTCTTTGCTTCAAGACCTATTATTGTTTGATGGAGTAAAACATGATTTAATACACTTCCCAGAGAATAACGTGTTTTACCGGATTTATCGGTTACCGCCGCCTCGATGGCTTCGCTGATAGCAATTCCCAAACTTCCAGGTGTATCCGGTATTTCTTTTAACACTTTTCTTCCGGCATTTGTTTCAGAGCTGGGGCTTGCTACACAATTTGCGCCCCATACCTGCATCATCATTTTCCTGAAAGGCTTTTGGTCGAAACTTATTCTGACCATGAAAACCTTGCATTCGAGGTCTAAAAGTTTGCAGGCAAAAGCAAGTGCGCTGCCCCATTGACCGGCGCCGGTTTCCGTTGTAATCCTCTTTATTCCAAACTGCTTATTGTACCATGCCTGAGCTACGGCTGTATTTGGTTTATGGCTTCCGGGCGGGCTGACGCTTTCATCTTTGAAGTATA
>CAYZTY010000143.1:0-4581 GCA_964481525.1 uncultured Pirellulales bacterium
CTTATTTCACGGGATTTCGCGTAAACTCGGGCGAATACAAACTGATGGGCTTAGCCCCGTACGGTGAGCCTAAATATTATCAGCTTATAGAAGAAAAACTGATTGACCTTAAAGAGGACGGCTCGTTGCGTTTGAATTTGGAGTATTTTCCGTACTGCCACAGTATGGTTATGACGGGAGCAAAGTTCGAGAAACTGTTCGGCGGCCCCCCGCGCAGGCCGGAACAACCCATCACCCAGCGGGAAATGGATATGGCCGCTTCGGTCCAGGCCGTTACCGAGGAGGCTATGTCGCTGGCGGCCAATCATATATATCGTCAGACGAAAATGAAAAACCTGGTCCTTGCCGGAGGCGTCGCGCTTAACTGCGTAGGCAACGGACGCATCCTGCGAGAAGGTCCCTACGAAAGTATATGGATTCAGCCGGCCTCCGGCGATGCCGGCGGTGCCCTGGGCGCTGCCTTGTTCCTGTGGTATCAACTGCTGGGAAATGAGCGAAAAGTTGATGGCGCAGATAAGCAGCACGCCTCCCTCCTCGGACCGGCCTTCAGCAATGAAGAAATCAGGGAATTTCTGGATTCCATCGGCGCCAAGTATCACGTCTATGAGGACCAGGAGCAATTGATTGACAAAGTGGCCGAACTCATCGGTCGGGAAAAAGTAGTAGGCTGGTTTCAGGGTCGTATGGAATTCGGCCCGCGAGCGCTGGGCAATCGCAGCATTATCGGCGACGCTCGCAGTGAACGTATGCAGTCGATAATGAACCTCAAAATTAAATTTCGCGAATCCTTCCGCCCCTTCGCACCCTGCGTGCTGAGGGAGGACCTGCAGGAATACTTTGATATGCGTGAAGACCAGGAAAGCCCTTATATGTTGTTAGTAGCTCCTGTTCGGGAAGGAAAACGCCTGCCGGTCGATGGACAGTACAACTCCCTGAGGGGACTGGACAAGTTGAAAGTCAAGCGGAGTCTTATCCCCGCTATTACTCACGTTGATTACTCGGCACGAATCCAGACTGTGGACCCGCAGCGCCATCCAAAATTGCATCGCCTTATGAGCAGATTCAAGGCCAAAAGTGGCTGCCCGGTCATTATCAACACAAGTTTTAACATTCGCGGCGAACCAATCGTCTGTTCACCCGAAAACGCGTATCGATGTTTTATGGCAACCGATATGGATGTCTTGGTCCTTGAGAACCAGGTGCTTTATAAAAAAGAGCAGCCGCAAGCCAAATCGTATGATATTGACGAATATAAAGCACAGTTCGAGCTGGATTAAGCCAAGTCGGAACAGAGGAATACACTAATGTCGTTGATTGAAGTAAACTGGAGACCTGAGCCGAAGGACTTGCGTAATTTTGGAAAGATTGCCTTAATCGCATCGGTCCTTGTTGCCGGCCTGCTTTACTTTATCAAAGGACTTGCAATTCAATGGGTTTTTGTTATTCTTGCCGCCGGCCTTCTTATTTTTCTAAGCAGTTTAGTATCTCTTGGAATCACAAGGCTGATTTATCTCGCTCTTACCACAATAACATTGCCGATAGGTTTTGCGGTTAGTTTTATCGTGCTGGCCGTGTTTTATTATCTGATTATTACGCCCGTCGGCCTGGTCTTTCGACTGATTGGGCGAGATAGCATGAAGCGGAAATTTGATTCAACTGCAAAGACTTACTGGGTCGCCCATCGCCCGAGCAAAAATCTCGAGCGCTATTTCCACCAATTTTAGACAGGACGCTTTAATGTCAGAGGAATCAACCGAGAATCGAGAACCCAGAGCCGAGAATCAGGAATCGGTCAAGTTTGACGAGCTTGCCAAAGAGCAGCGCAGCTCGCTGCTTTCCGAATTCTGGCTTTTTCTCAAATACAATAAGAAATGGTGGCTGCTGCCGATACTTATTGTCTTGCTTCTGCTGGGCGCTTTGGTGCTCTTGGGAGGTACGGCAATAGCGCCGTTTATTTACCCGCTTTTTTAGAGCAGCTTTTACCTGCCTGTTGTCTGTACATTCACAGCCGGATATCTTTGCGCTTGACGGCCCCGGCCAAAGGAGTTAATCTTTCCCCTTTGATGTTGGCTTAACGTTTGCAAAGCTTAAAAACAATGGAAGGTGACAAGAATGTTTACGACAATCGTAGATGTAAGAGCAAGAGAAATTCTCGATTCGCGAGGCAATCCAACGGTCGAAGTGGATATGCTGCTGGATGACGGCTCGTTCGGTCGGGCGGCGGTACCCTCAGGCGCCAGTACCGGTGCCTACGAAGCCGTGGAGCTCCGGGATACCAAAGCCAAACGGTATATGGGTAAAGGCGTAGCGACGGCGGTGAAGAATGTAAATGAAGTTATTGCCCCGGAAATTGTAGGAATGGACGCAGCGGCTCAGGAAGAAATCGACCGAATACTAATCGAGCTCGATGGAACGCCGAACAAGGCAAAGCTGGGCGCTAACGCGATACTGGGAGTCTCAATAGCTGCAGCGAAAGTGGCGGCGGACTCGGCCGGCCTGCCTCTTTATCGATACTTGGGTGGTTGCGATGCAAACATACTGCCCGTGCCGATGATGAATATTCTCAACGGCGGCAAGCACGCGGACAACAACGTCGATTTCCAGGAATTTATGGTTATGCCTATCGGCGCCAAAGATTTCCCCGAAGCCCTGCGAATGGGTACCGAGGTCTTCCATACGCTCAAAAAGGTACTGAGCAAAAAGGGCTACAACACGGCGGTCGGCGACGAAGGCGGCTTTGCACCGTCACTGAAAAGCAATGATGAGGCGTTGGATGTGATATTGGAAGCCATCAAGCTGGCCGGGTATAAGGCCCAAAAGCAAATTGCTATCGCACTGGATCCTGCGGCAAGTGAAATGTGGGTCAAAAACACAAAGAGTTACAAATTCTTCAAGTCGAACCCGAATAAAAAAGTCACGTCTGACTCGATGGTGCAGCACTGGGCAAAGTGGGTTGGCAAATATCCCATCGTAAGCATCGAAGATGGACTGGCCGAAGACGACTGGGACGGCTGGGCAAAGCTGACCAGGAAACTGGGCGAGAAGATACAGTTGGTCGGTGACGATTTATTCGTTACCAATACCGAGCGGTTAGCGAAGGGGATAAAGCTCGGCTGTGCAAACTCGATACTAATCAAGCTTAACCAGATAGGCACGCTGACCGAGACTCTGGAAGCAATTAATCTTGCCCGGCAAAACGGTTACCGGGCGGTGATTAGCCATCGCAGCGGCGAGACGGAAGATACGACGATAGCGGACTTGGCGGTAGCAACGGGCGTCGGGCAGATTAAGACCGGCTCCGCCTGCAGAACAGACAGAATCTGCAAATACAACCAGTTGCTGCGGATTCACGAAGAGCTGGGCCGGGCCGCAAAGTACGGCGGATTTATGTTCGGATAATTGAAGAATATTGCTCAGGACACGGTTTGGGCCGTTAAATTATGCACAAAGCCGAGGTGTGGCGGACGGTTTTCTTTTGCCTTTTTGTTGGGGTTGGATTAGTAGCGCTAACGGCCTCGATTCTTGCCGACGAGCTGCTCGAGTTGTATTTATACAAGGCCGAAATCCGGCGAAAAGAAGAATTTAACAAGCGACTGCAAAAGCTCACCGCCGAGTACGAGTCGGTAATAAAACAAATTGAGGATGACCCGAACATTCTTGCTCGCCTGGCGGGTGTAAGTTTAGGTATCGAGCCGAACAGTGTTGATACAGCCTTTCCTCGCGCGCCGGAACACGCACGTTTGATAGCCGAAAAAATCCTTCTTCAGCAGCAAAGTAAAGCCGACGAGCCGGCCCCCCCGGATTGGCTGATGCGGTGCAACGAGCCTTTGGCGCGAACAATTATGTTTCTTTGTGCGGCAGGCCTAATCATAGTCTCATTCGTCTGCTTCGGCGCCAAAAAACCCGGCAAATGATTGTTTAGTCCCCGGCACCTGTTGCCGGGGATATTGTTTTTTTGTGATCTTCCCCCCCTGTCATTGCGAGTCCCGATGCCGTTTATCGGGGCGTGGCAATCTCTATCCGCTAAACGCTATCCGCTGTACGCTAATTCACTGCTGCCTTCAGTTCGGATATTTGTCTTACGTTTGCCTTTGGCAAACCTCTATTTGGTTTTTTCATCGCGGCCTCCGGCAGCAGCGTGCCATTCTCAAATAATCAGACAAATCTCTTCCTTCGGCGGATTACCTATTCTTTTTGCTTATTTGTTTTGCCTTCTGGCTTCGTATATGCTTTCTATTTCGACACAAAGCCCACCTATTAACACTGCCCATGCGGATTCCTTCAGAGAAAGGCCTAATACAAATGCAAAGCATCCAGCCATGATTCCGACACCGATTGCTAACACTAATCTATAGTTTTGATGAACGCTCTCTTCTAGCTTATCGAATCTTTGTTCCAAATCCTCACTTTCCTGTTTGTTGTTCATAATCCATATCTCCCAAGTTAAAGACTCAAGATGACTTTTTTTGAATTTCCTCCCGAAGTTGCTCACAAAATTTTACCCCATTTTCTCTATTTACACAACTAAAAGTATCAACAATATTTGACTTTTACAAAGTCTCAAAAATCCGAAACTCGCAA
>CAYZTY010000144.1:0-4578 GCA_964481525.1 uncultured Pirellulales bacterium
TTCTCACCACTTTGCTTCTGGACAAATATTGCCATTGCCTTTTTGCCGTTCATTCTTACTTCATAGGTCCGCTCTTTGAAATAATCTCTTACATCGGCAATATCTTTGAGCTTTATAGGTATGCCGTTTTGCCGAGCAACGACAACTTCGGCAACCTCCTGAGGACTGGAAAATTCCTCAGGTGTACGCAAAAGATAGTCCTTGTAACCAGTCTTTATATTACCGCCGGGAGCACTAACGTTTTGAGCGGCAAGAGCTGCATTTACCTGTGTAACGGATAAATTCAAAGCAGCCAGCTTGTCACGGTCGATATCTACACGAATCTGCCGTTCTAATCCTCCTCGAGGTGTTACCGCAGCAACACCTTCAACTCGCTTAAGCGGGTCAACTATCTCATCGTTAACTATATTCTCCAAATCAGGATAACTGCTATCCGCGGTAATTGCGATAATTGCAATCGGCATCATTGCAAGGTCAAACTTAAAAATAACCGGATTGCCGGCCTCCTCCGGCAGCATACCCCTAATCAGGTCAATCTTCTCGCGCACATCGTTGGTACTTTCATCTATTTTTTCACCCCAATCAAACTGCAATGTTACCGCTGACAAGCCTTCCTTGGAAACTGAAACTACCTCATCAACACCAGAGATAGTGCTAAGAGTGTCCTCTATCGGCTCAGTTATCAGCGTTTCCACTTCCTCGGGCCCCGCCCCTTCATAGGCAGTTATAACTGAAACGGCCGGTATCTCCATCTCCGGCATCAAGTCCAATCCCAGCATCGACAACGATACCAGGCCTAGAACTACCATTGCTATAAATATCATCGCAGTGGTTACAGGCCTATTTACAGATAATTGAGCAAGTTTCATTCTGCAGTTTGCCTTTTAATCCCGACTTACACCGATTTCTTCTAACTTTACAATTTCGACCTTCATCCCGTCGGCCAGGTAATTCATTCCATTAACTACAAGCATCTCTTTCGCTTTTAAGCCATCGATTATTTCATATTTGTCTGCCTGTTTTATTCCAATCTTGACAAAACGCTTATGCGCAGTTCCATCTTCGACAACGTATACGTAAGGTTCGTCTATCCTGCCACCAAGAACAACATCCCGGGTGATAACAACTGCATCATCTTTACGCTGCGTAATTAAGATGACCCTGGCAAACATACCGGGTTTCAGCAGCAATTCATCGTTATCCATACGTATTTCAATCTGTATAGTGTGCGTTTGTTCATCAAGAGTCGGATAAACTGAGTACACTTCAGCATTGAATATCCTGTCTCCGAAAGTATCAACCTTAATTCTCGCAGGCGTTCCAGTGACAACCTGGCCGCCATATTTTTCTGCAACAGCAACAACCGCCTTGACAGTTTTCATATCGGCTATTGTAACAATACTGTCTCCTTCTCTAATGAGATTGCCCTGGTCAATATGTTTCTCGGTGATGATGCCGTCAAGCGGCGAGACAATGTTTGATTCTCGAAGATTTATCTGTACAAGCTCCAATTGGGCGCGGGCCTGGGCAAACTGAGCCTTTGCTGCGCTCAATTTAGCCTTTGCGGCCTGGTATGCAGTAATTGCCTTGTCCCTGCTTTGCTCGGTGGTCGAGCCGCCCTGATATAAGGTATTAATACGCTTCATTTCCCGTTCGGCATCAGCCAGCTCAACCTGGTAAACCTTGCTTGTCGATTCTGCGGCAGCAACCGTGGCAGTAGCCCTGGCGACCTCGGCGGCATAAACATCGTGGTCAACCACCGCAATTTGCCAGCCCTTCTGAACTTCGAGACCCTCTTCGACAGGCACGATTTTACCGTCAGCCTGTGCCATAGGCGGCAGCAGGAGGTTCAAAGATTCTATCCTGCCGGGAACCTTTGATTTCACATGCACAACACGATTAGCTCGTACAATGCCCGTCAATTCAATGGTCTCTTCGATAAATCCGGTCTCGACGGTTTGTACCTCTACGGGTATGATTATCTCGTCAAGCGCTTTCTCCTTCCCTTCCCGCAGAAAGCCGACCCAGAAAATCACGCCCACAATTACTACCGCTGAAATCCAATAAATCGTTCTTTTTTGTTCAATCATCTTTATCCACCTGTGGCTGGTTTCGATTATAGTCACGGACAGATTCATTCAAAGGCTTCTGTACCGATGACATCTTATCCGAAACGGTTTTAGGTGTTGATAAAACACCCATTGCATACTGCAGCGACAGGGTCGCAACAGTATGGGAATGAATGGCCTGATAGTAAAGCGACCGTGCCCGCGTAAGGGCCGCCCTGGCGTCAAGCACTTCCACCTGGGTATTTATTCCCTCTCTGAAGCCTACTTCAGCTAAACGCAATCCCTCTTCGGCGCGCTGCAGATTCAGCCGTTGCGAATCAACAAACTCTGCGGCATCTTCGATGGACAGAATCGCGGCGGTAAGCTCAGACAGGACCGTTTCTTCCGTCTCAACCAGGCCAATTTGAGCCTGCCTGAGCCGTGCCTTTTGCTGGATTATCTCTCCTTCTCTCTCAAGGCCGTCAAAGACCGGCAGCGTCGCCATAACGCCAACCCGCCAGGCCCGTCCCCACTCGATTGCGGAGCTGTTCTTTGGGTCAGGTTTGGCCCATTCGTTCGTATAAAAGCCGCTGACCATCGGCCAGTATTTGCTCTGCGCAATCTTTAGCGCCTCTTCCTGCGATTTTATCCCGATTTGGTCCTGGTATAAATCAGGCCGATTTTGATAAGCCGTCTGAACGGCCTTATCGAGAGAAACGGAGTAGGGAACATAGACCAGTTCATCGGAAAGAACCACATCACTGGACTGGGAGACACCCATTACTCTCAAAAGTCGAACCTTCGAAAGGCTTATGGCATTTCTGTTTCGTATTTCCTCAGCCCTGAAGTTGGATAGGTCAACCTGGGCCCTCAGTACATCAAAATCAGAGGCGACTCCTGCAGCCCTCTTCTGCTGAACAGCGTCAAGACTCGCCTGTGACGAGCGGACCGCGTCAACAGTAATTTCATACAGCCTCTGATTAAGCAGGACATCGTAATAACCCCGGGCGCTTTCAAAAATTAAGTCCTGAACCGCCGCCCTGACCGTCTGGTCGCTCAAAAGCTTGGCAAGTTTTGCCGAGTTTAATCTGGCCGGAATCGAGCCTCCTGCAAAAACAGGCTGTGTCACCGTCAAATCTACCGAGTAATTATCCAGGTCACCAATTTGTATCGAACCAAAGGTGCTGACCTCATCAAGTCTTGTATAGCTTGCGTTAAGGTCCACGGAAGGCAGCATTGCCGAATGCGATTTCACTACTTCGCCGCGTGCAATCTCCTTTTCCTGAACAAGCCGCTGCAAAGTTTTATTGTTGAGTAAAGCAAGTTTTAATGCATCAGACAGTAAGAGCTCGCCGGTTATATGACTCTGCGACCTTTCGGCCAGCTCTTCACGGCTCCTCCACTGATTGTATGCCTCGGCCCTCGATGTGCTAATCTCTCTATAAAATTGCTCTTCACTCGTACAGCCGATTGTCAATACAACCGTCGCCAAACCGCATATAAAACCAATTTTCTTTTGTCTGTACTTAATCATTCAAATTCTCATCTTCGCAGGATAATTCAATGGTCATTTCTTTCTCTAACGCCGTCTAATATCAACGCGGTCATTGCATCAGCCCTGTCGATAAGCAAGCCCGGTTCTTGTTTCGTATAGAAACTCTGCAACGTGCCGGTAAGAATGTCGCTTATTGCGTCGGCGGTCTTCTCGACGTCTACTGCTCTGAATTGTTTCATCTCTATGCCTTGACGTAACGTGGACTGAATATTTACTATATATTCAGAATAAAGCTGTTGGGAGTAAGGCATATAATAATCTCTAAATTCGCTGCGGACCTGCATCATAATCTCGATTAGCTCCCTATCTTCGTCGAAAAATCCCAGGAAAGTCCGCACCGCCGCCTCAATCCGCTTGCCTGGGTCGCTCACAACATCAACCTTTGAGCGGATAGCGCGGCGAAGCTGCTGCATACCGTCCTCAAATACGGCAAGAAACAATGCCTCTTTATTCTCGAAGTATCTGTAAGCGGTTCCCTTACCCACTCCCAAATCGTCCACTATATGGTCAATGCTTGTCCGTCTGTACCCATTACGCGCAAAAACACGCTTTGCAGCAGCCAGAATCTGCTCCCGGCGTTGCTGAGTCTGCCGTGCCTTTTTATCATCATTTACGGACATCGTTCTCCCAAGTTCTCAATTAGGACAGACATACCCAAATTATAATTCAGCTTCACACTTTACTGTCTGCCCAAATACACTTTTAGGCACTATGCAATAATCCGGCTAATCTGCTTACAAGCTTAAATAAAATTAAAACCTAAAAAAACGGACTGACCAGTCAGTCCACTAAAATAATATACGTAAATGTCTCCTCATAGGCAAGAAAAAACCGGCGTTTTCACAAAAAATACAGTAGAACTTCAATAAAAGCAGAGAAAACCTAACCAGATACAACAGGCACACAATACCCAGTTATTACAAATCACAGGATAATCGGCCGTTAAATAAGGCGGAAATGAATTCCTGGCCCCAG
>CAYZTY010000145.1:0-4543 GCA_964481525.1 uncultured Pirellulales bacterium
GCCTGGCAACATCTCGCAGATTCGATCACGCACAAGCCGGGGACTAGGTCGGCCAAACAGCAACCTCCGCCAGTATGGGGTAGTGCGGTTCCCGCGGTCGTGCATGAGCCCAAAATAATCTGCCCGCCACCAGTGCCCTCTCTTTTGCATCCGTTGCCCGACCTCAGTCCAGAATGGACAGTTGGCTACGACCTCGCCGCAGGCACACTCCGGGCCTTCCTCGCCGTGGAACCGCCCGCCGGGGCCCATCAACTCACCCGGTGAGACCACATCCGGGTGTGAGTTCGCCAACAAGGCCACCAATGTCGATCCCGAGTTGGGCAAAGCCGTCAAATACAACATCTTGATCAGTTGCATACTTATTTCCACATCGCGATTCAACGCGTTAGGCCACAGTTTTTGTTGTACCAAACAAACCTGCTGATCGCAGCATTTTGCGCGGACAGCGAGCTACCCACATTTTGATACGATCTGGCAGCACATATCGCCAATACACAATGGTCAGAATTACACTCCCAATTGTTCCCCCCAAAGCAAGGCCGATAAGCGGCTTGGCAGAAAAAACGAGCCTGGCAACCACCAGACAAATCACAAACGGCAATATGTGAACCGCAGGCCCTGCCGTCACGCTCAGAAAATATCGCCTCATATCAAGACCAACTCGTCGGCATATTAAAAGCGGTAGATATACCAGGTTCATGATCGTTAGCGGCAGCGTAACGGCAATTGCGGTCCCAGCTATCCCCAATCCTAGTGGCCCTAACGCCAGAAAAGTCAGACCGACCGAGCACATGGATGCGATAAATTGCGCTATGCCTGCTCGGCCATGTGCGTTCAATCCAGCAAGAATGTTTAGCACAGGTGTTTGGGCTATGGTTGCAAGGTAGCCAACCGCCAGAATCGCTGGGACCAGACCGTTTGCATAACGCTGCCCCATCCACAACCTAAGTATCGCACCGCCGAAGACGACCATTACTAGAACCATCGGCAGAACCAAGTAAAATGAGTAACGTACAGACCTTATCAATAATTCTCGTATTTTTTCCAAGTTCCCCATACTTTGCAGCGAGCTGGTGGTAGGTATCAGAACGAATGCCATTTTGTTTGCAAGTGTGTTTATATGATAAATTATAGACCGCGGCCGAGCATATAGGGCCAACGCCACAGGACCAAGGAAGGCTATAATCAGGATGCTGATAGTCTGATTCAGCAGCAATCTCGACACACTTGGAATAAGTGTCTTTCCACCAAAAACAAACAGTTTCCTGATCGTCTTCCACCCAACTTTAGAAGGACGAACTCGCAAACCTTCGCATACCCAATGTGCCAGTATAACTCGTGTCACATCAGCCAACGCTAATCCCGCAAGAGAAATCATAGCAAGGCTACGCAACCCACCGCCCTGCAGCAGAACTACGATCATCCCGGCAACCATCGCCAAGTGCCATCCGCTCTTGTTGACATTGTGAAGGTTCCATCGGTGGCACCCAGTTAAGACACCGCTAAAGGCGTTGAAGGCTATCTGAACGGCGAGACTAGTTCCTAGGAAAAACACCACCCATTGAGCTTCAAGCACATTTTCGCCCAACCTGGCGCCAAATAGTTGAGGTAGCAACAGTGATACCGTTATTGTAAGTCCCAGCACCAATAAACCAGCGACACATAGAATACAGAACGCTGAGCTGACAATGCGGTTGACATCGGAGATTTGGCCAGCCGCCCTGTATCTGGCCACATAACGGTTGACCGACGAACTAACCCCCGCTTGGACCAGTCCGAAATAGCTCACTAGCGACCAGGCAAAGTCCCAAACACCCAGCAGCTCTTGGCCCAGCTGCCAGTCGATGATCCGCGGCAAGACAAATCCCGCGATAATGAACACAAAGTGAGCTGCCCAGCTAAAGAGGACATTCGAGACCAGGCGATCTTGACCGGTCAGGTCTTCATCAGACTTTCGTTTTTTCTCACATACAATGGTGTGGGTTAGCTGCATATTTGATGTGTTAAAGGTTTCGTTTAACATGCTTGTATATGCCCGTATCGATGGTTCATTTTACCGTCTTCGAGGTCGAAAATTCGCAAGTTGTCCTCGGTTAGCACCGATCACCAACGCTCGTCCAGAGAAATCTTGGACGTTGTGTCCGGATGCATGCCGTTACTGACAACATGATGCTCAACCATGCGAAATTCACGGGTCCGCTTGTTGGGGTCGCGACCAAGAAATTTGAACAACCGACCCAGCGTATTCTCAGTATCTTTGCACAATTTTTCGCAATGAACCTATTCTTTGCGATTGACTTTCTTGCTCTCGGTTCCTTCATCCAGGATTTATAAAATGACAGAAAATTTCCTGTCGAAACCATCGAAACGTTTCCTTCTGAAGTACATGGCGCTCGATGGCGACTGCGCAGCGATAAAAAAACGTCGAGAACATAAAATATTGTGGATGGTTGGATAAATATCTGACACGTGCTACACTTAGGCCGGCTGAAGAACCGAGTCGGCGTAAAGCACCAGCAGAATTAGCCTTGTAGTAGGTTGGAAATGTGTCTTCGCTTCGGGTGCCAGTAATAATCAAATTAGCCCATTGGCGGATATGATGAGGAAATACACGACCGAGTAATATAGGTGGATGAAGCTTACAAGGTGTTATTAGGACAAGGCTACCGCCTGGCTTTAGAATACGCTTGCATTCAAGAAACACTCGTTTGGGATCGTGTAAATGCTCAACCACATTAATCAAGGTGATAACATCCACACTATGATCACGCAATGGAATTGCTTCAGCATCCCCATGCATAATCAGCATATTGCCATCAATAATTGTCTCTGATATTTCTAAATCAATTCCATAGGTTTTCTTTACACATGATGACAACGAACGCAGAAATGACGCTTCGCGCCCACACCCGATATCAACTATGGTGGATTCATGTGATGTTAACTTTAAGACTTCTTTTTTAAAAATAGCGCCTGGTTTTCGCTCTCGATCATAAATACGGTCGCGGATATTTTTGCATTTTCTGATTGTGCTTACTTTGTTACTCATATTATCTTATTTATGGCTCCAAAAATGTTTTTATAAAATAATACTTTATTACATATAAAAACCTTTAAAGCCCTTTACCATAAGATGCAGACAAACAAAAGCAACCACAGATTTCTCAGATTATACGGACTAACAAATCAAATACTACCCATTCGATCACAGCACGATATTACGGTATTGCCAGGTTCGCCGTTCACTGACCTTGCTTATCGCGACAACGTGTTATATCCTGTCAAAGACAAACATAAATGCTGAAGACTTCAGGCATATCCATACCGCCGGTTCATTTCACCGGCCTCATGGTCGAAACTTCGCAAGTCTCCTTCGGTTAGCACCGATCTCCATCGTTCATCCAATCGAATCTCTGATGTAGCGTCCAGACGCATACCATTGCCGACAACGTGATTTTCGAGAGCGCGAAATCCCCAGGATCGTTTGTCGGGATCGAAGCCAAGAAACTCAAACAATCGGCTCAACGTCTTCTTTGTATCTCTGCATAATTCTTCATATCGAACCTCAATCCATCGCGATGTATCCAAACGGCGTAAAATATTTTCTGCCTCCTCATTGCAGCGCCGCCACTGATACGCAGCCCGGGTCATCGGAGGCCGCTCGTATTCACGCTGCCCTCCGCTGCCGCCGCCACGCAGGTTTGGATCTTTGGCGTCGGCGAAACCGGCAGGATCCATATATGTCAAGGCCACGCCGCGCCCATCACGGATCAGGCGGATAACTTTTATATCGAGTTTGGTGTTTCTCAGCAGATATTTTAGACGCACTGCAATCTTTGATGAGTCAACAACAACCTTTGCCCCTGTAATTTCCGCTACCGTTGAAACAAGGGCGGCATTACGCTCATTGATTTCCCGGAGTTGCCTTCGCCAGGTCGGGCTAAGCGCCAGCGCTCCATCACGCATACTTTCAAAAAATATACCCCGATGCAGTGGGTCTAACAACCGCCGGGTATATTGTGATTTCACGGCCCGGTAATCTGTGCAGGCATCTGCAATATCGAATACAAACCCTCGTGCGGCCATACCTTCTTTGACTTTCTGCCAAAAACTGCACTGGCGGATAAAATTACCGCAGGAGCACCGGTATCGGCTGATATTGCCCATGGCGCTTGCTGAAAGCTTAAGTTCGCCCACCGTAGCAATCTGCGGATGAGAGCCGAGCAACATGCTCAGGAGAGTTGAGCCCGAATGACTTGCCGCCAGAATGTATGCAAGTTTTGTCATCTTGTTGTAATCCCATGCGCACAAACAGGAGTAATAGCCACCTGTTGTTGTAATGATTGTCCATTCCAGGAGCTTTCGGCAATAATCATGCCCTCTCGCACTCGAGCCCATTCGATATAAACCCGGAGAGATAGAAACATGGTGGCCCACATGCCCAGCGTACTTTCTCTCGGATAGAAATGTTGTGACCCTATACCCCCAAACAACTGGGCCAGTGTCAAGGCCAGCGCCATTCCACCAACCGCCGAACATAGGC
>CAYZTY010000146.1:0-4416 GCA_964481525.1 uncultured Pirellulales bacterium
AACCTCCCCGGAGAGTATCTGCTTACTCGTCCCGGAGGGAGTAAGTTCTGTGCCGGAACCGGAAAAGATGAATGAATTGGACCAACTGGCATTTCTACCCGTATCGCAAAAGATTGTTACAGCCGTTTGTGAGTCTATTTTTATCTGGTCGTTGGCTAAGGTGTACGTTTGATTCCAACTACGCTGCCCGCCAACCAATAGTATGCCAATCACTGATATCGGAATGAGTGAAATGGTTATTGTTGTCATCAACTCGAACAACGTAAAACCATGAGCATGTTTCTCTCGATTAAAAAGATGGGATTTTGCTTTTTCCATTTTATCCACTTGATTGGTCGGCTCTGGCATAAGTATTCAGGACGATTGATGGGTTGACCAAACGGGCAGCGTCAACGGTAGAATTTGCGGGCCAACTAATAATTACGGTTAATGGTATAAGAGCAAGATTCTCTGAGGGCCGTGACAGTTCGACATACATCGGCAGCGTGTCCACAGTGACTTTGTAGACGCCTTCACCGACATAAACGAAGCCCATCCCCATATCTGCCGGACTTTGGGCACCGGCAATTCCTGTAACATAGGCATCCGAACCACCGTTTGCCTTCCAATCTTCCAGAACAAGATAGCCGGTGTGAATAGCAGTGATCTGTGCACGCCCTAACAAGCTTTGCTTGACTGCGTGATATTGGTAGCTAAACGCGCCCAAAGTGGCTATACACAGAATTGAAATAGCCACCATTACTTCGACCAGAGTAAGAGCGTGGGCGCATCGGTATTGTTTAGCAGTCATCGCTTATCACCACTCCTTCCGGTTGAAATGCTGCTGCAAACTACAAGTAATGGTTGAGAGGAGCGTCCAGCCCCTTCATTTCCATCACAACCAGTACTAAGCCGCCGTTGTCGCTTTAAAGAGCCAGCCCGCGCCGATATGCCGAGAACAGTTACGACCAATTTTCGGCACGCACGCTGCTCCCGGCATATCTGCTTATGTCGGGCAATTTTGCTTTCAGTGTAACAGCTTTACCTTTTAAAATTCCTGGCTTATGCCTTAGCCTTATGGCGTCTCGACCCACGTACCCGATTGATTCAGAGTCACTCGTGAGGGCGAACTGACCCCGGCCGGGGCGACTGCCTGGATAGTAAAAGTCAAGGTGTTTGTCTCGGAGTTGTATCCTCTACCGATGATGTCAAAGTCCACGTCGTGAAAATACGTTCCTGTAAGGTCACCGCTTGCGAAGCCCAGGTCAACAATTTTGTCAAGCGTCGTCAGGTCGGGAAGATTAATATTTTTTTCAGCGACGTAGGCACGAATCGCTGTAGCAATAGTACCCATCATAGCCTTTCCTTCCGACCACTTCGCTGCATCAATTCGACCACGCATGATAGGAATTGCCACAGCAGCCAGGATACCGACGATCAAAATTACGACCATCAGTTCCACCAAAGTAAAACCTTTTCTCCTGTCCATTAGAAAGCCTCCTTCTTACCAAGGGTTTCCAAATATGTGATACGCCACAGTACCACTTTCATCTTCAATCCACAGTGTCCGCTTCTATTTCACGCATAAAACCGTCGTCCGAAAACGCAAAGTTCGTCATCATTGTCCCCAAATTCCTTTGTTGTCGAGCGTGATTTGTGCCGGTGATGAAATTCCGCTCGGCCTATCAACAGTAATAAGGAAAGTGCCGTTACTTTGCGCATTCCAGTGAAAATTGTCCCTAGTGAAAAAACTTCCATCAAGGTCCTGGGCTATTATTCCCAGCTTCTCGGATGTTAAATTAGTTTCGTCCCACGGGCCTGGATTCTCTGTTCCGACAATGTAAGTACGCAGGGCAGTTGCGATAGTACCTGCCATAGCCTTACCCTCAGACCATTTTGCGTCATCAATGCGACCGCGCATAATCGGGACTGCAACCGCCGCCAGGACAATTACAATAAAAATCACGGTCAATAATTCAACTAATGTATAACCTTTTGTTTTTGCCATAACAACCAAAATATCCGTCAGACCAATACAGTTTTATATTCTGCCGCTATATTACCAACTTTAATCTACCACATTTCCGGTGTTCCTGCTACACTTTAAAGTCCGAAATGTGGAAAATGGGCAAATATAACGCTATAACAACCACCATAACAATCACTCCAACAGTGATAATCATCATCGGTTCAAGGAGACTAATGAGGGTTGTTACACTACCATCGACCTTTCTTTCATAGTAATCACTGGTTTTATCAAGCACCTTGGCCAGTGAGCCGCTTTCTTCTCCGATTTGGATTGTCTTAACAACCATCGCCGGAAAGAATTGGCTCGCACCAATTGCCTGAGAAACACTATAGCCTTGAACAATTCTGTCCTTTGCCAGGACGACTGCTGATTTTATCACGGCGTTACTGCTTGTACTAGCGAGAATATCAAAGGCCTCGATAATTGAAACACCCGTAGCGAGCAGTGTTGCCATTGTTCTGCAAAACATCGCGACAAAAGCTTGGGAAAAAATTTTACCAAGCAGTGGCAAAGACAGAGCAAGCCGTGAAATGACTGCGTAGCCTTTCCGCGTCTTGACGTAAACAGTGACTATCGCTATAGCCAATGCCAGAAGGATAAGGGTATACACGATATTTTCTGCAAAATTATCGTAGACAGTCATAAAAACTTGTGTAAAAGCAGGCAGATTTCCACCAATTTGTTCAAATATAACACGAAACCTCGGAATGATGAAAACCATTATAAGTACAAGAATCAAAGTTACAAAACAGGCTACAAAGAGAGGATACGCGATTGCGCTTCTGACCTTCTTGGTTAATTTGTCGTGATTGTCGTAGTATTCACCAAGTCTGTGGAGAACTATGGGAAGAGAACCGCTTGTTTCGCCGACTAATATCATAGCGCTGAATAATTGGCTGAAAAACAGCGGAAAATCGGCTGAACTGTCGGAGAAGGATTTGCCCTTTTTAATCTTCTGGGAAACTGCAATCAAGGTCTGTCCAAACCGGGGATTCTCAATATCTTCAGCAATTGTATCTATGGCGCTTGTTACAGGGACACCGCCTTCAATCATTGTGCTTAGCTGCCAGCAAAAAGAGGCCATTTGTATAGACTTAACAGGCTTGCGAAAAGTAAGTAGATTTCTAAGCTTTTCACCGAGTCTGCTCTTGCTTGCCATAATCTCATCTTCTTCCTTGTACCAGGTCTGTGCCTTTAGCGGAGGGATGACCTCCTTAGGGGGGCTCTTGCTCTCGGCAAGCAAACTACGGACTGTATAGACAAAGTTTTGCATCGTTGACCTTTTTATTATAAATAATGCGCAAAATGCGTCCGCAACCAAGCTGTATATGGATTGTTACCGAGCAGCTGGCAAGCCTCTGTTCGGCTTAGCAGTCCTTCATTCATCATTCCTCTCTCCGATGGAAGATAACGTATTATACAGTTTCCTATAATAGTTGTCAAGGTTATTTAGGGGGGATATTTAACTTTAAAGAAGTGATCAGGAGTGGGGTAAAAAGCCCATTATAGTTTAAAAATTTGTCTTTTGGGTCTGGAAAACCCGGTTTTTAAGCTCGAATTTTCCTTTTCCTGGTCTTTTGGCCATATTTTCGCTTGTAAATGGCTCGAAATGTAACTTTGTGCAGCTTACGAGTCTCTGACCTGCCCTTGATTGGCTATATAAAGGTGTTTTCCGCGAAGGTGGCCTCCAGAACTTCCTCTGTACTTGTTATTCCCTGGGCAATCCTTCTTATACCACTTTCCAGGAGGCTGCCCCCGCCGGCTTCCCGAGCCAGAGACCTTATCTCAGCCTCAGTCGCCCGGGCCATTACGGCCTCCTTCATTACGGCGTCCATAACAAGCGATTCGAATATCGGCACTCGCCCCAGATAGCCGGTTTGGTCACAGTTATTACAACCTCGACCTCGATAAAAGGTGATTTCTTGGGCTCTTTCTTGGGTAATGTTGAGTTGCTCAATCAACTTGGGGTCTGGTTCAAACGGCTCTTTACAATCTTGACAAATCCGCCTTACGAGCCTTTGAGCAACGACCAAATTCAGGCTTGAGGCTAACAGGTACGGTTCAACCCGCATATACATCAGCCTGGTTATGCCGCTCGGTGCGTCATTGGTATGGAAGGTGCTCAAGACCAGGTGGCCGGTCATAGCGGCTTGGATAGCGATTTCCACGGTTTCCTTATCCCGGATTTCACCAATTAGAATGATATCCGGGTCCTGCCGTAAGATAGTCCGCAGGCAGGAGGCAAAGCCCAGGTCTATTTCAGGCCTTACTTGAACCTGGTTGATTCCTACAAGCCGATATTCCACAGGATTTTCGACGGTTGTAATATTCTTCTTAGGGTCCTTAAGATAATTAAGAGCTGAGTACATTGTGGTGGTTTTGCCACAGCCGGTAGGCCCCGTGAGAAT
>CAYZTY010000147.1:0-4413 GCA_964481525.1 uncultured Pirellulales bacterium
AGCCGAGGTCAAAAGCTTACGTGAGTTGGCGAGCATCTCAAATATACGCGTAACATTCTCTTTGATATTTCTATTGGCATTAAGCACTCTCGAACCGGATTTAAGCTGCCCCTGATAAATCCGTACAAAATTTAAATCCCCATGCTGGTCGCTGGTAAGCTTAAAGGCTATCGCAACCAAGGTCCCCTTAGGGTTGCATTTTACTAAAACCTCAGTCTTCTTTTTGTCGGTTTTATGTCCATTTATCACCGGCCTGTCTAAAGGAGAGGGAAGATAGTCAACTACGCCGTCCAGCAGTCTCTGCACACCAATGTAACGCAGTGCAGAGCCACAAAACACAGGATGAACACGGGCCTTCACTACCGCTCTTCTAATTGCTTCTCGCAGCTCATCTGCGCTAACCGGCCTGTTGTGGACGAAGGCGTCCATTAATTCTTCATCCTCTTCAGCGACCGCCTCAAGCATTTCCCCCCGCCACTTTGATGCCTGGTCCTGCAGCTCAGCCGGTATTTCCGTCTCTTCAAAACTTGCACCCAATTTCTCTCCTCGATAGAAAACGGCCCGCATATCAATAAGGTCAATTATTCCTCTAAAATCTGATTCCGCCCCAATCGGAAGCTGAATCACCACGGGATTGGCAACCAATTTGTCATGAATACTTTCAATCGTCATCTCGAAATCCGCCCCTACCTTATCCATCTTGTTCACAAAGCACAAACAAGGCAGTTTGTATTTCCGGCCCTGCCGCCAAACAGTTTCGGTCTGAGCCTGCACGCCCTCGCTGGCATCGAGAACGGCAACCGCACCATCCAGGACACGCAGTGACCTTTCAACTTCAGCAGTAAAATCCACGTGCCCTGGTGTATCTATCAGATTAATTTTGAATTGGCGCCAGGGACAGCTTGTCGCCGCCGAGGTTATCGTAATGCCCCTTTGCTGCTCTTCTTCCAGATAATCCATCACTGCCGTTCCATCGTGTACCTCGCCCATCTTGTATATCTTGCCGGTATAATAAAGAATACGCTCGGTTATGGTTGTCTTGCCGGCATCGATATGCGCCATTATTCCTATATTGCGGATTTTGCTGAGCTTACCTGACATTGAACCAGCCTTGTTATACTTTCATCTTTGTTACAACCGGACCGAAGACCAAAAGTAATGATAAAAAAACTGCCGCGACTTTCTACAAACTTCTCGCGGCAGTTTTATCTTCTCGTGTATCACCAGGCAAAATGTGCAAATGCCTTGTTCGCCTCGGCCATCCTGTGTATATTCTCACGGGTAGACATTGCGCTGCCCTGTCCTTTGTAAGCGTCAAGCAGCTCCGAAGCCAATCTTTGTGATACCGGTTTGCCCTTCTTGGCTCGTGCCGCCTGAATTATCCAACGAATGGCCAGTGACTGCCGCCTCTTCGCGGTCACCTGTGTAGGTACCTGGTAACTTGCTCCCCCTATGCGCCTGCTGCGGACCTCTATCATCGGCTTAACGTTATTAACCGCCTTTTCGAAAATCATCAGCGGTGGCGTATCCTTGATGGCTTTGGATACTGTCTGCATAGCGTCATAGAACACCCGCTGCGCAACGCTTTTTTTGCCATCCAACATCAAACAGTTAACAAACTTAGATACCAACTTGCTGTCATAGACTGCGTCTGGTTTCAACTGTTCGCTCGAGACGGTAAACTTCTTCGCCATTATCAACTCCTCAAAACTGCTCAGGAAGAAGTGTTTCATTTTGGCGTTTTAGCACCATATTTACTCCTGCCCTGCCTGCGATTGGCGACACCTGCACAATCGTTTACACCGCGTATAACGTGATACCTCACACCCGGCAGGTCCCTGACTCTGCCGCCCCGAATCAGAACCATACTGTGTTCCTGCAGATTGTGGTCAACCCCCGGAATATAGGCCGTAACCTCTTTGCCGTTCGTCAATCGTACACGGGCAATTTTCCGCAGCGCAGAATTAGGCTTCTTCGGCGTCTGGAGACGAACAATCAGACAAACGCCCCGCTTCTGCGGAGAGCCGCTGATATCCGACTTGCCTTTCGTCCTTTTCGACTTGGCTCGTGGTTTCCTGACCAACTGATTTATTGTCGGCATAACTTTACCTTCCAATCCTATGAAATTCCCAGGGCCTCTTTCACCGCCGCTTCTGCCTTGGCTTCGGCCTCCTTGGCCTCTTTCAACTCTTCAAGTTGCTTCGGCAGCGGCGGTTCGGCCAGATGCTTAACCCGCATCTCAAGGTGCGGCTTAAATGCGGTCCCCGCCGGTATCAGGTGCCCTAAGATAACGTTTTCTTTTAAGCCGAGCAACTGATCAATTTTACCTGCAAGTGACGCTTCAGTCAAGACTTTAGTTGTCTCCTGGAAACTGGCCGCCGAAATGAAACTATCAGACTGTAGTGAGGCCTTTGTTATTCCAAGCAGCAGTGTTTTCGCCGTGGCCGGTCGCGGCTTTTTGCCTTTTGCCGGCGCGCCTCCAAGTAACCCAACCTTTTCGTTAATCTCTTCAAGCTCTTCCTTGCTGATAACTTGCCCAACCTGTATATCCTTCGCCTCTCCCGGTTCGGTAATCTTGACACTCTTTGCCAGCCGGTCATTAGTTTGACGGAATGCGAATTTGTCAACTACTTCTCCGGGAAGGAATGGACTATCACCAACGGATTCAATCTCAACCTTGCGCATCATTTGCGCCGTTATAATCTCGATATGCTTATCATTGATGTTTACATTCTGCGAACGGTAGACGTACTGAATCTCGGTGAGCAAATACGTTTGCAGGGCCTCTTCACCTTTGATTCGCAGTATATCGTGAGGCACTAAAGGTCCGTCGGTCAGGGCATCGCCGGCCTCAGACATATCTCCGGTGTGAACATTAAGGTGTCTGTCTCGCGGTACATGGTGTTCCTTTTCCATCCCGCTTTCACTGCGAATAGTAATCGTCATTTTCCCGCGACGTTTATCGCTTTTCAGCTCGACTCGTCCGCTTATCTCCGCCATTGCCGCAGGTTCCTTCGGTTTGCGAGCTTCAAATATCTCAGTAACTCTTGGCAAGCCCCCGGTAATATCCTGGGTGCCCGTGGTGGCTCTCGGCTGGCGGGCAAGCAATTGGCCGGCCTGGACCTCTTGCCCTTCATCCACCTCGATGCGGGCTTTTGCAGGCAGATAATGAACGTCCAGTATCTTGCCTTCCTTATCTTCAATAATAACCTGCGGATGCTTGTCGCCTTTATGCTCGATTATCACAGGCCTGCCGACATGCCCCAGACGTTCCTCCTCCACACGTATTGTTTCACCTTCAACAATATCCACAAACCTAATCATGCCGGATACTTCGGCGAGAATCGGCGTCCGGTGCGGGTCCCATATAAACAATCGCGTCCCCGCCTTAACGGTCTGCTGGTCATTTACTATGATAATCGCACCATAAGGAACCTTGAACCTCTCAAGCTCCCTGTCCTTCTCATCAACAAGCGTCATCTCTCCGTTACGTTTTAACGCTATCTGCTGGGAGTTGCCGGTCGAGTCCTTTACTGAAACTACGTTCAGGTCCTTATATTGAACAGTACCGTTCTGTGGAGCCTTCTGCTCGCGTTCGAGAATGGCACGCGATGCGACGCCTCCGGTATGGAAGGTGCGCATAGTCAACTGCGTGCCCGGCTCACCAATCGATTGAGCAGCTATAATGCCAACCGCCATACCCTCTTCCACCAGCCTGCCTGTGCTCATATCCCAACCATAGCATTTTGCACAAATACCCAACGGGCTGTCGCAGGTCAATGGACTTCTGACCCTGATTGCATCGAGGCCTAATGCTTCTATCTTTTCGGCCGCTTCGGGTGTTATGACCTCGTTCTCTCGAACTACCATCTCGTCAGTTATTGGATTGCGGATATTATCCCTGGCCGTTCTGCCTATGATTAACTGGCTCAAAGGAACATCAACCTGCTCTCCTTTATAGACGGTGCTTTTCGTAATTCCCTGCAAGGTTCCACAGTCAATCTCGGTGACTATCATATTCTGTGCTACATCTGCCAGCTTACGCGTAAGATAACCTGAATCGGCCGTCTTCAAAGCTGTATCAGCCAGACCCTTACGGGCACCGTGAGTTGAGCTGAAGTACTCCAGCACACTCAATCCCTCACGGAAGTTTGCCTTGATAGGTGTTTCGATAATCTCACCGCTGGGCTTGGCCATCAGCGCCCGCATACCCGCCAACTGCTGTATCTGGTCAACACTCCCACGTGCCCCGGAGTCAGACATCAGGTAAATTGGATTTAAATAAGGCACGTCGTCCCGCGTATCCTCTTTAAGCTCGCGCATCATCTCGGTTGCAACCGCCACTCGCGCATGCGTCCAGGCATCTATAACCTGGTTATACCTCTCGCCTTCGGTCAGTATCCCGTTCTGATA
>CAYZTY010000148.1:0-4368 GCA_964481525.1 uncultured Pirellulales bacterium
AACTTGCTCACCGAGGCAGGGAAAAAACGTACTGCAATGATAAAGTACAAAATGAAGAAAAAGGAATTACTCCCGTAAAGCAATTTTACATCTATCCCCGCAATTCATTGCGTGGGTTGTCACTCCCGCGAAACCTGAGCACGAGAAATTGGGTAGCGGGAATCCAGAAATATTAAATAATCAGTTGCCGCACCAATTAGGGTCAAACGGATTGCTACCACACGCAAGCCATTCACCTGCCCAAACAGCCATATCTTCGAAGTCCACTTTACAATCACCGTTCAAATCGCCTTTGAGTTTGCACTCAAATATCGTAAATGGCGAATCGCTCGTATCATAAATGTTGGTGAACGTTGTATCGCTGATACGGATCTGACACTGGTCAGAGTTCACTATAGGTACCTGCCAATGATATGAGCCAGTATTGCCGACATTAGCCGGTTCAACTGGCGTAACCGAAAACTTGATAAGAACCTCACGAACAGGTCCATTACTGGCCCACGTGATAGTATATGTACTCCCTGCTACTATCGTCTCACCACCGTTAGGATCGAGAACTTGAAGACTACGGGCATCTGAAGGTGGATAATGATAGCCCATATCTACGATTCCCGAGTCAGGTACGTTATCAGTTCGTGTCGCCAACTCGTCCATGCCCAATCCAACAGCCGACTCGCTTCCTGCATCAACGCAGCAACTGTCAGCCGGTTGCCCCGCTGCGATTTGACTCAAATAGTAATTACCCAATGGCCCAGTCACAAAACATGGGTCCGCGTTGATATTTCCTTCTCCTGATGGCCAACCGCCTTCAATATCGCTATAAGCTACAATTGGATTGCCAACGATTGCGGCTCCCCATATGATGGAGTTGCTAATTGTCCCTGAGCCCAAATCATTATAATCCACGCTGTCCTGAATGATGGTACAGTTTTTGATTTCTGACCAGTTCTTGCAGAGAACACCCTCGCCATGACCGGGTTCACCACACTCAATCATGCAGCTGCCACCTTCGCCCACGCGGTTGTCGCGAATCAAGCAGTTCTTGATGGTTGCCGAGTTACAGTAGATGCCGCCTCCATTACCACCGTCACCGCCATATTGACACTCTTCCCCAGGGAGATCTCCAAACCACTGCCCCCCATCGCCCGATCGGTTCTCAGTAATTACAGAATTCGTGATTGTTGCTGAAGTACAGTACACCCCACCACCATCACCACCATCACCGCATTGTTCCCAATCATCGTAACCATTTCCCGCTACGTTGCGGATGATTACACAATCACTGATGGTTCCGGAAAAGCAGTAAATACCGCCGCCGCTGCCGCCTTTTGTTTCCCAATCTCCCCCTCCCGCTTCATTATCCCTGATAGTACAATCCGTAATAGTGGGTGAAGAACCCGCCTTTGCGTAAATTCATCCACCATTGCCCCCGTTACTCCACGGCCCTTGGCCAGTTGTGTTTTGTGCGATTATACAATTAGTAATGGTTGCAGAAGCACAGTAGATGCCGCCACCATGATCTGTACTATAGTAGCCGGCTGTATTGTTGCTGATGGTACAATTGTTAATTATTGCAGAATAACAATAGATACCACCGCCGCTACCACCACTTTCGTTGCCTTTGATTGTGCAGTTTGCAATCGTTGGGATGGATCCGGCTGATGCATAAATACCACCGCCATAGCTTCCGCCGCAGTACCCCAAGCCATTCTGTGTGATTCTGCAATTGGCGATATTCGGCGAGGATTCGTAACAATATACCCCGCCGCCTTCTTCTAGTGCTCTATTACCACTAAATATGCAGTTGACAATTGTCGGCGATGAGAACTCGCAATACACCGCGCCACCTTTATCTGCGCATCCGTTTTTGACTGTTAGTCCTTCTAAAATAGAGTTTTCATCTTCGCTGCTATGGAAATAGAATCCTCGTCCATCTCCCAAACAGTCAACGATTGTATTACTTACAACATCTTGGTTGTTAGCGTCAGTGCTGCGTACAGTGATGGTCTTGCCGCGAAAGTCAATGCCATTGGCATCAGGGATACCATATATGCCAGGAGCTACGATAATCGTGTCCCAGTCAACAGCGGCATCTATCGCCGCCTGAATCGTTGGATATTGACTGGGGGCCAGGAGCTCAGCCCCACTCACCAAGCCAACTATAGATAAAAGAACTCCCAAACTAAATTGAATCTTCTTTCTCATTTTTAGTCCTCCACAAAGGTAACATTATACATAAATGTTATTTTACACGCGTTATGGGGTGACTAAAAGTAAAAAGTCAAGGCTGTAAAATTTTTGAAGAAAAATGGTGGCACAGTGGATTTCCTTTGCGAGAACGGCAATTATCCACATCCTTTGAGAATAATCACTTAATCGGCCAAAAAATGTTTTTAGCCCAAAAACCACGGCTTGCAATGTTGTGATGTAAACTTACAAAGCCATTTTGTAAGCTTACAATGCCACTATGTAAGCCTGATTTGCCTTGATGTTAACTTCCAGAACTGTCAAAGACCCAGCTAATATTTGCATCTCCTGAATCGTGAAACGTATCTCATTAAAAACTCCGCGTACGCCGCTCGGGACGAATGCTGCGGTTAATGAGAAACGAAGTGGCGGTAGATAAACGCGGCTTATTCCTTGACCCTTCAGGCCCAATGTCTATAATGCAAATCTGTTTGCGAGTCCGCATTAAGCGGATGAAGCAGTTTATATTTAGCCTGCGGTTTTACCGCAGGTTTTGACCTGCAAAATCACGGTTGACATACTACTATTGAACAACATGAGTAGTGAGGAAATACTTTTGTGAGGCAATGGCGTTTCGAGGTTTTTAATCGCTCCGGTTTTTCCGATGTGCATGGTGACGGTGTATTGGAGGACATAAAGGAGCTGGGTATCACTTCTGTGCAGGCGGTTCAGTCAGCGAAGGTTTTTCTTATCGAGGCCGATTTTGATAAAACCTTTGCCGAACAACTGGCCAAAGAGCTTTTGACCGACCCGGTCTGCGAAGAGTATTACATAGGCAGAAGCGGCCCGCCCGCCGGCCTGGCAAAGGCAACCCTGATTGAAATTCATCTCAAAAGCGGCGTCACCGACCCGGTAGCAGAATCAGTTATGGCTGCAATCGCGGATATGGGCGAAAAAGCGGACAACGTCCGAACCGCCAGAAAATATGCCCTTTTGGGAAATATCACTGCCCGGCAAACAGAGACAATCGCAAAAAAAATCCTGGCTAACGACTGTATCGAAGTCGTCCTGGTTGGCAACGAGTCCGAACCTCCGAGTCCGCATCTAAAACCATACGAATTGAAGATAACTCATTGGCCAATCCGCAAACTTAATGACGATGAGCTGCTCAAGCTTAGCAAAGAAAAAGACCTGTTCTTAAATCTTGTCGAGATGCAGACCATCCAGAAATACTACAAGCAGCTCAACAGGGAACCTACCGACCTTGAGCTCGAAACCCTCGCACAAACCTGGAGCGAGCACTGCGTCCACAAGACTCTCAAAAGCTCCGTCGATATGTCGATAAACGATAAGCAGCTCCACTTCGATAATCTGCTCAAGGAAACCGTCTTCAAAGCCACTCAGGACCTTAATAAAAGCTGGTGTATTTCGGTCTTCGCCGACAATGCGGGCGTAGTGGAATTCGACGAAGATTCTGCTGTTTGCTTCAAGGTTGAGACACACAATCACCCCTCGGCACTCGACCCTTATGGCGGCGCTGCGACAGGTATAGGCGGTGTTGTTCGTGACCCGATGGGCACGGGACTTGGTGCCAGACCAATCGCAAATACCGATATATTCTGCTTCGGCCCGCCGGATATGAGTGTTGATGAGATACCAAAAGGTGTTCTTCATCCTCGAAGGATTATGAAAGGCGTTGTAGCAGGCGTTCGTGACTATGGAAACAGGATGGGAATCCCGACAGTCAACGGCGCGATTTACTTCGACGAAAGATACCTTGCCAATCCTCTGGTTTACTGCGGCAACATCGGAATAATGAACAAGGATAAATGCTTCAAGAATCCGCAGAGCGGAAACCTGATTATAGTGGTCGGCGGCAGAACGGGCAGGGACGGCATACACGGAGCTACTTTCTCGAGCGGCCAAATGACACACGAGTACGAGACAATCTTTTCACACGCGGTCCAGATTGGAAATGCAATAACGGAAAAGAAGATGCTCGATGTCCTGCTCCAGGCCAACAAGCAAGGCCTCTACGAGGCAATCACCGACTGCGGAGCGGGGGGATTAAGCAGCGCCGCCGGCGAGATGGGTAAAAACCTTGGGGCCGAGGTCGATTTGGGAAAAGTGCCTCTGAAGTATAGCGGTTTAAATTATACCGAGATATGGATTAGCGAAGCC
>CAYZTY010000149.1:0-4341 GCA_964481525.1 uncultured Pirellulales bacterium
CCGTGATTTGATTTTGGTTATCGCGGCCCCAGACAACTATCGAGCCGGCCGAGGTCAGCGCGATGCTGTGGTAAATACCCGCGGAAATTGCAGTATAGTCGTTGCCGGACGGGACGTTACATTCGCCGTGGGTATCATATCCCCAGCCGGCCAGTGAACCGTCCGACCTTATCGCCAGGCAGTGCCTTTTACCCGCGGCGACAGCGATAAAATCGTTGCTGTCCGGCACGCCGCTTATCTGGCCGTAGTCATCCCGGCCCCAGACAATTACCGGATAGCCCGGCCGAAAGACAGCGACAGCCAGGGCGTTCGGGTCACAGGGGTCCGTATCGGACGGATTCTCGCAGATATCGCCTTTGTAAACCAATGTATATGCCGCCGCATCAGCCTGCTTAGTAAACGTTGCCGTTACCGTATCGTTATAATCAAGGATGCTGCCCGGCCCCCAGCCGGCAACGACAAAATCATTCACATCAGCCCTATCACCATTCGTTTTGTCCCAATAAAGCTCGAATAGGCCACCCTTCAGGACCTGCGGAACGCCCGAGTTGTTCGAGTCGTTGGTGATTGTTAATACCACGATGTTGGGGTCGGCCCAGTTCGGCTCAACCGACAGCAGTCCCCGGAAAAAGTAGTTAATCAATCCCGTCGTATAATCAATCGTCCGCGGTACTGTTCTCTTGGCATAATCTTCATAAACCCTATCTTCTTCAGTAGTGGGAATCTCAATGGTGTAAATGGGTATTAATCCAGCATAAAAGGTAATATAGGTTACACGGGCCAGGTGTGGCACATCATATCCCATCCGATAGTATTGCCTTTCCCCATCGGGGCCGGTTGGATACCAATCGACTCTGGTATGTTCTTTGGCCGGGTGAGGAAAGGATTGCAGCCCGCTGTTTTTGAATAATGTGCTGTAAGATAAGAACTGATAATTGCTGCATTCAGACAATCCCCAGTCCTTTTCGGGCGGCGGATTACCGAAACTGGTGTCCGGCCAGCCGGGACTGTCGCCCTGCCATTGCGCAACTCCGGACGGCTCACATATACCGGTATCCCAGTAATCATCGAACTTGTCGAATGCCGGCGGTGTATCCATCAGCCGGGCCAGGTATGCGCCCGGGATTTGTTCACCATAATTTTTAATCTGAACTTCCATCCACGCCTCAAAGGGGTGTCCTCCCTTGTACCAGGGCTTCTGTGCCCCGGTTTTACCTTTATGAAAACCTGCAACCATGTGCCCCCAGACAAAATCATTTCTCGTATGAGCGGGAACGCCCATATCCTCTAACAAGTGACAAATATGTCCCAATGTGACGAACATAGAGCCTAAAAATGCTTCTCTTTCAGATTTTGATTGCCAAATCAGGGCAGCGTAAAATAAGTTTCGGGCGTATTCCCAGTTGTAATAGTTCAGATATTCATTTACCCAGTTGCCATCAAGACCTTTTGCTCTATCAAGGGTCGAAAGCCCGGTTGCGGCAAATCCCCAGTAATCCGGATAGTACCATTTAGAACCCAGCCAAAGGCCCCCCAGAACTTCTTGGGGTGCATCTGAATTATTAAGACCTGTATCTCTAATGGGGTCGTGAAAATGATGCCGTGCCCTCGGATTCGGGACATCTTCCAGTGAGCTCCCGTCCTTTAACCAATCCAATATGGAAATTTTGGTTTTGTTCCATTCGAACTCGGGTTCCTGTGCTACTCTCATATTGATATTCCACTCGAATTGGCCTGTCAATTCAAGCTCAGTAGCTAACTTATCACATAGCCCTAATTGTTCTTCTAAATAATCACCCGACAAAACAGACCTTTCCACAGCTTGTTCTGTTATTGCCGGGTGCGTTACCCTATTTTCCCATGCGACTACATCAGAAATTCGTATGACACAAAGTAATAGAGTAAACAAGAGCAGAGATAAAACTTTTTTCATTCCTGGTTCCTATCAATTTATATTTGTTAAATCGTTTCTATCTATATTTGGATAGCTGTTCTTCGCGAGACCGTCCTTTCTCATTTCTCAGTTCTTTTTTTAATAACTCACTGGTGTAATAAGCCGTTTCAGAATCTATTACATCTATATGTCTGTAATGTGACTCGCCTTCCTTAAACGGGTATAATTTGACGATGTTATTTTTCTTTCGATATGGCTGGTTCTTACGTGGATATCCGAACGACCTGCCTTCCGGAGGTTTCTTGTGTTGCCTATATAACTTATAAACCGCGTACTTGTCCTTGTAAACTAATACCATTTCCGGCTGCAAACCCCACTGCAATATATTTCTTCTTTTCACACGAAGACTCGGTATGTAGTATTTACCTTCCTTGTCGGTTAGGACCTCGTGTGAAACGGTCGGTCCGCCGCCGCCGATAGCGTCCTGCAGAAATCCTGCAACGGTCCAGGTGTAATTAACTACAGCGCCTTCTATTGGTTTGCCGGTAATTGCATCGAGCACCTGTCCACTGCGCGAACCTGTATGAGTTTGGCTGTACCAGACCCAGGACAGACAAACAGCTATAAAAATCAGGGGTATCGCAAGGACAATTAAAATTTTAAGATTTTTCTTTTTCATTTAATCTGCCTTCATTCAAAAACAGTAAATCTTCCAGTTGCCTTGTTCGTCTTTACTGAAATATACTGGAAAGCTCGATATTACACCGCCTCCCTCGTCGTGAAGCATTTCATATTTTGCTATATCAGCGTCTTTGTAAATCAATACCAGATTTCCCATACCGGCAACCATATCCTGAAAGTATGGACGAAGTTGGGTAAGAGCGTCAGTGTATTGCTCCAGCGCGGAATCCGCGATAAATGTCATCGCCATATCAAGGTCATCATTCCACAAAGCGAGCTTAAATTGTTCCCAGACTCCCAATGGGCGATTTCCTTTTAGCCAGCAACCCGCCAGTATATATAAATCGCTGTAATCCACTGAGTTGCTGTCATCGAAGTCGCCGGCGAATCCTTCACCCGTCTCCAGCCAGTTTTGCGCTAATTCAGCCATATCTTCAAAGGCAATTATCCCATCGCTGTCCAGGTCCGCTGTCTGACACTGCTGATATTCCGAGTATTCCGCAAGCCAGTACCAGCAAAACACAATCAGGTCCTCTGTATCTACAGTCCCGCTGTCATCAAGGTCTCCCTGTAGGTTAAGTCCCGATTTCCACCAGTTGCCTGCAAGTATGGCAAAGTCATCAAAGTCAACTATATCGTCATTGTTTAGGTTCGGGACGTTTGGCTCCGGGATACCGAAAGCGAGAGCAAAACCTGAAACTGCAAAACAGATGACCCCCGCAAGCACAACCGCTTTCAGAATGTTCATAATTTCCCCTCCTGTCTGGGCAGCGTATTTTTAATAGGTTAGTGTATAATTCATACCACAGAACAGGATAATGTCAATATATTTTCACAAGGTGTACATTAAGCGGATTTAGTTGCGATTATTTGATATCCGCGTGATAGCTCTGCAGTGATTTTACGGCGCTGCCGCCACTGCGATATGCTTGAATACCTTTAGCGGTGGCAATAGCGGCGGCGATGGTTGTTATGTAAGGCACTTTATACCTTATGGCTGCTTTGCGAATATAAGAATCGTCATACTGGCTTAATTTGCCGCCGGGAGTATTTATGACAAGCTGGATTTCTTTATTCTTGATGGCGTCAACAATATTGGGCCGACCTTCGTGCATCTTGAGAATCAGTTCTGTTTCAATGCCGTTCTTGGCGAGATATGCTTGGGTACCACTGGTGGCCCTGATTTTAAAACCCATATTGTGGAACTGACGGGCGGCTTCAAGGCCGGTGGCTTTGTCCCTGTCGGCGGTTGTAATAAGGACGGCGCCCTCAACGGGCAACTTCTGTTTTGCGGCTTCCTGGGCCTTAAAAAAGGCAAGTCCGAAGGATGGCGCCATTCCCAGCACTTCACCGGTCGAGCGCATCTCAGGACCAAGAAGTGGGTCAACCTCGGGGAACATATTAAACGGGAAGACGGCCTCCTTTACGCCGAAGTGAGGGATGTTTCGAGCGTGCAGATTGAGTTGAGTCAGTTTCTTGCCCAACATCAGTTGTGTTGCGATGTGCGCCATCGAGACATTGCATACTTTCGAGACCAGAGGCACGGTACGCGAGGCACGCGGATTGGCTTCGAGGATGTGAACCGTATCATTTGCGATTGCATACTGGATATTCATTAATCCGACGACGTTAAGTTCGATGGCAATCTTCTTGGTATATTGGTATATTGTCTCGATGTGTTTTTCGGGAATGCTGATTGGGGGAATTACGCAGGCCGAATCACCGGAGTGAATGCCCGCAAGCTCAATGTGCTCCATAACGGCAGG
>CAYZTY010000150.1:0-4153 GCA_964481525.1 uncultured Pirellulales bacterium
ATAAACGTGCTTTCGACTTTCTACATATGGTGGTGAAGTAATAATCAAATCAATACAATTAGCTGGAAATTTTGTTAGAACTTTTTCACAATCACCACATATTATAGAATTTTTTAGGATGTCTTTTCTCATAATCAAATTAAGCAGATAGATTGCGATATCGTTCTTCTCCAATAGTAAAATCTGGTCCTATTTGATCACTTATGCACTTTTTACATTCTTCAAATATAGTTTTTTCTTCATTACCAAGAGTAAAATGTGTTTTGAATTCAACATCCATGGGCTCTCCTCGAGACCATTTACCCTTCTTGGAATAATAAACGACAGCACCATGGTAGTTACCATCACTATGTAGAGAAATGTAAATGGCAAATTTGCCCAATTTATGAAAAACAGGATATTCTTTAGTCCATTCTATACGTTCCATCGTATTTCCCCTTTATGTAAATTATTTCAATTATTATACTGTATTTTATAAAAAATATTATAACAATATTATCATCTTATTATCAACCCTTACTCTTGCTTTTTGCATCCTTCAGTTCGGATTTAATTTACTTACTGCGTCCCTTACGGGACTGCGTAATTCTTGAGGTGCCTCATCGCGGCTTCAGGATGCAAAAGCAATCTCTTATGTCATTGCGAGGCCGAAGGCCGTGGCAATCTTGTTTTTTCAGACTTTTAGATTGCTTCGCAATGTTGCAATCCCGATTCAATCGGGAAACCGCACGTCTTTTCTACGAAGCAAACACAAAATTAAAAAGAAAAGGCCAAAATAACAATTAAAAAATTCAAAAAGAATTTCACGGGCACAAAACCCGATTTGGGGCTAAACTTAAGTTTTTCACGGATTTGTCAGGATGAATTGGGAAGAATTGCTTGGCAAGAGCTTTGATTGCGAGTGCGGCAGGCGGCATCAGGCCGGCGTGCAGGAGCTTGTGTACGAACAGGGTGCCATTGACCGATTGGGGGATATTCTAAACGGCTATTCAGACCAACGCCGGATACAAATAGTCGCGGACATCAGGACATGGGAGGTTGCCGGTAAAGCTGCGCAGAAGGCGCTAAAGAATGATGGCTGGGATGTTAAAACAGCTATTGTGCCTGACAGGAATGATAGACGGCCGGTATGCGACAGCGTGACGCTGAGGGAGCTTGAAGATTGCCTTGAAGACGACCGATTGCTTCTGGCGGTGGGCAGCGGCGTAATAAATGATTTGACGAAGTGGGCGGCATTTGAAAAAGAGGTGAGTTACGGCGTGGTCGCGACAGCGGCATCGATGAACGGATACGCGGCGGCGAACGTTGCGGCAGTAACCGACGGCGTTAAGCGATTGATTCGGGCAAGGCCGCCGGTAGTAGTTCTGGCTGAGCCGGGCATAATTGAAAACGCGCCCTTTGAGCTGACAACGGCTGGCTTCGCAGATGCAATTGCGAAATCTCAAAGCATTTCGGATTGGCTGATGAATAATTTTCTTTTCGATGAATACTACTGTCCTCTGTGCAGCCGGTTGATGAGCGGGCCGGATGAATATTTTATTGAGCAGCCGGAGCGACTGAAGAACCGGGAAAGTAAAGCAGTCTCATCACTGTTCAGGACACTTTTTTATTCCGGGGTGGCGATGACGCTTGCAGGCTCGAGTGCACCGGCAAGCGGAGGAGAGCATCTTCTTAGCCATACTCTTGATATGATGGCCCGGCTCGACCCCGACGAATCAGGGAGTAAGCTGCACGGCAGGCAGGTCGGGTTGGGAGCGATTCTCTCAGCGGCGCTCTATGAAAGACTCAGCGAAATTAAAAAGCCGAATTTTGTCCCGGTTCCACTGGAGATTGATAGAAAATTCTGGGGCCCGATTAGTAACGCCGTGGCCGAGGAATACTCGAACAAAACGGCGAAATTTGATATTATAAGGCAGAAGCTTTCAAAGCCGGGCGAATGGCGAAAGCTTTTAGAATTGGTTAAGCCCGGGCTAAGAACCGCTGGCGAAGTAAAGCAGTTATTAAAAAGAGCCGGTGCTGCCGGCAGTATCAGTGAGCTTGGATTCTCGCGTGAGCGGGTCCGCCGGGCAATGCTGCACATGCACGAAATCCGGGCCAGATTTACAGTGATAGACCTTGCGTGGGCGACCGGTATTCTGCCCGGAGGATGCGATGAGTTGATTGATGAATGGCTGCTGTGAGCAGATTTAATCGTTCGATTACCTGTAAAATTGTAGGAGAGAAGACAAATGGATTATCGAAGAATTGTGCCGTGTCTGGATGTGAAGGACGGCAGGCTTGTGAAGGGGGTTAACTTCGTAGACTTAAAGGATGTCGGTGACCCCGCGGAAAACGCGGAGGTTTACAGCAAGGCCGGGGCGGATGAGTTGGTGTTTCTGGATATTACCGCGACGGTGGAAAACAGGGATACTCTGATTGATGCTGTAAAGAGGACGGTAGAACGCATAACCGTGCCTTTAACGGTTGGCGGGGGCATCAGAAGTCTGAAGGATATCGAGAAAATGCTGCAGATTGGCGTATCGAAGGTTTCCATTAATACTGCAGCAGTCAAGAGGCCGCAGCTGGTTGAGGAAGCGGCCGGGCAGTTCGGAGGCGATAAGATTGTTATCGCAATAGATACCCGAAAAAGCTCGCAGGTCCCCTCCGGTTTTGAAGTAATGGTGGCCGGAGGAACAAAGCCGACCGGCATTGATGCCGTCGAGTGGGCCGGGCAGGTCGAAGGTATGGGGGCGGCGGCGATACTTCCGACGAGTATGGATACCGACGGAGTGCAGCAGGGCTATGACATACCAATGACACGTGCGATTGCCGATGCTGTATCTCTTCCGGTTATTGCCTCGGGCGGTGCAGGCAGCCTGGAGCACCTTTATGAGGCTATTGTCGATGGACACGCGGATGCTGTGCTGGTGGCGTCGATTGTGCATTTTGGCAAGTATAGTATCGAAGAGATGAAAAAATACCTTGCAGAACGCGGCATTGCGGTCCGGCTGTAGCTCCGGAAAAGATGGTTGAAAATTGGTTGTTTTTATAGGGCAAGTCTATATAATATTACAGTTTCTGTCCGTTTGACTGACGAAAAAGTCTGCACAATAAAGTCTTAGGCAAAGGAGGTTATTATGTCGGCGAGAATGCTTATAGGTATTGCTGTTTTTGGAGTTTTACTGATGGTTTTAGGGGTAGGCTGTGCACCGTCGGTTGAAAAGGAGGCTGTCAAGCCCAGGCCGGTTGAAGAAAAAGTTGCTGCCAAACCGGCACCCAAGCCGGCGGTCAAACCGGCGAAACAAGCTGTTTTGTTGCTGAAATTCAGGGAGGGCGATCTCGACAAATATAAATCGGTGATGGAGACGCGTAAGGATTATAAGTTCGAGCAACCTTCCAAGCAGGAGAGTAAAGATGAACATTCGCAAACGCGGATGGAAATGATATTTTCTCAGCAGGTAAAGCAACTCGCAGAAGATGGCAGTGCGATGATGGAAATTACGATTGATGGACTTAAGTGTTATTCGGCGATAGCGGAAGATGTAGTATTAGATTTCGACAGTTCCCTCGAGGGGTCCGGCAGTGAGCCGTTGGCCGGGCTGCTTGGACAGAAGTACATGATAAGAATGTTACCGGATGGGACGGCCAAGTTTGTCGATGCTGCAAAGGCTCGAACAATGGTGCGTGAAGGGTTGGCTGGTGGAGTCGCAAGTCGTCTTCTTAGTGCTGAGTCGGTAGAGGCCCGACACTCAATACCGGCACTATGGGGCAAGTCACAATCGCCTGTGCGAAAAGGACAGCAGTGGAGTTTGATTGAACAGGGACCCAAAGGTATGCTGCAGGTTAGGAAATATAACAAGGCTTACAGGCTCCTCGAGATTAAAGAAGAGAAAGGTCAGCAGGTTGCCGTAGTGCAGATGCAGGCTGAGGCAATAGAGGAGGTGAGCCCGGACGGCGAGACAGTGGATTTCTTCAGGCAGATATTCAAGGGAGATGACAACTATTCGGGGCATGGTAAGCTGACCCTTAACCTCGATACCGGGAAAATTGAGAATTGCAGTGAAAAGCTGAAAGCTTCCTGGGTAGCAACGGACCCGGACTATAACAAGGAAGGTGGACCGGGACCGGATGTGCTCGTTATGGGCTTTATGCAGAGTTACAGTTTAGAAAGGCT
>CAYZTY010000151.1:0-3963 GCA_964481525.1 uncultured Pirellulales bacterium
CAAGGCGGTGACTACACATCCCGGCTCGCGATGCTGGAGGAGCTTAAAACAATGCCGTTCGGCGCAGTCTGGGACCACTACTGCAAAATCTCAGAAGTCCCTCCAGCTCAAGCATGGCTGGACGAGGTCAAAACCTACGAAAAGGATGTTCTTATCAAGCGCAGGTAGAGCGCGTACGGATAACAGTTTATAGTAAGGAAGACGACATGGATACAGAACAGCAGTCCCGGCAAACACACACAGCAAGTGAGTACGAACGTGAACCGGTTCCGAAGAGCGCACTGCTTGGCTTCAAGAGCTTCATCGGAATGTACGCCGGGGAGCATTGCGCCGGAACCGAGTTGATGATTGGGCCGCTGTTTGTAGCCGCAGGGGTCAGTGCCTTTGATTTGGTTATAGGTCTTGTTGTCGGCAATGCCCTGGCAGTCTTTAGCTGGATGTTTCTTTGTGCGCCTATCGCCACTCGTACCCGTCTGACCCTCTACTATCAACTTGAGAAAATCTGCGGCCGCAAACTTGTAAGCCTCTACAACATTGCCAATGGCGTGATGTTCTGCTTTCTCGCTGGAGCGATGATAACCGTCTCAGCCACGGCAGTCGGAGTCTGGTTCAAGTTCAAAATGCCGGGGCTAAACGACCTGTATCCCAACAGTATCGGTTGGGTCATGGCCGTCGCTGTTGTCGGTGGCCTCATTGCTATTGTTGCCGCCTATGGCTATCAAGCCGTCGCTAAATTCGCCAACGTAGCCGCTCCGTGGATGGTCCTCGTGTTTCTGGCATTTGGCTTTGTGGGTCTTCGGCAGTTCATCGAGGCAACCGGCACCGAGGTCAGCTCACTGAGTGACCTCTGGGGCCTGGCAAGAAACCAAATTTGGAAAGGAGGCGCGCCGCTGCAAGGCCAGGTAAAGTTCACCTTCTGGCATATAACCTTCTTTGCGTGGTTCTGTAATATGGCTATGCACGTCGGTATGAGCGACCTGTCTGTATTCCGGTTCGCCCGCAAGAGCTGGTATGCTATCGCAAGCGGTGCGGGCATGTACGTGGGACACTTTATGGCCTGGATCAGTGCTTCAATCCTGTATGCCTATCAACTGCATCAGGATCCGAGCAATATCGATGTATTACCCGGTCCGCTGGCTTATCGAGCCGCTGGACTGGTCGGCCTCTTGTGTGTGATTATTGCCGGCTGGACAACTGCCAACCCGACTATTTACAGGGCGGGCCTAGCGTTCCAGGCCCTGGCGCCCAAATCATCTCGTTTTAAGGTTACACTGATTACCGGCGCCATTGCAACAATCGCCGGCATGTTCCCGGCTATCGCAATGAAGCTGCTGGGCTTTGTAGCTCTGTACGGTTTGGTTCTCATGCCAATGGGCGCGGTTATATTTGTGGATTTCTGGCTGATTCGAAAGTTTGGTCTGCAGAGTTACTACGCCGAAATGAGCGGAAAGTCCTTTAACTGGGCCGCCGGTTTGGCTTGGTTCGTGACTTTAGGCATCGCGTGGGTATTGGTGAAGTTCGCGGGCGTGCAGATTTTCTTCGTATCACTACCCGGCTGGTTTGTCGCGGCCTTGCTGTACATCATCCTGAGTAAGGTTTATCAGAAAAAACTCCGTCCCGTTGAGGCTGAATAATAGGAGAAATTGCTATGCGTTCTATCTTACAAATCATCTCACTGCTGGCACTGATTGCCTTAATATTGCCTTCTGTAATCTTTCTTGCAGGACAATTGGAGTTGAATATGGTCAAATGGATCATGCTTCTCGCCACGATAGTATGGTTTGTCGCCGCCACTCCCTGGATGTGTAAAGACAACGACGCCCACCAGCAAGAGACCGGCTAAACTGATAATTTAACTATACCCAATAGACAAATCAAAATAGTAATTAATGAAAAGGAACGCGTTATTGTGAATAAAACCTTAGCAGACTTGATAAAAATATCGAACACTACGGGTAAAGACACCGCCCTCACACAGGGCGGCGGTGGAAATACCTCCGTTAAAACCTCTAATGGTAAATATATGTACATAAAGGCCAGCGGCACAGCACTAAAGGATATGACCGCTCGGCGCGGCTGGCGAAAGCTGCGTATTGAATCTGTCCTTGAAGTCATCAAAGACAAAACTCTTGCCAAACTGCCCGCGGAAATAAGAGAGCCGCAGGTTGCAATCCAGTTACTTCTCGCCTGCGATGACAGTATCAAAACCAAAGCAAAACCTTCGATTGAATCTCACCTGCACGCCCTACTCGATAAGTATGTCATTCACCTGCACCCCGTCGCTGTCTCCGCCTATGTTAATTCAAAAAATGGAAGAAAATTATTAGACAAGCTTTTGAAAAATGAAAAATTCCCGCCCCTTTGGGTTCCTTACGCCGACCCCGGCTTTATGCTCGCAAAGAAAATGGCCAAACTGATTAAAAATTATCAAAACCAGTTCGGGCGAAAGCCGGCTATTATATTCCTTGAAAAGCATGGCGTTGTCGTCAACGCCAACACCGCCGATTCCGCTCTGCGGCTCGTGAGAAAAGCCATCAGGATTTGCAAAAGCAAGCTGCCTCGCTATTCCCCGCCTCGGACAAAACCACCGGCACAACAGAGTATAATCGCCGCTAAATTGGCTATCCAAAGCGCACTTTTCAATATCACAGGCCGGCTCCTGCCAGTAACCTATTTTGTCAATAAATCCATATCGACATTCATGGCTCGAAAAGACGCAGCAAAACTGCTCAACAAGCCCGCCCTCAGTCCCCAGGAGCTTTATTATGTAGATGGCCCACCTGTTTGGCTGCCCAGAGCTGACGTCAAAACTATCACAGGAAAATTGAATTCGCTCGTAGTTCAAAACCGGAAATTTTCTACTATGTTCCTGATTAAAAACCTGGGCTTGTTTGTAGCGGCCGATGAGAAAAAAGCCGCGACTATCGCCGAGATTGCCATCGCCTCATTGCTCATTCGCTCTTACGCAGCCGGATTCGGTGGCATAACCACCTTGACAAAACAACAGCAGGAATTCATTAACAACTTGAAATCCGAGGCATAATAAAATATACATCTCATACGAGGTTTGATATATGGCAGAAGAAGTGAGATTACCCAAGCTTGGCCGGACAATGCAAGATGCAACCATCATTAATTGTTTGGTTAAGGTTGGCGACGAGGTCAAAAAAGGCGATTGTGTTTTCGAGATAGAAACCGACAAGGCGACGCTGGAGATGGAATCCCCCGCCGATGGTTTCGTAAAGCATATCCTCGCCGAAGTCGACCAGACCATCCCCGTTGGTACGCCGTTGTTGATTCTCGGCGGCAAAAATGAACAGGTATCTAAAAGCTTCCTCGATTCTCTAAAAACCGCTGATACTACCGCCGCAGCCCAAATACCTGCCGCAGTTCCCACTAATACCGGCACTTCCGCCAAAATAACCGAGGCTGATATCGTAGAAGCACTCCCCGTAAATGCAGCAGAAATAAAACTAGGTGGAACAATACCACTGACAAAAAAACAGAGACTTACTGCCGAGAGAATGCTCGAATCGAAAAGACAAATCCCCTGTTTTTACCTGACTGTAAAGGCTGACGTTACTGAGTTGGTTGAATTACGAACGAAATTAAACGAAAACGCTCCGTCTGCCGGGGGAACAAAAATCTCCTATAACGATTTTATTATCCGAGCCGTTGCGATTAGTCTGCAGAAATTCCCTATTATGACAGGCCAATTGGCCGCCGACTCCATAAAACTACCACGTACCATTAATGTTGGACTGGCCGTCTCGACCCCGAACGGCCTTATCGTCCCCGTAGTAAAAGACGTACAAGAAAAGAACCTGAAACAAATCGCCACAGCCACCAAAAAACTTGTCGAAAAGGCACAGAACGAAAAATTACTACTAACCGACCTCGAAGGCGCCTGTATTACCATCAGCAACCTTGGCGCCCTTGGTATGGATTCCTTTATCCCGATAG
>CAYZTY010000152.1:0-3847 GCA_964481525.1 uncultured Pirellulales bacterium
ACCATATATAGCCGGATTCAGACCTCCACTTGCAGAATCGAACATGATAGCCGACAATCCACCAGCACCACCGAGCGTCTCCAAAAGAAGTATAGGGCTACTATTATTATATTCCTCGTTTTTAAGTTTGACCATCGTGCCAATGTAGCTGGTAACGAGTTCATAGCCGCTAATGTCGCCGAGCTTGTTGGCATCGACTGCTTCATCAGCAATTTTGTTAGGCTCTACCGCACCTTCTTCCAAATGCTCACCCTTGACGGCCTTCCTGGCAATCTTGTTAGGGTCAACCGCACGGTTCTCAATCTTCTTTTTACCGACCGCATAGTCCTCCAGATGACCTTTTCTTACGGCTCTATCGGCAATCTTGTTGGGGTCAACCGCACCGTTCTCAATCTTTTCCTTACCGACGGCACCGTCTCCCAGATGCTCTTTCTTTACAACTTTCTCGCCCGATATCTTGTAGGCATTTAAGGCATAAGGAGCAGCCGTCAGTTCCACACGCGGCTCGAGATATATATAGCATGGGTCCTCAACTCCCCGCAGAGCCATCTCAAACCACCGCATATCCCCGTTGAATACATTCGGGTCACTGCCGAAATTCAGCGTTAACCAGAATTTGCCATTCTTTACCTCCACATCATTTATCTCCACGACGTCGCCTACCAGGTTCACATCATCTGTGGCACAAGGGTCATCCCAGAGTGTGCACAGAAAATCGTAGTCGCCATTCTCGGGCTTCTTATCTTTCGCCAGCTTACCATGGTAGGTAAATCCGCTGCTGCTCATTGGCTTTTTGGCCAGGCTGACCTCGGCCAAGCAGACCAGCAGGACCAAAGCCAAAACCGCTAAAACTTGTAATCTTTTCATTTTCTTACCCTTTCAAACCTGTCCCTGCCCAACTTGTACTCGCAAAAGCGGGTAGCAGAGAACCATTAATATTTACCCCGTTAGAAAACTCCGGTGTCGTTGCCGGACGTCTGTTTCCCCGTGTTTTTCGGGAAATTTGCCTTTTTTATACTCTATTACTCATCGATATAGAGTTTCTAACGGGATTCACGGTGCGCACCGCGCGCACCGATTCTTGATTTCAGGTGATAGAACGCAGAATTGAGCCAAATAACAAGCACTCCTGTTTATCCTCTGTTAGCACATAAACTTGGGGAAAACCAACTTTTGATATACCTAATGCAACTTGACGTCAAGAAAATTTGTGAAATTTTTTTAGGATGGGAAGTGACAATCTGTGGTTTTATGGTTGTTTACATGACTCTTGAGCTGCCGAAGGATTACTTTTTAAATCTCCACATATCCACTGTCATATCCTCAGCGGCTACGTAATCGACGTGCCAGTCGATATACAGGCAGTGACATCCCTTTCTGTGCCGAGCCATTGCCACCCGCCTTTCGTTGTTTTCGGGCTTGGGCATATGTTCCGGGCTCCAGACATCAAACATGCCTATAGCAGTTTTCTCAGCAATGTCCAATTTCTCCATTGTTTTTGTCCAGGAACCGTATTCATAATCGGCGAGGTATATAGTAGTTTCCCGGCGCTTATAAGGAGTTAGGTTAATAGGTCTTTCCCTGATGCTTTTTTCTGTATCGTATAAGTCCGCATCTTCATTTAGAGGCCAGTCGTTAATAACATAGCAAACAGTTTGTTTTTTGTCAGGGTAGCTGGGACAGCGATATATCTTAACATTTTTGTAGTCGTCATCTTTTGGTTCCTTGCCCAGGTAGGGTATAAAAAGGTGGAACCAGGGATATATGTCATTAGCAGGGTCGAATTCTTCTATGCCACGCGGGATAATTAAATTCCAGTTCTCAGCGTATAAATGAGCCGCTACGCCGATTTGGCGTAGGTTGCTTTTACAGACCGCGGCCTGTGCCTGCTTACGCGCCTTGCTCAACGCCGGCATCAATATCGCCATAAGCAGGGAAATAACTGCGATTACCACCAGAAGCTCTATCAGCGTAAAACCGGTATCGTGAGAAAAATTCCGCTTAACGTCGCATTGTAGAGGTCTCTTGCTGCTCATATTGAAAACACTTTTATTTATGCACAGTAATTCTTCGCTCTTCAAAAACAATTCTTTGATTGTCTTCTAATGATATCGGTTATCCCTTCTCGATTGTTTATTTCACAGTATAGCGGGCAATGCGAAGTTATCAAACCTTTGCAGGTAAAGGCCGTGTTTTTTTGCGGATGGCATCCACAGCTTCTTTTATCTTCGTTCCGGGCGTTTTTGGTTTGCTTCGCAGGGTAATTGTCGGGTCGCTTCCGATAGTGCGCAGTTTTTCATATCTGTTCTCGAGCAGAGCCTCGGTCTTTACTCGCTTAAGAGCGGCTAGGGTTCTGACAATGTACCTTTCAACATTATAAACAGTATCGTGAACATTTCGGTGAGCACCGCCCAATGGCTCAGGGATAATTTCATCGATGAGTTTCAATTTATATAAATCCCTGCTCGTCAATTTAAGGGCCTCGGCGGCATCGGCTGCCTGTGAGCCGTCACGCCATAGAATTGCTGCACACCCCTCCGGTGATATCACCGAATAATATGCGAACTCAAGCATCGCCAGCCGGTCGCCGACTCCTATTCCTAAAGCGCCGCCGGAACCGCCTTCGCCGATGCAAATGCAAATGATTGGAACCGCAAGCCGTGACATCTCAAATAAATTCACGGCGATTGCCTGCGCCTGACCACGCTCCTCGGCGCCGACGCCGGGATAGGCACCCGGTGTGTCAATCAGCGTAACAATCGGAATATTGTATTTGGCGGCGAACTTCATCTTGGCGATTGCCTTGCGATAACCCTCCGGATTCGGACAGCCGAAGTTGCACGCAATCTTCTCCTTTGTGCTTCTTCCCTTGTTCTGACCGACGATTAGTACCCTTTCTCTGCCGATTTGTCCGAGTCCTGTTACGATTGCCCGGTCGTCTCCGAAGCACCTGTCGCCGTGCAGCTCGCGAAAGTCCTTGACCATCAAATTGAGATAATCTTTGAGCAGAGGTCTTTTGGGATGGCGCGCAACCTGAACGGTTTGCCATGCGTTCAGGTTTGAATAAACACGTCTCAGTTCGCCAACCTGCTCTCGCTGGAGTTGGCGAATCTCAGCCGAATAGTCGATACCTTTGATTGAGCTTAGCCGGCGCAGCTCGTCCATCTGCCGGTCGAGGCCGGCTACCTTTTCCTCGAATTCGAGATAATCGCCTTCGCGAATTTTATTTTCTTTTTCTGTTATAGCAGTCATAACTATTCTAAGCCATACAACCGAAGCTAAAGCTCCGTTGCTGGTGCTTATGTTCCCAAAAAAAAGTCCTGCCCGCAAATAGCAGGTTCAGGCGCTTCATTTTTCTGCCATATCCGTTGGCCAATTGTGCTTACATTAAAGATACTAACATTTTATCGACATTAAATAAAGAAAAAAATTGACATTCGCGGTGCCGTAATATACTTTTTATCGGCAATTGCTCTTAAATATATTTTCATAAGGTCTTTGTCTTGAAAAACTTAAGGAAAATAACCGTAATAGGCCTTGGCCTTCTGGGCGGCTCGATAACTTTAGCTGTTTTGCGTTCTATTTCCGGTGTTAAGGTAATAGGTTACACTCATCGGCCGTCAACACGGAGAAAGGCAAGACAGTTGGCCGTCGCTGGCGAAATCGTTGACGATATCTGCGCCGCCGTATCCAATGCCGACCTTGTTATATTGGCTACACCAATACGTACGTTTGAGCAGCTCTTCAGCAAGATTGCCGATGCCCTGCCGGCCGGCTGTATTGTCACTGATGTCGGCTCGACCAAGGTTCTGCCGCACCGATGGGCCGCTAAGAAGCTGCCCGGCCG
>CAYZTY010000153.1:0-3846 GCA_964481525.1 uncultured Pirellulales bacterium
CAGCTGCTCTGAATTAAATATCGAGATTCCACGGTTCTTCCCTTTAAAAACCTTGTTCTCATCGGTATTTTTCGTCATCAATTGTCTTTGTCTTTACTGCGCAGGCCACTGTAAACAATGGCGACGAATCGAGTTGCTTATCTTTCATTTTCTTCTCGGACTAAAGTTAGTTGCCGTCTGCTGCTCATATTATTTGGCAGTGGTTTACACCCCGTTAAGCCGCCTCCTCGGCCCTCGATAACTGACACAATCAGTACAACCGTCAGGATAGTTCAAGCCCCTATCACACTTTGAGCCATAAGTAAAACTTTACAATCATTTTGCTTTTTTTTACTTTTGCCGGGGAAGGCCGATAAGGCGGATTTTCTCACGAGTGGTATTAGGACTTTGAGATACTCTTGAAAAAGGCACCGGATGCCTGAGACCAGTCCACAGGGTCTGCTGATGGAGTGGGCCATTTCCGAAGAGCCGTTTTTTGGGGAGAGGCGTTGATGTTTATTCGTGTAGTGACGGCAAAGGGGGCGGTGATGTTTCCGTTGTTTATAAAAAGGCCGCCACAAATATCAATGCTGAAGCTAAGAGCGTTAGGGTCTACTACAACTCTTTGCGTTACAACAGCCAACCCATCAACATCCAACCCGCCACCGTCCCGCATTATCAGCTCACCGCTAACTAAAAGAGCAGGGAAATTCTTTTCGGCGGTAATGTGGTTATTGGCCCCCGTTATAACAAGATTTGAGTCAACAACCAGGGTCCCGCTTATTACGACGTCACTGCCGAGTTCAAGTTGGTGGTCGCAATAATAGACCTTTTTAGGATTGGAGCCTCCCGCCGAAGGCCAGGAACCGGAATAACTATAACTGTTGGAGTCGACCTGCGTAACGGAGTAAGTATTCGAGGAGATATAATACTCATTGCTAAGGTCGCTGGTGCTGAACACATCGCCGGGCCAGCTTATGTTCGCGGCAGTAGTAGAATAGCATTGTCCGAAGGGGTTAAAGCCGCTTACGGTTCCGTCTGTAAAAACATCGCCGTTAATGATAGCATTGTTAGCCAGATTGCCGGTATCGCTGCAATAGACGTCGCCGTCAATTCTGATACTATTTGCAAGGATTGAAGCTGTTCCTGTCCATAAGGCGATACATGGGTCAAGCCGAAGCTGGGCCCTTAAACTGCTTCGGCCGATTTCCTCACCAGCTTTTAGTCGGTAGGCATTGCAGTCTACAATGTAGTTGCAATGGTCGCTCGTATCGAGGACAATCCCGATTTCATAATAGTCGCTGCTTCCTGCTGCTAATTGCTGATTTTCAGCGCCCTGCCAGCATCCATAGGTTTCGGTATCGACATCCTGGGGATTAAGTATCAGTCCACGCGCATGCACAAGGCCGGTCTCTGCCAGAAGGTCCATTTGAGCCTTCAGGGTCATATTCTGTCCACACGCCAGGTCTCTGTCACTGCTTGATATAAAACCGAGTGCCAATACGGTTGCTGCCATTACAATAAACAGCACAACCAGCAGTACAGCTCCACTTCTTCGACTACTTCGACCAAGCTCAGTACAGGTTCGCTCAGGACCAGTTCTACACATTTTATTTTTGGCAATATTCATATTTAGTCATCATCGTAAACGACAAGGTCACCGGCCGAGTTAAGCAGATTGGCGGCTCGGCCGCGAAGAACGGCGGTCATCTGATAAGTTTGCATAATGTTATTTTCAGAGATTTCGAATGATATATTCACGAGTTCGGTATCCGGAGGAGGCGTATCAAGTGTGAATGTGAAATTGGCGCACTGGGTCAAAAGGCGTATATATCTGGGAGTGCAGTTGGCCATCAACCAAGTTCTGGCCGAGCCTGATTGAATTTCGTCAATGCTGATTTGCTGTGCCGCGGCCGGACCGCTTGCATCGAATTCCAGCAGGTCGATATAATTGCAGTCCGTTCCGGTTTCGATGTACACAATCTCGGCAGGATTAATCTTGTCTTTGTCATTATCATCCGCTTGCCAAAGAGCAAGGCTGCCGGCGGGTGTGCCGCATACGAGTTTACTATGTCTGATGAGCTGGGGTAATCTGATGGTCGTGTACCGCAGTTGTGCCTGCTTTTGACTGAGGTCTTCAGTGCTGTCGTTCGCCCTTCCCAGAGCATAAGCCAGTGCTGCTACAGCTCCGAGGACTATACTCGAAACAGTCAGGGCTACCAACAGTTCGACAAGCGTAAACCCGCCGCGGCGGGTAAATCCATCCGGGTTTTTTGTCTTATCTGTTTTCATCTTTCGGTCACACTTAGCCGATACATCCGGCCCGCCGAGGGTGCTACCTTCCAATCAGCCGGGTCAAACTAACAAGCTCCAGCCCTGTATAAAAAACACGTACCGTTGCTTTGATAAAACAAGGCTGTGTGCTCGACGATTGCTGTGCAACGTGGACATACTCACAGGTTACCTGCCTGCTGAAGTTTGTATAATTAGAGGATGTGAACACGTTACCGTTGTAATCTTTTACCTGGCCCTGCGTTTCGGTGTAGTTAAAATTGGTTATTATATTTTCAAATGGTGTATTGATGATTTTTTCCATCAAGTCAGCAGCCAGCTTGGTGGCGAGAGTTCGATGCATACCCTCTGCGCGGATAGTAGTACCGGCCGTAAAAGGCAGGATTATACCCGCTATGGCAATGGTGAGTACCGTGACTGCTATCATAGCCTCAGCGAGAGTAAATCCGCCGCGGCGGATAAAGCCGTGACGAGTTTTGTAAGTTACACTTTTCAATTATCGCCTCGCTCGCATCGAATCGTATATTTCAGCGCTTATCCCAGGCTCCTGAAGAATTCATTGCGAAAAAAGGGCTGACCTGCTCTCGAGAGTTAGCCCGGTCAGCCCAATTTATGTATTCCCCGGCAATGCATTGCCACCGGAGGTTTGCCCTCATTAGTCAGAGGACGACTTTTCTTCGGTACTTTAGTAGCCTGTATGGGCAGCAGTATCGGCGTGAAACGCGCCAGTAGTTGAGTTTAAATACCAGCCGTGGCTACCGCCGCCAAGGGTACCATCAATGTCAACGTCATTGTGGTCGTTGAAGGGATTCGTAGGAGCCTTCTGGAGATAAGGACCATAGTCAGTGCCCGCGGCGCCATTTATATCCGTCTTAGTTGTTAGACCTGTCCAGAATGCGTCTGAACTCGTGTAAGTAGGCAGATTATCATTGTGCTGAATCTTGTACAACTCGAGCTGCGCACGGACTGTCTGAAGGTCGGTCGTAAGACTGGACAGCTTGGCCTCAGTACTTGCATCGGTGAATTGAGGAATAACTATGGCTGCAAGAATACCCAGAATGACCACAACAATCAGAATCTCAACCAATGTAAAACCTTTAACTCTCATTTCCTTTTCCCCTTAAATTGAAATAGTCTGGTAGAGAAAATTTACAGTCAGATTCACTTTTTTTACTTTTAGCACTATCGACTGAATCAAGGCTGTACTTAACTTAACCTGTACACTTGTCAAATAAAGATTAGGTCCGAAAAAACACTTGGCCCTTTTACACTAACTCTTCAAGCCCGGCCGTTGCCCTGCTGCACAATGTGCAATCCTGGGGATGGCCGTGTGGTTTAACATTAGAACCCCCCGCCCGGTTACGGGTCTGGCCGGTAAAGTTATTATTTAACCCATAAAAATATAAGAAATGAATAGCCTGTTGCCAAATCAGATGAGCAAAAAAAAAGATTTCCTGTGAATTGGTAGGATAACGTCCGGGATTATATTATCGCACCAGCTATATATGCGGGTATATTTTCAAGGCGAATAAGCCGGATTTCCTTGTCCAGATGTGAAAGCTTAAGCCAAATGCA
>CAYZTY010000154.1:0-3839 GCA_964481525.1 uncultured Pirellulales bacterium
CTTACGCCAACGGGTTTACAGCCCGTCCCCTTTAGCCTCTCGGGCACCGACCCAATTCTACAACTGATTAGCTTGCTAATTTACTGTCGGCAAATTGGTATTGCAAGAAAAATCAGACCCTGGATTTCTGTGCTGGTATCCGGAGGATTGCTGATAAATAGTGGTTGAAATGGGAGGGGAAAGGGCATATATTAAATCCTGCAGGTTAGGGGGATAATCCTGGCGAGGAGTTGAATTATGGCGCGGGTCGCCCTGCAGAACGTGACGAAAGTATTCGATAGTAAGGTTACCGCCGTCGAAGGTGCTACACTCGATGTTAAGGACACCGAGTTTATGGTAATAGTCGGCCCATCGGGCTGTGGTAAGACAACAACTCTGAGAATGATTGCCGGTTTGGAAGAGATTACCGCCGGAACGATAACGATCGGCGATATGGTGGTTAATGACGTCCCGCCCAAAGACAGGGACATAGCTATGGTGTTTCAGAACTACGCCCTGTATCCGCATATGACGGTTTTCCAGAATATGGCCTTTGCGCTGAAGCTGCGGAAGTATTCGAAAGCGGAAATCCAAAAACGGGTACAGCAGACCGCACATCTGCTGGGCATTGAGGAGCTTCTTTTGAGGAAGCCGAAGGCCTTGTCCGGCGGACAGCGTCAGAGAGTGGCGGTGGGCAGAGCCATTGTGCGAAACCCCAAGGCCTTTTTATTCGATGAGCCGTTGAGTAACCTCGATGCAAAACTGCGTGTCACCACACGTGCCGAGCTGAAATTACTTCACCACAGACTTCAAACCACCTCCATATATGTTACACACGACCAGGCAGAGGCGATGACTCTTGGTGACAGGATTTGTGTAATGTATGAAGGCATTATTCAGCAGGTTGCGCCGCCGCTGGAGGTATATGACAGGCCTGTTAATAAGTTCGTGGCCGGCTTTATGGGCATTCCTCCTATGAATTTCTTCGCCGGCCGAGTCGAGTTCAAAGACAGCGAGCCTTGCTTTGTTACCGAGGCCGATTCGGTCCGGCTGCCGAAGCGTATGGGCGGTCTGCTGGAAGCTTATAATGGGGCAGAAATGGTTCTCGGCATAAGGCCGGAAGACCTTTCACTTCACAGGTTCGAAGGCCAGGCCGAGAGTGCACTGCCCGCAACTGTTAATGTCATCGAGCCGCTTGGTGACAGAATGGAGGTGTATCTGAGCACCAGAGACGGGCAAAAATTCATTGCCAGCACCGACCCGCATACCAGTATGCGCGTCGAGCAAAAGGTGGAGATGTACCTCGATATCGAGAATTGCCATATCTTCGAGCCGGGCGAAACCGGAAAGAATATAGCTTTGCCCGGCTAACCTGCCTGGGCTGCTTATTCACCGGATAGACTAAAGATTCTACCTGCTTGCCCAGAGTATGCCGCGCTGAATGATGCTTAGAACCTGCGGCACCTGGAAATCAGCGGCAACGTGCCCGAGCGCGCTGTAAAAGACCCGGCCTTTGCCGTATCTTCTTTTCCATACCATTGGCATAACGCACCCCTTTATCCAGTCAAATTCCTTCTGCCTGCCGTTGAATATTGTCGTTGCCAGAACCTCATTGTCTGGGGCAACGAGCATGTAGTATTGCTCTGAATGTAACTCGAAGTCCGCCAGCCCCGCCACAATAGGGTCATCCGGTTTGATGATATTCACATTGTAGTCAACGATATTACCCGGGTGGTCAATGAATTCTCCGCCGAACATAAACTGATAATCGCAATTCTCCTGGAAGGAATTACATATCCCGCCGTGCCACGTTGCTAATCCCACTCCGCTCCTGACCGCCTCCGTCAGAACTTTGGCCTGTTCATCGGCAATCTTTCCCATCGTCCATGCGGGCACGATAACACTCAGGGACATCATTTTCTCCCGGTCCGCGAGCGAATCGAATGTATCCGAAACCTCTACCTGATAGTCCTGTTCCGCCAGCCACGACGCGATAATATCCGCGCATTTTTCGGGCTCGTGACCCGGCCAACCGCCCTGGACAAACAATGCTGATTTCACGTATCCGTCCTTTCTTTATAAATCCCGGAAAGTTATTTTGCCTGTATTTATTAAGCTCGTAGAATATCGGCCGCGAGTCGTCCATTCAATAACTTTTCGTTCCAGACCGAAAACTATAATTGCGGGTATCGAGAGCCGATATGGCTGTATCTCCGGGCTCAATCTTTCTTTACAAACGCCGGTCCGGTGAATATGATGGACATCGGTTTGCCGATGTAGCTCAACGGTAGAGCACAGCTTTCGTAAAGCTGGGGTTGTGGGTTCGATTCCCACCATCGGCTGTATGAGTTTTTGAAGACAATGCGCTTCATTTAAAAAGATTTTTCAGATACTGTACTGACGGGGCAAAATATGAGCAATATCGAAAAAGCGGTTCAGGTTTTTAAGGAAGGCCTGTCGTGTTCACAGGCGGTTTTAGGGGCATATTGCGAGCAATTCGGCCCGGATAAGGAAACGGCATATAAAATCAGCAGCGGTTTTAGCGGCGGCATGCACCTGGACCAAACCTGCGGGGCGGTAACGGGGGCGTTTATGGTCATCGGATTAAAATACGGCAGAACCAGGGCTGATGATGTCGAGGCCAAGATGAATACGGTTGAGGCAGTCAGAAAATTTGCTGAAAAGTTTAAAGCGCGTCACGGCTCTATCGGCTGTACGAAGCTTATAGGTTGTAATGTCAGTACTCCGGAAGGTTATGAAGAGGCGAAGAAAAAAGATATGTTCAAACAGGTATGCCCCGAGTTTGTAAAATCAGCGGCAGAAATTCTGGAAGAGATACTTGCTTAGAGCTATGCTGAAACTGGAAGATAAATACGAAAAACTAAGAATTACTCGCTGAAGGTTTTTCCGAGTCGCTTTGTTAAAATGAGTAGTTTTATGAGAATAAGTGATACAAGTCCGGAGGCACGAGAGGTACAGTTTGAGCTGTATCGCCGAATGTCGCCGGCCAGGAAAATAGAATTGATTTTCGGTGCCTATCGAACCGGCCGATTGCTGTCAATGACTGGCATTCGTATGCTGAATCCAGCCGCTACAGAAAAACAGGTCTGGCATATCTGGGCCAAACGACACCTCGGAGAAGACCTCTATAACAAAGTTTACGGAGCTGCAGAGAATGAACAACGTTGAGGAAATAGCGGTATTGCGAAAACTTATCGATATTCTGGATAAGCTGAATATCGCGTATGCAATCGGGGGCTCGATGGCCAGTTCAGTGTATGGTGCCGTCCGGTTTACGCAGGACGCTGATATAACGGTTGAGCCATTTTCGGCGGTCGCTGATAAATTATACAGGGTGCTTAAAAAGGATTTTTATGTCAGTAAGAATGCGATGCATCAAGCAATTCATAATCACACAAGTTTCAATGTAATACACTTTACAACCGCCTTTAAGATTGATATCTTCGTAATGGCAACCAGCGAGTTCCAAAAAAAAATATTTTCCCGCCGCAGAAAGCTTTCACTGGGCGAATCCACTGAAAAACCGTTGTCTTTTGTTTCTCCGGAAGATATTGTCCTTCTTAAACTTGATTGGTACAGGCAATCCGATTGCACATCTGAACGTCAATGGTCGGATATACTCGGTGTCTTAAATGCACAAACGTCGGAAATAGATATTAAATACTTAAGGGAATGGGCTGGTAAATTAGGAGTTGATAAACTACTTGAAAAAGCAGTTTCAGATTCGCGTAAATAGTTAATCCTTATGAACCTGAACGAAAAATATGAATCACTGAAGCAAATACTGAAAGACCTTGGCAAGGTTGTTATCGCCTACTCAGGCGGAGTTGACAGCACGT
>CAYZTY010000155.1:0-721 GCA_964481525.1 uncultured Pirellulales bacterium
CGCTCTGCACCTGCGACCGACCTACCTTGAGGCCTTGCGGCTCAAGGAGAAAATCATCCGACTAACCGCTCCTGCCGACATTGCAAAGATGGAGCGGATTATGCTGAACGTGATTGAAAAAGAAGAGACCCGTAAATGGTTAAGACGCTGATTAACGCCGCGCTTCCAATGCCGGTAAACGAGATTCCCAGGACCACTTTGTGGTTTTGGGAACCTTGCTAATTAAACAAACAAATAAATAAAAGGATATAGATTATGAAGCGAACAATAATTCTATTCCCGGCCATATTCATAGTGGCGATATGTGCTGGTTGTGAAACCCATGCTCAAAGTAAGAAGGCTGCTCGTGAAAGATGGGAAAGAGCCACTGCGAGAATGAAGCTCGACCTGGCAGCGCAGGAGTATAACGCGCAACATTTCCAGGAGGCGGCAAAGGCTGTGGAGCAATGTTTAAATGCTGACCCCGATATACCAGCCGCACATTTGCTCCGTGGAAAGCTATTACTTGCGGAAGGTCAGTTAGAAGAAGCCGAGCAAGAATTACGTACTACACTTCAGCTAAACGAAAGGCTTCACGAATCCTGGTACTGGTTGGGTGTACTGACACAGCAGAAAAAAGACTATAAACAGGCCAACCATTATTATTCAAAAGCTTTGTCTATGAGTCCTCTCGAGCCTGATTACATTCTTGCCGTCGCTGAAGTCAATATCGCCCTCGACC
>CAYZTY010000155.1:731-3516 GCA_964481525.1 uncultured Pirellulales bacterium
AGCTGCAATATTACTTGACCAAAAAATGGCCGCTTTGCCGGATGATGTCTCGCTTATAGTAACGACGGCCGATTTAATGTTGCGTCAGGGAAACAACAGGGAAGCAACGCAGCTCTACACACAGGCGGCACGTTTAAGACCACACGATAATGACATCGCCGAATCCCTGGCCTATTGTCACATTCTCAGCCAACGCTGGAAGGAGGCGGCTGAAATATTTGACAAACTTACGGTTCACTGCACCGATACCGACCATAGAAAAACGTATCTCCGGATGCTTGGTATTTGCAATATGAACGCCGCCCGATACAGCCAAGCCCAAAATTACTACAACAGATTAAGCATCGAAGAGAGGGATGCAGATATCTGGCTGCAAATCGGTCAGGCCGCTTTGGGAACGGGGGCGGCACAAAGGGCTTTCGTATGTAGCCAACGGGCCTTGAGTCTGAAGCCTAACTGGACCGATGCAATCCTCCTTAAAGGCTGTGCCCAATATATGCTCAAAAATTATTTCGCAGCTTTGCAAACCTTCGAGAGCATTACCAGAGACCAGGAAGATGCAGCACTTGTCTTGCTAATGAAGGGCAGATGTCATCAGAAACTGGGGCATACCGAAAAGGCCGAGAAGGCTTACAAAAAGTCGCTGCAACTAAAACCTAATAGTGAATTAGCAATGCTCCTGGCGAATGCGACTAATTGAGAGGGCCGTCATTCTGATTTTTAAAGTTGGTCCCGGCTTTCTACAAAATACCAGTTTTTCGGAGTTATACGTGAGTTATACAAGAAACTTAGGTTTGGCAGGTCTGGCTTTTGCAGCATGCGGACTGCTTGCAACTATGCTCATCGGACGGACGGGTCTATCCATAAGCAGTCCGGCTATCCTGTGTGGACTTGCTGGTTTAATGGTCTTACTTACACTTGCCTGGTACTGGCTCAACCTATGTACTCAAGCCAAGGCAATAGCCCGAAATCTCGAAAAGGGTGAGCCTGACCGCATCCAAGCGGCTCGGGGAATCCTGCCCAGATTACTTAGCAAGCCAATCAACGACTGTTTACAGACCTACCATAAACGTCTCGAAGAACTCCAAAAACAACTTGGCGATTTACAAATACAAATTCAGCTTTCAGACAGACAAAGAAAGAACATCCAGGCTATCATCTTCAGCATCCACGATGCTGTTATCGTTGCCGATGACTTCGGCAAACTGCTGACGGCCAATCCACCGGCCGCCGAACTGTTCGGTTTCGATGTCGGCAACTCCGACAGAAAGCCCGTCATGGAGTTAATCAGCAATTCTGAATTCCTGCAATTACTCGACCAAAGCCGCGAAAGCGGGGCACAACATATTAAACGTCAAATTGGTTTTGCCACCCCTGAGGGAATTGCAACTTTTGACTGTATCACATCATGCATATACGACGATTCGCAAAACATTTGTGGAGTAGTAGCCGTTCTTCACGATATTACCCGGGAGAAACAGGCGGCACGAGCAAAAAATGAGTTTGTAAATCACGTCTCTCACGAGTTAAAAACCCCGCTGGCCTCCATCACTGCCTATGCAGAAATGCTGGTTGACGGCGAGGCCGAGGATGAAAAGGCAAGAAAGGAGTTCCTCGCGGTGATTCAGGAACAGGCCCAACGCCTTAACCGCCTGATTGAAAATCTCCTTAATATCTCGCGCATCGAGTCCGGATTGATGAAGGTTAATAAAGAGCCGGTAAGCCTGACCGTCTTGATTCACCAGGCTATCCGGATGCTCAAAAGCTATGCTGCTGAAAAAGACATCGAACTGGTCGAACAATCATCCATTGTTTGCAGCCAGGTTTATGCCGACCGCGATATGATTACACAGGTGCTTATCAATTTGATTAGCAACGCAATAAAGTACACACCCACCGGCGGCTCAGTCAAACTCCAAACCGAAGTAAACGAAGCCGACGGCACAGTAACAGTAACAGTAACCGATACCGGCGTCGGAATCCCCGAAGATGAAATCTCGTGTGTCTTTGACAAATTTTATCGAATCGGCAACGAGAAAAACTCTGTTGAAGGAACCGGCCTGGGATTGAACCTTGTAAAACAAATAGTTGAAAAAGTCCATAACGGTCGTGCTTTCGCAACCAGCCAACCTGACTCCGGCAGCACATTTGGTTTTGAATTGCCTTTGATGAGTGCACAGACCTTGGCTGTATAAAAGGACAAATTGCAATGTACTCATATTCTGGAGACGACATTATGTCCGGCAAGAAAGCTTTGGTAGTAGACGACGAAATCCACATTGTACATGTAGTGGCAATCAAGCTACGCAACAATGGTTTTGAGGTCATCACCGCCGGTAACGGCGAAGATGCTTTCGAGCTGGCCTGTAAAAATGAACTCGACGTCGTTATTACGGACTTTCAAATGCCCGTGATGACGGGCCTTGAGCTGGTCGAGAAGCTCAGACAGCACGAGGCCACCTCGCATTTACCGGTGATTATGCTCACGGCAAGGGGCTTTGCTATAGACGATGAGAAAAAAGAGAGGCTTGGGATATCCACTTTTCTCAGCAAACCCTTCAGCCCAAGAGAATTGCTCAGAAGTGTGGAGGATGTCATACACCAAACAGCAGTAGCAACATAATGCCGATATTCGATTGATTAATAATATCAAGTTGGGAGCTTATTAAGCAGGCTATGCCAGCGACAAATATAAAAACCCTCAGCTCATGGCAGTTGGAACAACTGGATAAGTTCGGCGGCAGGATACGGGGATTTGGCGTCAATCTGAGAGTATATGACGTCA
>CAYZTY010000156.1:0-3501 GCA_964481525.1 uncultured Pirellulales bacterium
AGTCGAACCTCCACGTCCCTAAGGACACAAGGACCTAAACCTTGCGCGTCTGCCAGTTCCGCCACGCTCGCGCATCATATTATGTAGGTCGTATAGCGTATTGCGTAAAGTAACTGTAGGGTAGGCTTTAGCCCACCGAGCCACTAATCTTCCGATGGCTCCTTACTGTTTTGGGCGTTTTCTTTTTGAGAAATTTTCTCAATCCTTTTTTGCGCCTTCTGCAGAATGTCCCTACAGTGCTTAATCAAAGCCATCCCGCGTTCATACTGGCCGAGACTTTCCTCAAGAGAACTTCGCCCCTCTTCTACACCGCCGACTATTGCGCCCAGCTCTTTTATCGCCTGTTCAAAGCTCAAATTTTTAATGTCGTTTTTCTGCTCTTTTTTTGCCATAGCGGTCCGTCCTAACCATTATCTTTTCTATTGTGCTTTGTTTTGACTTCACTTTCAATCAGATTTTCCCGGGCAAGCTCGGTTACTATCATATCACCGACTGCCACATCAGCCGATTTTCTGACAATCCCGCCTGTCCTTCGATTAGTAGTTATACTGTATCCCCTCACGAGCACGGCTTTCGGATTCAGGCCCGCCAGCCGATTCTCCTGCGCAGTTAGCTGCAGATTCAGTTTATTTATGATGTTCTCGGCCGCTGCGCGTGTCCTGTTACGCAGGTTGGTAAGCGATACGGCCTTTTCCCCTAAAAGCCGGGCCGGTTCTATCTTCACCATCTGTTCGTAAAATGCGCTCAGTCTTTCCCTCGCCCCTGCAAGCATATTTTTAAGTGAATCTTGCAGTCTGTTTGCTGTTTCATCCACCTGCTGCGTTGCATTCAGGACCGGCCCGCGAGGGTCTCGGAAAAGGGCGCTGGCCAGCACCGTTTCCAATTCCTGTTCGGCCAGTCTTAATCGAGACTGGATATTACGCTGCAATCCCTTAACCGCGTTAGTTAACTGACTTAATACTTCACGAACATCGGGCACGGCAATAACTCCCGCCTTTGTAGGCGTCGAGGCCCTTGCGTCAGCCACCAAATCCGCTATGGTAACGTCAACCTCGTGCCCGACGGCACTGATAATCGGTATGCGTGAATCATAAATCGCCCTGGCGAGGACTTCTTCGTTAAAGGCCCACAAATCTTCCAGCGAGCCTCCCCCTCGTCCGACAATTAGAACATCAAGTTTTAGTTTATCGTTGCGTCTGTTGATGTCGTGGATTGCCGCTGCGATTTTCTCGGCCGCCCCTTCACCCTGCACCGGAATCGGATACAAAAAAAGTCTCGCCGCGGGCCAGCGGCTGTAAATACTCTCCGCAATATCCTGCAGAGCGGCCCCTGATTCGCTGGTCAGAATACCAATTCGTTCGAGCCAGGGCGGTATCTTCTTTTTGTGGGCCTCATCAAAGAGTCCTTCTTTTTTCAGCCTTTCTGCCATTTGCTGAAATGCCAACTGTAGCGCACCAAGTCCGGCCGGCTGCATCGAGTCAACATAAAATTGGTATTTACCGCCGACCGTATAAACATCGATAAAACCGCCGGCAATAACCGCCAGGCCGTTCTCCGGTTTGAATTTAATCTTCCGGAAATTGCTGCTCCACATAACACAGGGAAGCTGCGCATTTTCATCTTTAAGCAGGAAGTAACAGTGGCCGCTTTGATGGCGTTTCCAGTCGCTTATCTGGCCGGTTATACTCAGCATAGGGGGCAGCTTTTCTTCCAGCACCCCTTTGATTAGCGAGTTGACTTCGCTGACGGTATAGATTTTTATCTCTTTTGCTTTCATTGGCTTTCGTTGGGTAGCTTCTCGAGAAGTGGTATGTCTGGTTGAGTCTTTGTTTGTACTCTTCCCCTTGGCCCGAGAGAAAAGCATATTTTCGCCGCCTTTGCTATTCATCAGGGCCATTATATGAAAAACAGCCGTCCTGGCCAATAGCCAATAATTCCCGGTGTCCGGCTCTGGCTGGAATGCCGCAGCCTCATCCACGGGCCTTCTTAACTAATTGACCAGCCCAATCTATGGCGGGCCGCATTCGCTAAGCCAGTGCTCAACTACCTGAAGCAGGTCTATAATATCAACCACGCCGTCTCTGTTGGTATCACCCGCCAGATCGTAAATAGCTAAGCGCCAACCGGATGCAAGCATCGCAAAATCATTAAGATTAACGGGGCCTACTCCGTTAATATTAGCTGCATAACATTCGCAGGCATTTCCTATACCATCGCCATCCGAATCTGCCTGACCTGGATTGTAAACATAAGGGCAGTTGTCATCCGGGTCGAGGACTTCATCATTGTCGGAATCCCTTATCAAAATAACAGCAAAGCTTGAGAAGCTGTTCACGTCTAAGGTTAACGTGTTTGAATTACAATCTTGTATGGCGCCTCGCGGCACCCATCCTTCATTGGCATCGTAATAATATATATCCATACTCAGTTCCACCCCCGAACCTGTACCACAGGCACAATTTGAATCTGTACAATCATCGCCCTGAATAACGGCCTGATCATAAGTGAGTGTTATTGTCACCGGTTCGATAAAGTTACAGCCGGCCGGACCGAAAGTGTAGATGTATCCCGCCTCGAGAATATGAGCAGCCCTGCGTATAGCATAGTTACTGATGCTGGTCTCGCCGGTTATGCTTATCGGCGTGTTTACATTTAATGCGCCGGGTGGAATATTAACTGAAGCAGCCCCGGCCCCGTTCGCGACTATGCCGCCCTGCGGGCCGACCACGCTGTTCGCGTCGGCACATGCGTCATTTCCGTCATTAGGGCACAGGTCGCATATATCGCCTCTAAAGTCTTCGTCGATATCGTTCTGGTCCGGATTTGGTGTTCCGGGGCAGTTGTCATCGATATCATTCACCCCATCTCCATCAAAATCCAGTTGGCATGCATCGCCTCTCCCGTCCCCATTGGTATCTTTCTGGCCCGGATTAAATGTAAATGGGCAGTTGTCACAGGTATCACCTACATCATCGGCATCGCTGTCTACCTGTTCAGGATTATAATCATTCGGGCAGTTATCACAGGCGTTGCCTATACCATCAGCATCACTGTCTGTCTGGTCGGGATTGTAAACGTCCGGGCAGTTATCAAAACAGTATAGCACCCCATCTTCGTCACTGTCCGTATCAGGAACGCCGCAGCCGCATATACCGGGTTCTGTCTTATACGGGTCATTTGGACAGTTATCAATGCAGTCCGGTATCCCATCGCCGTCACTGTCCGTATCAGGAACGCCGCAGCCGCATATACCAGGTTCTGTCTTATTCGGGTCATTTGGACAGCAATCTATGCCGATAGCGTAATGTAAAGCGATTCTGTCGGCGCTAAGTATGCCCTCATAAATGGCGAACTCGTCAATGGCACCTTTCAGCCCGTTGTACCTATACCACTGACTACCTTCACAACCGAGCATTATGCTGTCAAAAACATAACTAAGGTTGTTTGGACCAACAGCGGTGCCAATAGAAATACCGTCAACGTACAGTTCTTCAAGGACGC
>CAYZTY010000157.1:0-3329 GCA_964481525.1 uncultured Pirellulales bacterium
GTAGGGTTTTATATTAGTACTTGTTCCGAACTGGACAAATCTGATTTTCGTATCCACTTAGACTATCTTAAAAGAAGATTATACTGTTGTTTAAGGGGGGCTACCAGAAATGAGATAACTGAGCAAACTGAAAAAGTATTATCCATATCCAAGCAAATAATGCCAAAAACTCCCTGGCAGATCAAAAATGGAAGATACGATTATTTTGCGGAAATAGAGAAAATTAATAACAGCAATTCCTTTTTACAGATTCTTAATATAAATCCGAAAAAAACCTTTCATTTATACTACAAAACAAAGGTCCAGACAGAAGCTTTGATTACCACCATCGCAATTTTGCGTTATAAAACTGACACCGGTCGGTTTCCGGAATCACTTGAGAAGCTTGTATCGACCGGCTACCTTAAGTCCGTTCCAATGGACCCATACAGTGACGGGCCGTTAGTCTATCAACTTATCGAAGATAACTTTGTGTTATATAGCGTGGGCGAGGATTTCAAAGATGATGGTGGAATAACCAGTGATACTTATATGTCAACGTCGAAATGGCCTTCGACGAGTCCTAACGAATTCTTCAAAGATATCGTTTTTTGGCCTGTTAAGTGGCTTGAGGACCCTCTTAAAAATTTTGATAAACTAAAAGCAGAGAGGGAGAAACTAAATCTCAGAAGAAGGTAAAAGAGAAATAATGAAACCGTTAAGGCGGGGTAAAAAGTGGATATTAGCCGCTGTTGGGCTTTTATTTGCTCTGTTAATTTTTAAAATCACTTTATTTCTTACTGCTAAGCCCAAGGTTACAGTCGATTATGTAGCTTAGTATAACAGAATAACACGCCCGGAGGGTTATGACCCGAATGAAAATGCCGCGCCATATTACCAAAAGGCACCGCTTGAAGCTGTGAGGAACTTCAGGATTTACGGTTTGGGGGACATCACAGCGATAAAGATAGAGTAGGAGAACGAATATGGCCAAAGTAAGGTTGTTAGTAAGAATAGTTTCCATAACTGTCGTTACTATATTTCTAATGGTCTGTATTACTGCCGGCATACTTCTGTTGATATATCATTTTGCACCTGAAAAGTTTTTTGAATGTTACGATTCCGGGCGGGATTTGTATGCAGCAGCAAGATATTATTGTCTGCCCCATCCTCCATCTGAGAATTGGATAGAGTGCAGCAAGACAAAATATGTGTGGCGATACCTGCGAAATGAAAAAGTAAAGAGAATCGCCTTTGGGAGAGTTAATGACTCCAAAGCAAATTTACCGGACAATTGGGGCTGTGAGATTGTTGAGCCAGAAAAAATAAACCAGACGTTATTGCTAATCAACAAAGCCAAAAAAGACATAAATGTATCAATCGTTTGGTTGAGTAGAATGATTATTATCACAGATGAGCATAAATTTATTATTCCCGTTGAAGTTGGGGAGGATGCGGTTTATAGTTTGGATTGGACATCTAAAGAGTTGCGCAAACAACTATGGAAATGGGGTTGTGATCATAAAGTGTATAAATATGACCTTCCATCGAAGGAGCAGGTCGTGGCTATTTTACTTTATCCCCCTGAGGACTCTCTTCCTTTAGCAATCTTCGGTGATAAAAAACTGGCGGAGGAAATTCTGTTTGAATTCAGGGAGGTTAACGAGACAGAGCATATTAAAGGTATGGAAAAACTTTATAAATTGGCTAAATTACGTCAGTTTGGAGTCAAGATAAGAAAAGAGGGGAAGGAAGTTGTTGCGAGCAACGAGCTTGAGCCCAGAAAGATATTCAGAGGTCGCGAGTGGATGGAAAAAATAATAGATGCATATGAAATTGCATTCAAAGAAGCTGAGAATGGTGGAAAGTATTTCCCTATGGAATTGGATAATCCTGTCGGCAGGATTGTATTTATGACTCAGGATAAGGATTATTGGAAAGAAATCGGTATTGATGCGAACGCAGTCTTTGATGATTACATAAAATCAGAGTTACTCAAAAAATACTTCGATGAGCTTGGTTTGACGGGGGAATTATCAGTGACAAATCCGAACAAAATTACTCAAACCGACCGATTGGTGGGATTTTGATGACTACACCAGAACCAGAGATATGGCGAAAGCTTATGGGATAAATCCAGATTCAAGCAATTGCAACTATATGGGCTGGAGAGGATATGCTTTCAAAGGGAACATCTTATACCACTACAACACTTTTTTAGAGGCTCTTTGGAATGAATTAGGGAATTGGGATACTTATATGGTTGCCTTCGGAGAGGCTGCTCACGCGGATGGGGGGTGTTATGTACCGGCCATGAATTTTTCTCACGTTGGTGATTTAGGGGACAGATTTGTACCTTCGGAGGAATAAACAAATGAAAAAGGAAATCTTTATTTTATTGACTGTTATATTGGCCCACGGCTGTCAAAATTATGAGGTATCGGAAAGTGGATTAGCGCCCCCGGACGCGAATATCAATAACGCCAGTGGATTTGAATTGAAGATGTTTCTTTTATTAGAAGGGGATTTAGGAAAAATCGATAGATCTTCTGTGCTAACTAAGATTGAAGATGAAGATAAAGTTTATAGAATTTACGATGCATTGGATGACGCGAGGTATTTCTGCCGTTCTTACGACCCCTTCATCCCCAAGGCCAACCAAAAAGCAATCTGTTTTGTTGATGCAAACAACTATGGTTCTATAATTAGAATTGACTGGGACAAAGAAGAAAAAGTTACATTTGCAGGCGGTTATTCGGAGGGGCTTTATAAAGCTCTCCGGGAATACGGTGTTATCGAACCCGAAAAAAAGCTTGATGCCGTATCATTTTCCTCCGACCCGGAACTGGCAAAAATCAGATTTGTGCCGATGCCCGAGTATATTGGCTGTCATGGAAAATTGAAAAAGGTAGTTTTTATTGAAGGACATTATTATCAAAAAATAGAAGAATGGCGTGAGCTTGCTGAAGTTACAGACCCAAAAGAAATTGAAAAGATAAAACAAGCCTTTTCTACGGCTAAGTATTGTGTAATGCATATCCTTGAAGGCACATTCATTGATACCGCGATGGTTTTCATCTATGAAGACGGACGTGATGAAATCCTCATAATTGACCCGAATGTAAAAGACCGAACGGTAGAATTCGAAGGCGGTTATTCGAAAGAGCTATATGAAATTCTCGTTGAGTACGGGATTTGCAAATCGGAGTAGACAAACGCACCTAACCGGCAGTCCAAAGAAATAAATATTATGAAACCTTTAAGGCCAGGTAAAAAATGGGTATTAGCCGCTGTAGGGCTTTTATTTGCTCTGTTAATTTTTAAAATCACTTTATTTCTTACTGCTAAGC
>CAYZTY010000158.1:0-3253 GCA_964481525.1 uncultured Pirellulales bacterium
TATCAGTGGAGGTCTCGGAACAGCGTGTTATGGACTTACTAAGGCAATGAGTAACCTGGGGGCCGATATTGTCTTTGTTCTGCCGACTATGCTTGAAGGTGAATTTGCCAGTCATGTCGAGCTTATTACTCCTGCTCAGGTACCGACGATGTCGTCGGATTATTTTGGCCTTCCAGGCCTGAAGAACGTGGTGTTTCGAACCATTAGCTCACCTTTACAGGCCTATTCATCCCCCGAAACCTACTACCACCGGGCCGAACAAAGCGCCAAACAAAAGCACATGGACTCACAGAACCATAACGTTCTGGAACTTGCCTCGGAGCCGTTATATTACTCAGGTAATATATTCTCTGAGGTACACAGATATGCTGCTGAAGTTGCGCGCTTGGCAGCAGATGAAAATTTTGAGGTAATACACGCCCATGATTGGATGACATTTCCCGCTGCTATAGCAGTTCGGGATGTCAGCGGCAAGCCTTTAATCGTGCAGGTGCATTCAACCGAATTTGACCGCAGCGGAGAGAACGTCAATCAGGGCATTTACGACATCGAAAGAGAAGGAATGCACGCGGCGGACAGGGTCGTTGCAGTCAGCCATTTAACAAAACAGATTATAATCAGCCGATATGGAGTGCCGGCTGAAAAGGTCGAAGTGGTTTATAACGGAGTCGACCAAAACGGGAATGGCCAGTTGAGGTCCTGGGAAACCGGCATCAGCAAGGACGAGAAAATCGTGCTGTTTCTGGGACGTGTTACGATGCAAAAAGGCCCGGATTATTTCCTGGCAGCCGCGAAAAGGGTCCTGGAGGTTATTGATAATGTAAAGTTCGTGATTGCAGGAACCGGTGATATGGTGCATCGAGTGATTGAAATGGCCGCGGGACTCGGAATTGGACAGAAGGTACTCTTTACGGGCTTCTTGCGGGGAGAGGATGTCGAGAAGGTTTTCAGGATGGCCGATTTGTATGTTATGCCCTCGGTATCCGAGCCTTTTGGCATAGCGCCGCTGGAAGCGCTGAACAACGATGTGCCCGTCATCATCAGTAAGCAAAGCGGCGTGGCTGAGGTTTTAAAACATGTGCTGAAGGTGGATTTCTGGGATGTGGACGAGATGGCTAACAAGATAATCGCCGTGCTGAAGTACAGACCTTTACATATGACACTTCGGGAGCAGGGAAACTTCGAGGTACGCAAACTGCGGTGGGAAGATGCGGCCCGAAGGTGTTTTGAAATATATGATCAGACTTTAGCGCCGGTTTAACCGAAGTTTAAGCCGATTGGAGCGGAGAATGCCTTCAGTATGTTTCTATTTCCAGGTTCACCAGCCTTTCCGGTTGCGACACTATACGGTTTTCGACAAGAACCCCCGGTATTTTGACGAGCAGAAAAACGCTCTCATTTGTAGAAAGGTTGCCAACAAGTGTTATCTTCCCGCCAATAGACTGCTTCTCGATATTATTAGACAATACGGGAGTAAATTCAGGATATCGTATAGTATAACCGGTGTAATGCTCGAGCAAATTCACGAGTATGCCCCTGAGGTAATGAGCACGTTCGATGCGCTGGCTCAAACGGGCTGTGTGGAGTTTCTTGCGGAAACGTATTATCACAGTCTAAGTTTTTTGTATTCGCGCGACGAATTTATTGAACAGGTAAATAAGCACATCGAGACTGTCCAGCGATTTTTCGGCCAGAAGCCCCGCGTCTTCAGAAATACTGAGCTGATATACAATAACGAACTGGCGTATACTATCGAGCAGACGGGTATTTTCGATGCCATATTAAGTGAGGGGGCCGACCATATTTTGGGAGGCAGGAGCCCTAATTTTGTATACAGGCCGGTGAACACCAAAAAGCTCAAACTGCTTCTTAAGAACTACTCGCTCAGCGACGATATCGCTTTTCGGTTCTCTAACCGAAACTGGTCGGAATGGCCTTTGACAGCAGATAAATTCGCCCGGTGGATAAGCCGGTTCAACGGCAACGGACAGGTTGTCAATCTGTTTCTGGACTATGAAACACTGGGTGAACATCAATGGGAGGATACAGGCATATTCGACTTCATACAGCATTTGCCCGGCGAAATTCTGAAACATCCCGACAACGATTTCAAGACCCCCAGCGAGGTCATCGACGCATACGAGCCTGTAGATACCGTTGATGTGCCCCATATAATAAGCTGGGCCGATATCGAACGGGACCTCTCGGCCTGGCTGGGAAATGCTATGCAGTCGAACGCGATTCACGAGCTCTACCAGATGGAAAGCAGGGTTAAGAAAAGCTGTGATTCGAGTATCGTCGATGACTGGAGAAAGCTGCAGATATCAGACCATTTCTATTATATGTGTACTAAGTACTTCGCCGACGGTGACGTCCACAAGTATTTCAATCCGTACGATTCACCATACGAATCATACATCAATTTTATGAATGTCCTCAGTAATCTTGACAACAGATGTGCGCGTGCGACAGGGGAGCTTCAAACGGCAAATTAGGGTGGTTTATTGATATGCCGTATGGCCCCATTACGGAATAAAAGCGACCAAGCCAAATAGGAGCAGAACCGTGCTGACATTAAAAAAGGCTATCGGCCGTAGGGACTCCCTGCGGAAGACCAAACTTGCCTCTCTCAGAACCAACGGACTGTCGGTAAATGAGCTGTTGAGCAAAGAATGGCTTTTGACTAATGAGCGGGGCGGATATGCATCGAGCACGGTCGTCGGGTGTAACACGCGCAGATACCATGGTTTGCTTGTAGGCTCGCTTCGACCCCCGGTGGATAGAATTGTAGGACTTTCATCATGTCTTGAAACCGTGATAGCTCGGAAAAATGAACAGCAACTGGGATGCTTTGAATTCGACGACAGAATAATACCGGCTGGGTGGCGCTGCATCCGCAGATTTCGCCGCGATATCGGAGTGCATTTCGACTACAGCCTGGATAACGTTGTACTTACGAAGTCTGTGTACCTTTCCCGCCGGCACGACACGGTTGGGCTTGTGTACGATTTTAAAAGCGTTTTTCAGCCGATAGAATTCACTGTTCGGCCTTTTGTTGCCTTACGAGATTTCCACTCACTGCAGAAGTCATACGCACACCTCTATTCGGTTTGGCACGAAGATGGACTGCTCGTACGCCATAATGTCCCGCATAGCTGTGGGCTATTCTTGCGAGCCGAGGATATGTGGTTTGAGGACGACTGTCAATGGTGGTTTGATTTCGTGTACCGTGTGGAAAAACAAAGAGGACAGG
>CAYZTY010000159.1:0-3239 GCA_964481525.1 uncultured Pirellulales bacterium
AGATCAAAAGCGACGAAAGCATTGAACTTACTATACCTGTATCAAATACCGGCAAACGCGACGGAACAGAAATCGTTCAGGTTTATGTGCGCAAGGTAAACGACACCGATGGCCCACTTAAAACCTTAAGGGGCTTTCAGCGGGTTGACGTTGCTGCCGGCAAAACCCGTCAGGTAGCCATCAACCTGCCTCATACAGCATTTGAGTTCTTCGACAAGTCCAGTGGTAAAATGGCTGTAACTGCCGGAGAGTATGAATTATTATACGGTACAAGTTCAGATAATAAGGATTTAAAAACGATTAATATTACCGTGTTCTGTCAGTCGGTTCAGAGGGAATCAGATGGAATTATAATTATTGCCACGGAAGAAGTTAATGGAATTAAAAAATTGAGACTAAAAGTCTGGGATGATAATATCATTCAGGTTATATCATCGCCGACGAACGAATTTTCCAGCCGGGAAAGTCTAATTATAAATGGGGAAGAAAAACCGTCAACCGAATGGAATTTATTCGAAATCGGGGACCAGTTGAATTTGTCGACAAACTCCATTACTGCGAAAGTTGATAAGAATAACTTGAGAGTAAGTTTTTTTGATAAACATGGGCAGCAGATTTTGACCGAAAATGACAAAGAAGCTCATGCATCAAAAGACTTTTCGGAAGATTGTTTCCACATCAAACAATCGTTTCTATACTCAACCGGTGAAACGCTTTATGGTCTTGGTAACTTTCAAGATGCAGATGTTGCTTTGAATGGAAAGAAGATAGCCCTATATCAGAAAAACCGGGAAGATGTTGTTCCTGTTATTATCTCTACCAATCATTACGGATTGCTCTGGGATAACTATTCGTACAGCGAATTTAACGACACACGAGGAAGTTATTATTTATGGTCTGAAGTAGCTGATGAAATAAATTACTATTTCATTTATGGTGAAAAAATTGACAGTGTTGTATCATCATACCGTCAGCTTACTGGCAAAGCGCCCATGTATCCCAAAAGTTTTTTTGGTTACATACAATCGAAGCAGAAATACAATACGCAAGATGAAATTGTCTCTGTTGTGAAAGGTTTTCGTGATAGGAAGTTCCCATTAGATGTGATTGTTCAAGACTGGATGTATTGGCCGCAAGGGCAATGGGGTCAAAAATCTTTCAACAAAGAAAATTATCCTAACCCGACTCAGATGGTGAACAACATTCATAACATGAATGCCAAAATAATTATATCTATCTGGCCTAATATGACAAAAGGAACTCCGGATCAAATTAAACTTGCCAAAATTCACGGTCTGCTTAAGGACGATGAGCATTTGAATATCTTTATGCCCGAAGCGCGACAAATGTATTGGCGACAAGTAAATGATAGTCTTTTCTCAATCGGAATAGACGGCTGGTGGGCAGATTGTTCGGAGGGGTACGATTCCGATTGGGACTCACCTTTTTTTAAATTATCGAATGCGAAGTTGATTGAAGCTAATATCAGAACGCAAAAGAAAATGTTGGGCAGTGGTCGTTATATCAATGCCTATGCTTTGATGCATACACGAGGATTATATGAAGGTCAGCTTTCAACTCAATCTAGTAAACGGGTTTATATTCTTACCCGTTCATCGTTTGCCGGGATGCAAAGGTATGGTGCAAGTTACTGGACTGGTGATGTCTCCGCAAACTGGGAAGAATTTCGGATGCAAATTCCTGCTGGACTTAATTTCTGTATGACAGGAGTTCCCTATTGGACAACCGATATAGCCGGTTACTTTATCAAACATCAACCGGGCTGGTGGTTTGCCAACGGAGTATTTGAAAAAGGTCAGGAAGACGAAGGCTTCAAAGAGCTCTACACACGCTGGTTTCAGTTTGCTGCATTTTGTCCGCTGTTTCGTGCCCATGGCGCCGATTTTCCGCGCGAGCCGTGGGCTTTTGGTACTCCCGATTCAAAAACATATCAAACCTTGCTTAAATTCACCAATTTACGTTATCGCTTGATGCCATATATTTACTCATTGGCATGGAAAGTTACAAATGATAATTACACCATTATGAGGGCTTTACCTTTCGATTTTATGAGCGACACGTCAACCTATAGCATAAACGATCAGTATATGTTTGGTCCATCTATTTTAGTTAATCCTATAGTGAAGCCTTATTATTATCTTCCCAATAATGTAAAAATGGATCCGTCCGACCCTACCCGAGATGTATATTTGCCTAAAGACACCCAATGGTATGATTTCTGGACTGGACAACAAATTCAAGGAGGTCAACATATTAAAGCAAACGCAGCATACGAAACCATGCCATTGTATGTGAAAGCAGGTTCAATCATCCCATTTGGCCCGTTTATTCAATATTCAACAGAAAAAACCGACCCAATAGAGCTTAGAATTTATCCTGGTTCCGATGGGTCGTTTACATTATATGAGGATGAAAACGACAATTACAATTACGAAAAAGGTGCTTATAGCCTAATAGGGTTTAAATGGGACAATACCCAAAAAAGCTTAACCATTGAAGAACGAAAAGGTATATTTCCCGGTATGATGAAAGAAAGAAAATTTAACATTGTTTTGGTCGATGCAAGCAATGGCATTGGATTGAACGTTGCTGATAAGTTCAATAAAGTTGTAAAATATAAAGGGAAAAAAGTAGTGATAAAATTGTAAAATATAAAAATTGGAATAAAACGTTCGCTAACTAGCGGTCATACGCCAAATGCTAAACTAAAATAAGCGAAAAATAAATATGTATTCTATTTCAGATACACCTTTTCAAGAATATTCCTTCATGGAGGCATTGTCAACCGTTTTCTACCGATTTAAGCCGATGATTCCTGTTAAATTGGAGTCTCTTCAACCCACGAACATTTAGTCCAATAGACGTGTTAATAGGGATAAACTGGTGGTATTTATGTGTATCAAATACTTAACCCGATGCTTAAAAAAATAAAGCAGTTTCTTACTAAATCTAATTATTGCAAATACCAATCACTTCAAAACCGGCACGCCTAGACACGCCCCAGGCAAGCCTAACTCAAAATTTCCTCCTACAGCGCAACAAAAAAGCCAGTCGTAGGTAACTGGCTTTTATAGAATTAACAAAATAGCGGGGGCATCATATGGGGAACTAAAGATACTTTATATAAGCGAAGTATTTGTCAAATCCTTCCTAAATGAGTGGGGGATTTGTCGATTTTGACTGGTTTAGGATAGAAAAGCCTGTACAATCTGATTAGA
>CAYZTY010000160.1:0-3239 GCA_964481525.1 uncultured Pirellulales bacterium
TATAACATAAAGACTCGCTAAATCAGGGCTGCAGCTTTCAAATATATCTTTGCCTTTGATTCCTAAAAAGTATTCGGTCTGTACAGAGAAGTACTGTGCAATCGTTTTCTCAATATCCTTTACACTTGTGTGTTTAATCTTGTTTACATAGGAGTCCGGTTTTTTGGTCTTTTCTTTGAAGAATTCGGACTCAGAATTCAGTAGCATAGCTAAAAGCCTGCCGCCCGGCCTCAGGACGCGAACGGTTTGTTTTACAGCTTCTCGGTACTTATCAATAAACTGCATCGAAGCCACATAAATAACCGCATCGAAACCGGAATCCGCAAAGTCCATATTTTCTGCTGAGCCTGCTACTGTTCTTATACTATCGGGCGCCTGGCTTAAAGCCTCTTTGGAAATATCCAGGCCGGTAACGTTAAAATCGTGTTCAGCCAAACCTGCTTCTATAATTGCCGGGCCGCAGCCGACACTCAAAATATCTTTAGCGCCCTTTAATTCCCGCAAAATATAGTCAAGCTCGGCCTTGAAAACATTCTTCCAAAATTCCGTTTTGCAGGATTGCAAATACTTATTCATACCGGTAAATCCTCAGCCGAAAAACTTTTCACGCCACCACAAGAAGTGTCCCCAGATATTATCAAGTTGATATTTACTATCTTCCGGAACGCCGGGCCAGGACTTGACTTCCTCTAATATCTTTTCGCAGGGTTTATCTTCCGCCAGAAGTTCGTAAGCGCAGTTGATGAGCACAAACTTCTTTTCTGCGTCACTGTCATTCGGATTATGGTCAGGGTGATACCTTAATGATGCCCGCCTGTATGCTTTTTTCAGTGCTTCTTCACTCACGCCTTCTTCAACGCCGAGGATTTTACGCGCCGCACGGCGAGCTTGCAGGTCACGAGATATTCTTTCTCCGAACTCATTGTCGTCTTTTATCATCAATTCCTGCCTTTATGCTTTTTATTTTTTCATATAATTTTGAAAATTCCTCACTGTATTGGCTTAGTGCATCCAGAATTATTTGGCCGGATGAATATGCCTCGGCAATGCGTCTGTCGTCGGGCAGCTTCAGTATAATTTCTATATTCTCGACTTTGCAGTATTTTTCCACATCCTCGTTACCGATTCCATAACGGTTAATGATAACAGCAAAGGGCAAGTTCATTTCCTTGACCAGGCCAACAGCCAGCTTCAAATCATTCAAGCCAAACGGCGTCGGCTCAGTTACCAGCAGAACGAAATCCGCGCCCTTGACCGCCTCAACTACCGGACAGGATGTGCCCGGCGGAACGTCAAGTATCGCAAGGCAATCTTCTTCTATGTGTTTTTTTACTTCTTTTATCAAAGATGGCGTTTGTACATTTCCGATACGCAATTTGCCGTGTACGAAATTAATGCTGCCGGCCTTGCCAAACTCAATATCGCCGATATTAAGCGGCTTTGGTTTAATTGCGTCGGCCGGACAGACACGTAAACAGCCGCCACAGGAGTGGCAGAGCTGCTCAAAGGTCAATACATTGTTTTCCTTGAGATGTACAATCGCACTATACTGACAAATCTCGCCGCATTTACCGCAGCCCGTGCACTTTTTCAAATCAACTTCCGGGACATCAACTGTTACAGCCTGTGTCTTTTTAATGTCCGGCTTCAGGAAAATGTGGCCGTTCGGCTCCTCAACATCGCAGTCAAGATACTGCACCTTCCGGCCCATTCGAGCAACGGCACAGGCAAGATTAGTTGCAATAGTTGTTTTGCCCGTACCACCCTTGCCGCTGGCAACTGCAATTTTCATCTCAGCTACCTGTTCCAAAGTGTGATTGAACGTTAGGGCCGGCAGCTTCGGTCAGCTTGCCGCTTTTGAAAAGTTCTATAGCTTCTGCAACTGTTCCCGTCACGCCGGTATATAATTTTATTTCGGCGGCACTCAAAGCCCGCTCGGCATTTGGTCCGCAGTTACCTGTCAGCACGGCCTGGGCACCTGCGTCAATTACAACCTTGGCGGAACTAATACCTGCACCACCTGCGGCAGCGACATTTTCATTATCAATGGCATTAAAATCTGTTGTGTCGGTGTCAATAATGATAAAGCAAGCCGCTCTTCCAAACCGCGGGTCAACTTGTGAATCCAGTGTTTTTCCGGTTGATGTAACTGCAATTTTCATAGTTTATCCTTTCTAAGACAGTGGACAAGTGCCGGTGGGGCAGGAATCGTTGCTCTGCGACGTTGAACTGCTGCTGTGCCCTGCGGCAAAGGTTGAAAATAGTTTTTGCAAGTCTGGACTTTTGCACTGTTCGCAGATGTGTTTGCGAGGGCTGCTGCTTTTTTCCAGAAATTCGGTTATATGCCCGCATTTATTGCATTTGTATTCAAATACAGGCATCGTTTCCTTCCGGTTGAATTATTTTTGTCCGTTTTTATCTTCGAGAAGGGAACAAACAATCTGCATCCCTTCCCTTATACTCTTCGTTATATGGCAAAGGTCGGCGGCCTGCAAAACACCTTGTTTTTGCTCCGGGGACAGCTTTGCGTCAAGGTGGATTTTGGCATCTATTCTCGTGGTGCGCGAAGGCTCGGTCTCCGTGCGACGGCTCAGCTCAACCGTCATACCTTCGAAAGGGATATTCTGCTCTTTGCAGAACTTGAACACATAGCCACCGATGCACATTCCGACCGACGCTTCGAAAAGCTGAGCCGGCCACATCCCGTTCCGCTCCTTGTTGTCATCCTCTCCACGCCCGGTTGTAACGGTAAATCCTCTGCAGACGGCCGAAAAACGGAATCCGCTTTCATGCTTAACTAAAACTTCCATTGGCAGAGCTTCCTTGAGTCTTTATCGATATCTCAAATAAGGTTACGGCAGATACTTCCCGGCCGCAATTATTTTTCCCGCTCGGCTTTCCCCAACTCTTCAATTCGCTTGCTGATTTCATCAAGCGCATTCTGAAAATACTCAGCCTGTTGTTTCAGGCCGGCGAGCTCCTGCTCGGTCGTCATTGTCATTGTTGGAGCAGGCGGTGCAGGATATGTCGCATCAGGATAACCGGCAGCACCCCAGGCGGGCCAGCCGTAGCCGGCTCTTGCCCAGCCGAAACCACGTCCAAATCCGCGGCCCCGACCACCGCCTCGTCCCCAGCCCCAGAAGCCTCGTCCGCCAATAGGATTCATATAGCCGGGTACCGGATAGCCTGCACAAAAACCGGCAGCTCTACCTGTCATTGGTCCCATACCTGCAGGACCT
>CAYZTY010000161.1:0-3138 GCA_964481525.1 uncultured Pirellulales bacterium
TCTCAATTTTACTTAATCTTCTCATAAGTTATCAGAATTTTGCTCTAAAATGCTCTCTTATTGCTCCCGCGATAGCAATATTCTAAAGTTCTCACTTTCAGTTTAATCACATAAAGTTTAAGTCCCATAAAACGCAGGAAATCAAGCTGATAAACGAAAGAATGCCATAGAAATGGAAAATGCCATAAATCAACCATCTCACCGACGATCGTCTATTAAATCCTGTACCTGTAAGTGCTTGTGAATAATGGACTAATGCTCGCTAAAAGCTTATGATACCAGCAGAAGCACAACCTAAGCCTAAATAAAGGCCGTTCTTTCGCTTTTTGTGCTAATGATTGACCTATTTACCAAAAATTGAGCAGTAAAATTAAAAATCCGCAAATAAACAAAATGTCTTGAATAATCTGCAATTTCACAACTTATTTATTGACATTTATGAAAAAAGTGATATACTATAAGTCTTAATATGTGCTGGTACGGCGGTACGGCACAATCAGGAGTGTAGGAGCGCTGGAGAGGTGATGAAAGCACAAGAGGTGGGTGCTAAACAGTAAGAATCATCTGGAACAGGGTGATTTTCTACCCATTTCTTTCCAACTTCCCAAAACAAGGACGTGTAGTCGAGGCTCGTCCGCCATATTCGGCCAAAAAGAAGCTTTTTTCTATCTTTAAATATTTAGGAGGCAAGAGTGATGAAACAGTTATTAACAATCGTAAAAGTAAAGGTTAGTATGCTCGTTTTTTGCGCTGTGGTGGCGTTTTCGCTGCCTGTGGACGCACAGGTACCCGAGATACCCGCTGATGTTCTTGAAGAGATTGCGCTCAATTATGCTGATGGACTGCCGCGTTACACGACGCCGGAGGAACTGCAATGGCTGCAGGAGCATCCGGAAATCGCGCTCCTTGAAGCTTTGGAAGTAGGTCTCTTGGCTGCACCCTCGGGAACAGTCTGGTCGCCCGGTGAATACGAACCACTTTACGGCCCATTGGTGGCATGGGAACCGGGGAGCTATCTTTCCCTCCTGACGGACTTTATAGTCGGCGTCACCACCGACACAAATATGGATTCATTTGCTTTTGTAATAGTCTCGGGTTCCAGCCAGGAGAATAGCTGCAGATCTACGTTGCAAAGTGCCGGTGCGGATTTGGACCGCGTTAAGTTCATTTACTACAACTTGGACACCGTCTGGATTCGTGATTACGGCCCGCGATATATTTTCGAGGACGGCGACCCTGCAATCATAGACTTCGAGTACAACCGTCCCCGTGCACGGGATGACGCCCTACCGCCGTTTATAAGAACTAATAGTATTCCATTTCTTCAGGATGAACCGCTTTACCTGATGGACCTTACCCACGGCGGAGGTAACTTCCACTGCGTCTCCTCAGGCGATGCCTTTATGAGCACCTTGATTCTCAATGAAAACACCGACAAAAGCCAAAGTCAGATTGAGACTATTATCGAAGACCATCATAACGTCAACGTGACAATCTACACAAGGTTGCCCAGCACTATCGATGCCACGGGGCATATTGATATGTGGCTGCTGCCCCTCTCGGATAATAAAATACTTGTTTCAAAGTTTAGTAGCTCGAGTGCTGGCTACTCTATGACAGAAGCTGCGGCGGCGGATTTAACATCAAGGGGCTACACCGTTTACCGTACGCCGGCCTGGAACAGCGGCGGCACACATTACACATATACAAACGCAGCAATCATAAATAAGACAGTATTTCTGCCGTGGTATAACAGCTCGACCAACGACGCGGCTGCACTGGCTACATTTCAGTCGGCTATGCCGGACCACGACATTATCCAGGTTGACTGTCGCAGTATTATCTCGGCAGCTGGTGCGGTTCATTGCGTAATGAAGCATATCTATGCTCCGGCAAGCCCGTTCGGCGAGCTTATTACACCAAACGGCGGACAAAGCTGGGAAGCAGGTGAGGAACACGAAATCAAGTGGATTGCCAATGACGATGTCGGTATTACAAGTGTGGATATTTATTATTCCACCGATGGCGGGTCTACTTATCCATATACAATTGCCACAGGCGAGCCTCATGACGGCTATTACACCTGGACTGTGCCGAATACACCTTCTACACAGTGTCGAATATTAATCGTCGTGAATGACGTCGACACCAACTTTTATGAGGACGCTTCTGACGCTGATTTCACAATCACCGCACCCGACCTTTCTCCGCCGTCACCTGACCCAATGACCTGGGCCTCGGTACCGACGGCAGCGAGTGCGACTTCGATTACAATGACGGCGACAACAGCCTCCGACGATACTCCACCTGTGGAGTATTACTTCGAATGTACTAACTACGGCGCCGCCAGTAGTGATTGGCAGACAAACCCGACCTACTTAGCTACAGGCCTCGAACCCGAAACCGAATACACGTTCTGGGTAAAAGCTCGCGACAGCTCTCCTCTCCAGAATGAGACCTATTGGTCTAGTGCCGAATCCGCAACCACACCCGTTCAGCCGCCCATAACAGTCTATGACTTCAGTAGCGGTGCGGGAACCAAACATTACGCCTGGGGTACTTACACTGATTCTTGGGCTGAAGACTTGCAAAACCAGCGGCGTAAAACACCTGAAATGGGTACGCCGGTAACTAGCGTTATGGCCGACGCCTACACGCGGCTGGCCTACTCAGATGATTCACGCTACACAAACCCTGACGAGGGCAGGAACGATGAGTCAACGTTTATTGCTGAATTCAATATCGACGAGAACCCCGATGATGTAGTCCAGGTTGATGTATTATGGGAGGGTTATGGTGATGCCAGCCATCATATGGAATTATATATCTGGGATTATATACAGGGCGACTGGGGCAACGGACAAGGCAGTTACGGAAACAACAATTTTATGGACGACGGCAGTGGAACATCAGACTTTGTCCTCAGTGGCTCGGTTACAAGTAACGTCAGCCGGTACATCGATTCCGCTACCGGCCAGATTACAATCTTGGTCTATGATGATACGGCCACTGAAGATACCTTCCACGATTACATCAGCGTTACTGTACACACTCAAGCTGGACCAATACAACATACCTTAAGCACATCATCCACAGCGGGCGGCTCTGTAACAACGCCCGGTGAGGGTGCATACGATT
>CAYZTY010000162.1:0-3060 GCA_964481525.1 uncultured Pirellulales bacterium
GAAAATTCAGGCAGAAATAAGGATTTGTGTCTATCTTCATACCTTTGATTTTCGGCACAGCAATCGCCATTCGGTCCTTACTTTCCCTGCTTGCCATCACCACGCCCCTGACATTCGCTGAGTTGAATTCTTTATGCACGTGACCTTTTATCGGCGCTGCGCATGCATAAACCGTGTCCTGGTCCGTCGGTTTTAATTCCTTTTCCTGAAGATTCACAAGCGACGGTCTGGGGATGACCAGAGTAATTTTCCTCGCCTTGTTACTCGAATTGGTTACTTCATACTCCTCAACGCCAACGGGCATCAGGGCCTGGTCATTTCCGGACAGGAAGGGAGAAATAAACCTTCTTGTAACACTGACTCCGCTAAGTTTGTACGCAATTTCCAGTGAAGGCGTAGCGATAGAAATCGAGATGTTCTTTTGGACCAGGGGAGGATGATAATAATTTTTCAAGGCTGGCACATCATAAGGCCCCTCTACTATCTCCGGGTCTTTTCTGGTCAGCATAGTAGTCCTGTTATCGACACGGATAAACGGGGCAGAGGCGAATTGAATCGCGTTCTGATTCAGCAAAATCAACCTGCCTGCATTGTTAAGCCTGTTGTACAGACCGTCGGGAGATATTCCTATCGAGCAGGTAGGAGCGCCCTGAAGGGCAATGGTGTGAGGGAATAAAAGGGTTTTTGAAATTCCCTGAAAATGGACTGTCATTTTATTCTTCTCGTAAATCTCTGATATTTGCGCCCCTTTAATTGTAAAAACGTCACTTATTTTCAAATTGCCCTTCGGCAGGGTCCCAGCTTTTGGCATTTAACATCTCCTCTTGTTTAGTTTACGTCTTTCGTTGTATGGTTACGCTGCTCATGCGGCACGGTCTTCCAGTCCATGAGGACATGGCCGGGATGACCATTCTACACTTAACGCAACCTATATGAGTCATGTAACCGTTGAACATCCCTGCGTGCTTGGCAGTGAAATGCAGAATAATACCATATAGTATTTTGCTGTTCAAGGGTTAAATTCATTCAATCGGTAGCGCCGCTCGTTTTGGTCTATTGTAAGATGTTAAGCGCAACCCATACGAGTTGCGCAGCCGTAACAACTGGACGGTTTGATATGCTACATATTAAATTCGACTTACGGGAGGGGCGATCACTCTAAAACTCACAATTTTTCAGCATCAAAAATGCTTCTGTTTTATCTTGACCGGAAAATCTCTTATAGTTTATCAGTCTTTGATGTGTCAAGTGGTCATTGTTTCCAGCCGATATAACTATTGCGTAAAATCCACATTCTTATTAGTGAGAAAAGAAGAGGGAAAGCAAAATGGAGATATATGGGCAATACTGCAAGTGGCCTGCTTGGGTTCGTTGGTTAGTCTTTCTACCTCTAAGTTTTATAGGGGCGGCAACACTCGCTTGGGGCTTGCGTTTCATAGTGCTAGTCAACGCCCCGGGCGTGCTTCAAATTGTTGTCGAGATGGGTTTTCCGGTTTTGTGCCAATCACTGTTTCTCGGGCTCGTTTTCTACACAGTACCAAAGTGGAAGATGGCATGGGTCAAGTTCTTTTTTGTCCTGAGAACGATATTCTCTATCGGTTACATTATTCTCGGAGTAGTCGGTTTGTACCGTGGAGTTGAAGTCGCTTCCGAATGGGAGTACTGGAAGGCGGGGATTGCTGAGGCGATTGTGTTCTTTGGATCTTTGGGAGTGATGTATGAGCTAAAAAAAGATAATCCGCCTGATATAGAACCCCAATCGCTATCTATAGAAAACCGAATAAGAAAAGATGAAACTATAGCTTAACCCATGATTAGGAAAATTGTATAACTGTTAGTTGGAAAAGAAGAAAGATTGTTATCTGGAGGTGCTTTAATATGGAACACGTAGTCGAGATATATGATATGCATGGTGATTATATAGCGTCAGAAAAGTTCTCAGTGTTTGAATCATCGACACCTATCCCTATTCCAAACGTTGGGGACTGTATCTACTTGCCAAGTGGATGTGGTCAAGATGGCAAACAGTCAGAAGATGTAAAAGTATCAGAACGCCAATTTTCGTACACTCCCAAAGACCAGGCAAATGATGCATGTGTCCGTGTGGAACTGTATTGCAAATCTACGTCAGGATCATGACTACCATTCTTGAACCGAATGATAGTTCAAAAGAGATAAAAGGGGCAAGATTTTATTCTTGCCCCAATTCTACTCAAGCAGGGTCATTTATTTAAAGCAAAACGGCTTTTGTCATTCCCGCGAAAGCGGGAACCCAGATTATCGCATGGATTACTGGATACCTGCTTCCTCAGGTATGACAAGTCGCTTCATTTATGCGTTGCTTATGGGCATCCTGGTCGAGTTCGAAGGCTTAATTTTTCCGAACAGCAGGTCAACCGAGGCCCTTATGGAATCGGGTGAGCCACTGAAATTACAAACCACAGCGTCGGCCTCTTTTGTTACGCCTTCTATATAAGGATTGTTGGTCATAACAACAACCGTATGACCGGCGTCTTTGAGTTTCTTTACCAGCCCCTGATTATTCCCTCTCTTTTCGATTCTCGCGTAATAGTTTGTCATAACAACAAGGTCAACCTGCTTGGCAAGCTCGAGGGCTTCTTCCATATCCTCGTCGGTCGCATGGAATTCCGTATCATCCACGATTAGATTCGGAGTATAACTTGTCATTGCCTCACAGAACATATGCGGATGGCTGTAAGAATCCTTCCCGAGGAATTCGTAGGGAATTAACTGTTCAATTACCAGCATTCTCTTGTTTTTATCCAGCGGCAGCAGCTTTTTGTCATCGCGTATTATCATCAGGGCCTTTTCGGCAACGTCCCAGGAAAAGTCTATTAACTTTTTGTCCCTGACGATTTTGCGGGTTTTTTCCGGGTCCATTTTACCGGCCTTTTCGAACAGACCCTGGTCATACTTCATATTCAAAAGACGTCTTACGGCATCATTGAGTCTTTCTTCGGGCAGCTCGCCATTCTCCACAGCACGTTTAATTCCAAAGAAGCACTGCGATCTGGATTCATCATCGGCCTTAAGCAGGAT
>CAYZTY010000163.1:0-1359 GCA_964481525.1 uncultured Pirellulales bacterium
TTTTGCCGGGTCCGCGCCCGCCTGCATTGCCCGGTAGAGTTCGCCGCCGCTGACAATATCGAAGCCGCTGCCCGCCTCAGCCATAAATTTGAGGATGTTTATATTGCCGCAGGCCTTGATGGAATAGCAAACCGTGGTATCGAGCGCAGAGTATGCCTCGCGCACTCGCCTAAGGTGCTCCAGGAACGTTGCCTTACTGTAAACATAGGCCGGCGTGCCTTCCTGCTCGGCGATTTGCTGAACGTCGACCTCTTCGGCAAACAACCTGCCACTTTTGTAATTGAAATAGTCCATACAAACCTTCCACCTGTTTTGTAATATCTTACGTTAGTATAAAGATTGTGCGGAGAAATGCAAGCAGCCCAAATAATTCGAAGGCACATCTTTCCCCGGGAAAAGTGCAGCAGAGAAAACTTCACGGCTGTAAATTTACTTATTAGCCGGCCGCTTCCGCAACGTGTTTACCGAGGTCCTTCAGTGCTGCTACCGCCTTTTCGTCTGGTTTCTGCTTGACGAGAACCGGCTCACCAACAATCTTGAACTTGAAGGTGCTGCATATATTCTTTACGCTCTCAATGGCTCTGCCTCCGCCTCCGTGCGTCATAAAAATTCCGCAGGGCTTCTCTGCCACCTGCTCTTTTGTCGGGTAAAACGTCCGGTCGAAGAAGTCCTTCAGGCCGCCTGCCATATAGCTGAAATAATCCGGCGTTCCGACAGCGACGGCATCACAGGAAAGCAGGTCCTCGGTCGTCGCTTTCAGCGCCTCTTTTATAACGACCGTGGCTCCACCGGCTTCCTTCGCGCCCGCGGCAACCGCCTCTGCAGCGGCCTTGGTATTACCGCCCTGAGAATGATAGACAACCAAAACCGTCCTCATAATCTTTCTCCCATAGTAAAATCCACCATTTTCCTGTCAACAGTACCTGCATACAGACAGGTTAACAAGAGCGCAGTCTGTCGGTACGTTAAATCTGCTCCTTTTCAATAAATATGCCTTTGTCAACTTTATAAAAAAACTTTTGATAATACTCAGGGTCATCAACTTGTCTAACAAGTACAACACCACCTTTATTATTGAGTACCTTGACTCGAAAATTAATTCTCACGCGCATTTCGTCGCCGAATTCTGTTATATTCGCGGTAGCGTCGATAACCTGGTTTTTTTTGTAAGTTGCATCGACCTTCCCGCGCCAAAAGGTTTCCCAGAATTTCTCACCGGCATCTTCTACGTCCACTTCCTTTGTAGCATAAAAAAAACCCAAATCAACATTTACCTGTTCAATAATAAAGTTGTCGTCCTGCAGAACATTTAGCATCGCTTTCATAACTAATATTCTGTCTTTAACCTGATATGTTCGG
>CAYZTY010000163.1:1369-2991 GCA_964481525.1 uncultured Pirellulales bacterium
CGGGTCTGCATCTGCCTTAATTCAAGCTGTGTTTTCTGTGCAACGTTTTTGGCCAATAACATTCCCGGGATTTCGCTGCTCCTGCAACCGGATACCATCAAAAGCATCAAATAAGCGCACGTTATTGTAAGCCTTCTCATTATTGATTCCTGTTAAAATTTACTCGAATGATAAGAAAGAGATTTCACTAAACCTTTTTCATCAAATCTTATCACAACCGTAAGGGTCTTTTGTGTCTGGGCTGCGGCGCCGGCGGATTTGGAGTAGCCAGCTCCACCAACCGTCAATAACCGCCAGTTGTTTATCCCGGAACCTACACCACCCATTATCCCGCCTGAATCCTGCGAGTATGAAACCTCCGTTGCGATCTTGTCGTAAATCCAGGATTCATTACCCGCGCTGTCTTTAGTAACTATATTCGGTGAGCCAAGGGTTTCAGCCACATCCGCCTGGGGCATACCAACATAAATTTCTTTTTGGACAACACCAAGAATCATTTCTCGCTCCTTTGAAGAATGAAGTGCCTGCTGGTGCTCTCCTGCCGTCATACAGCCGCCAACAAATAGGATTGATAAAAGTAATTGAATTTTCGTCATCTCTTATTCCTTTCGAAACGACTCAAATTTGATTTTTTATGATTATATTCGCTTCGCCACATCAATCAAGAGTAATCATAGCGATTTTTGGCCCTATCCCCCAAAGTCATTTTGCATTTTACGTAGGGCTTTCATCGAATTATAATGGCCGTTAATTATCTCGGCCGTATGAATGGAGGCATAAATTTGACGGGCAGAGTGATTATGAGCAGAGTTAGGTTTACAAATCCCCTTTCATTTGCTGTTTTTATCCTTTTCAGCCTGGCTTTTTTTGCCGGCTGTAATGTTCCAAAGGACCACTTGGCTACTTTTAACAGGCACTTCGAAAATATGGATTATGAGAATTCAGCCGTTTTCGCCCGCAAAAAATTACACAATTGCAGCACACCGAAAGGCGAGGATTTACTCTGGGCTGTGCAGCTCGGCACGGTGGAAAGAATCCGCAAAAATTATACAGAAAGCACCGAGTATTTCGATAAAGCCGAGCAAATGCTTAAAATTTATGACGAGCAGTCCGGAATCGGCGACATCATCGGCTCGACGGTCGCAAGCGATAATGTGGTTCCTTACAAGGGCGAAGAGTACGACGGCGTAATGATTAATACGTACAAGGCCCTGAACTTTATGGCTATGGGCAAAATGGACCTAGCCCGGATAGAATTTAACCGTGCCCTCGACAGACAAAGACGGGCAAAGGAAAAATTCAGCAAAGAAATACAAAAACTAACCTCCGAACTGGACCAGAAACAGCAGCAGAACAGTTTCACAAAGGCAAATGTTGAAAACCCGACAACACGTCAACTATTGGCTCAAAAATACCCGAACCTCTACAATTTCGAGGCTTATCCCGATTTCGTCAATCCTTTTGCAACTTATCTGGCTGGTATATATTTCAATCTGGTTGGCGACCACTCCAAAGCGGTGTATCTGCTCAAGGAATCCTGCGGCATGGTTGGAGACAATCCCTATATAGCCGAGGACCTGAGGGTTACCGAGGAGATACTTGACGGGCAAAGCCGGCTTGAA
>CAYZTY010000164.1:0-2989 GCA_964481525.1 uncultured Pirellulales bacterium
GCTTGACCGAGAACAACCGCAGAATTAAGATAGCCGTCAAGTTTGTAACCGGCTGCAGCATCGACCAATCTAAAGAAGGCTGTAAGGATGATTGTTGACTGCCATACACATATCCACTGTTTAGTCAAAGAAACCAGTCGCGCCGAGCACCTTGCTGCTACCGAAGCGGTGGAGGCGTGTATAGTATTAGCGGCACCCTCCGCTACCTATGGCACAAGTTACCCGCCGGGGCGGGATGGAGCCAGCAATGCGGTTAATAAAGAGCTTTCCGAGTATGTAGCCGCCCACAGCGGAAAGATGATTGGCTTTGCGCTCGTTGACCCCACCCGGGACAAGGTCGGACTCAAATCCATAAAGTCACTGAGGGAGGATTTGAATCTTAAAGGCTGCGTACTCTTTTGTTGCGAGTGTGGATTCCACCCGACTCACACACGCGCGATGCGCTTTTACGAATCGGCTGAGGAGCTTGGTCTGCCCGTCTTTTTCCATAATGCCCCGCCGCTTGTAACGGATGCGATATTGGATTATGCCCAGCCGTATTTGCTTGACGAGGTCGCGCGGACGTTTGGTTCCTTAAAAATAGTAATTGGCCAAATGGGCAGACCCTTTGTTGACCAAACCCTGTGTATGGTTCAGAAGCATAATAACGTTTACGCGGATTTGACGATACAACTGGGCGGTCTCTGGCAGACTTATAATATGGTGGTGGCAGCTCACGAGCGGGGGGTGATGGACAAGCTGCTCTTCGGCAGCGGTTTCCCGTTTGCTCAGGCCGGTGCCTGTATGGAAAGGCTCTTGGGCCTGAACAAGCTCCTGGGTGATACAAACTTGCCGACCATCCCGCAGGGCCGGATTCGCGGCATCATAGAGCGGGACAGCCTCACGCTTCTGGGCATAAAAAAGTAAAGTCTCGACATTGTTTACACGGAGGTAATCTCCAATGCCGGAACTTCTCGAGGAACAGCGTGAGAATTGGGGGACGAGAGGGGGATTTGTGCTCGCGGCGGTGGGCTCAGCAGTCGGGCTTGGCAACTTATGGGGCTTTCCCTACAAACTATACAGCTATGGAGGCGGCGCATTCCTGATTCCATACATAATCGCCCTGCTTCTGGTCGGTATTCCGATGATGGTGCTCGAATTCAGCCTGGGTCATTACACCCAGCGGGCGGCCCCCGAAGCCTTCAAGCGCGGAGGCCGACGCTTTGAAGTCGTCGGTTGGTGGGGCATTTTATTAGGTTTTGTCATTATAACGTATTATCCGGTCATTCTGGCATACTGCTTTAGTTTCCTGTGGTTCAGTATCCAGGGCATTTTTACCGGCGGCGAGCTGCCGTGGGCGGGGGTGGGCGTCGAAGGAGTTGAGAACGCCAAGAATTTTTTTAATGACATATATCTGGGTAAAATCGAGGCGCCGGCGCTCGGTAATATTCGTTGGAATATCGTCCTGCCGCTGATAATTACCTGGATAGCAATGTACCTTTGTATCTTCAAGGGAGTCAAACTCGTCGGCAAAATAGTATGGCTCACCGTTCCTCTGCCGTGGTTGATGCTGCTGATACTTACAGTACGCGGCCTGACACTCGAAGGCAGTATGAAGGGTCTGGCATATTATCTCGACCCGGTCTGGTCGGAGCTTGCAAAGCCGTCGACGTGGCGGTTCGCGTTCGGCCAGGTGTTCTTTTCGCTGAGCCTTGCCTTCGGCGTAATGGTAACATACGCCAGCTTCCTTCACAGACAAAGCGACCTTAATAACAATGCGGCAATTATTGGAATCGCGGATTTTGCCACGAGCTTCGTCGCCGGACTTGCGATTTTCGCAACGCTTGGTGGTATGGCCTACGCGACAGAGGTTGCGGGCAATCCCGTGCCCGTGGAAAAGGTTGTTGATGCCGGGCCCGGCCTGGCGTTCGTGGCCTTCCCGTATGCCTTGGCGCAGCTTCCATACTCGGCCTGGTTCAGTTTCGTCTTCTTCTTTGCGCTTGTAACCCTCGGAATCGACTCGGCCTTTTCTATCACCGAATCGATACTCGCCAGCATTGTCGATAAGACCGGCTGGCGACGAAGCATCGTCCTGCCTGTGATGAGTCTTATCGGTCTTGGCTTCGGACTAATCTACGTCACGCAGGGGGGCCTGAACTGGCTTGGCACAATCGACGGTTTTATCAACGGCACGTGGGGGATTGCCTTCCTCGGACTGCTCGAATGTCTCGTATTAGGCTGGCTCTGGGGGATTGAACGGCTTCGCCGGCACGCCAACGCCCGCAGCGACTGGAAGTTAGGCAAATGGTGGAGCTATCTTATTCGAATTGTAATTCCGATTGTCTTAGGCACCCTTTTCATCTGGAGCCTATATGACGACTTGACTCAGGAGAAGGGCTTCTTCAAAGACCCGCAGGGAAATTTGATATTGCCGAACTGCGTTGGCGTGGCGGTTGTCGCCCTTGCACCGGTCCTTTCAATCCTTATCAGTATGGCCAAAGGCCGGCCCGACCGGGTCGAACACCCCGCAGAGCGGCAGCCTGTTGAGACCGGCGGACTGTTAGGCGGGGCGATCGCCTTCGGCCTGGCTTTGATTGCAGCGTCTTTGGTTGTAATCGGACTGCGAACATCACAGGACTGTCTGTGCGGCACGCTGCTGTCCAAGGTTGGCTTGGTGATGGCAATCGTTGCATTGGTTATAAGCGTTCGGCTGATAGAACGATTCAAGGACTCGGAAAATAATCTTAGCTGGTTTGCGCGATGGGCGGGCCTGCTGGCCGTGCTGGATATCGGCGCTTATGTAGCTACGGTGCTGACGGGTATTACGAGGCGCGTGGAGTTTAAGGAGGTTTTTATCGAGCACGAGCACCTGACCGGCGTCTCTTATGTGATTTTAACAGTGGTTTTTTTGATTATAATCGGCGGCCTGGGCTGGTGTTTTTACCGCGCGCTTCTTGCCGCCAGCACCGGTGCAGCCGAGCAACTGCCCGAAGATGTGGGAGATTGATTA
>CAYZTY010000165.1:0-2926 GCA_964481525.1 uncultured Pirellulales bacterium
CTGTATTACTGGACCACCGACGGCACGAATGTAGACTGTGCGGCGCCGAATGCAGGTGGTTATCTCTTCCTTAACCTTTTTCAGGGACTCAGCAAATTCAAAATTAAGGCAAATAAAGCCTACTTTGACATCAAGGGCTTTCAGCTTCATCACTTATACAATTCTGTTGCGATGGCTGATTGTTATGATGTCGTGGCCTATGGCTACGGATTGGTTGGCGATGCAACCGATGACTGTTATGTCGATTTCGAGGACTTGAAGGCCGTTGCTGATGACTGGGCAAAGTGCAATGACCCCGAAGACCCCAACTGTCTCCCGTTAGAAGAACCAGAGCCGGAAATGTAACCTACAGTGGCTGACTGTGTTAAAAATGGTAAAAATAAAATAAAGGTTAGGTACTATTTGATACGGAAGGAGAAAACATGATGAGAAGCGGAAACAAATACTTACTTCCAATCTTTGTGGTGGTGATGTGTGTTACACTCGCCGCACCGGCCTGGGGCGCCTTCACGGTCACAAAGAGACTCTACGTTGACGGCGTCCCTGTGGGTAGTAACGATGCAACTGGGCTTACTTACACCTATGAGCGCATTACCCTCGCTTCTGAAGGAAACAGGTGGGCTATGTATAACTGCCTTAATGGTGCGCTCGACGAGTTTGCCATTTACGAGGGTGTTCTCGGTCCTAATGACGTGAATGACCACTTTAAAGCTGCTGGAATCAGCGAGGCGAGTTACACGGCTCAAGTGGTCTCTGATAACCCTTTGATTTATTTACGCTTAAATGACCAAAACAGCCTCAATGGAGCTCCTGCTTACTGCGATGCCAACAGCAGTGTGAATAGGAACGGCACTTACATCAGTGTTGTCGGACAAGCTGCCGGTCGCTTCGGTACCGATAAGTGCGCCGTCTTCGCAGGCAACGTACCGGATACCAATAACAGGGGCTGTATTGACATCTTTGACGGTGATGGTGCGTATGCACATGAAGATGTCTCTATCGAAGTCTGGGTTAAGTCGGTAGCGCTCGACACCGATTATCCAAGACTGTTTCAGCATAACGGCAGCTGGCTGAATGAAACGGCCTATGGTGTAATGACCGACGCTAACTCTACGGGTGTCATGCAGGCGGGTGTTATTGGTGGCGGCGATACATCCTTCTTTGACACTAGTGTTGGTGGCGCTGATATCAACGATGGCAATTGGCACCACATCGTTGTAACCTATGACACCACGTACATACCTGTAGGCTATGAAATCGAAGTTCAGGCCGACAACCCCTTGATATACTTTAGGTTCGAACAAGACGATATTGGCCACGATGTCAATGTCATCAACGATGGCAGCCTTACTGTGGAGGCTAAATATATTGGAACCAATCCTGAGCCGCGCTTCGCCTCCGGCAAAGCCGGAAGGGGTGCGTATCTTAATGGACCTGGGTCTACTAATGGTATAATAATCACCAGCCCGAGCTACACGCCGGGTGGCGCTGACCTTGACCATAGCTATGCTCTGACACCTGGGGATATGTCTATCGAGCTCTGGTTCAGGTCCGAACTGGGTACACATTATGATAGCGGCCAAGCTCTGGACTATGCCCGTCTGTACTCGAACAATGGTACGTGGACGGAAATGCAGGCGGCAAGAGTGTACTTCAAGGCTGACCAGTATGGTATCGGAGCCGGAACCGCATCGTTCGGCAGCTATATGTGGCCTTTCCATCCCGGTTGGGACCCCCAAGCTGACCCGAATGTTAACACCGGGCCCGGTGACTATATATGGCACCATACGGTTTTGACCCTTGATGTCAACGACACCGGCGGTCACAACCCGGACGTCGACCCGCCCATCGACGCAAAGTTCTATCTTGATGGTGCACTGCTTAGCAGCAAAGTGTTTGAGCCCGGTGCCGACGCTAATACCAACGGCATATTGGGACCTGAATTTTATGAGTTCGTCATCGGAGCTGAAGGTTCTTCCGGCAACAGGTACAATAATTATTTCGGCACGTTTGACGAGTTCGCAATTTATGACCACGTCCTGCCGGTGGACCGCATAATAGTACACTACCAGGAGGGATTAAGCTCCTCATCGTGGACACCGGGAACCTGCACAGAGATTTACGAGCAGGGCTGGAATATGCCCGGTGACTTGAACGGCGACTGTAGAGTTAATTTCATGGACATGGTCGATATGGGTAACGACTGGTGGCGGTGCAACCTGCCGACCGACGACAGTTGTGAAAAACCCTGGCAGATATAGTTTGAAAAGTTAATAATGATGGCTGCCCGGCTTAACGCCGGGCCGCCATCTTAGAGCCTTGCCGAGCCAGGCATTACAGAAGGTGAAAGTTCTGTAAAGGACGGCTTAAACCGTCCGAGAGCGGTAACGCTCTTTGACAATTGCAAGAGTGTCTTGACGGTCAGGACACTGTTGCAGTAGTGTTAGTTTTTTAGTAAGGAGGAGAGGTCATGAAGATAAGAGTTTGCAACGGGTTTTTAGCCATCATGACTATTGTTCTGTGCCTGACATTTATAAGCCAGGCCGGAGCACTAACGTATGAGCAAACAGTGTTGTCTGACATCCCGCTTGTGTTTCTGCGTTTCGAGGATAGCAACATGCACAATGGTGAGGTTGCAGCCAATACCGGTGGTAGTGTGGGTAGAGACGGTATGTATATCAGCAAGGGTGGTATGAATAGTATCACCCCCGTTCCTGGTGCACCTGGTACCGGTCAGGCTGCTCATCTTGGGCAGGGCACAACCTCTGGTGGCAACGGCGACTGCGTTGACGTCTGGGATGGCGATTCGGCATTTTCAATGCCGGATGTCACCTATGAGGCATGGATTAAAATCCAGCCTGGTGATTTGGGCTACTCAAGAATATTCCAGCATAACGGTAGCTGGAAAGAATTCGGTGCTCCCGGC
>CAYZTY010000166.1:0-2879 GCA_964481525.1 uncultured Pirellulales bacterium
CTCTGCTATAGTTACGTAATGGACAATGTTAATTAGAGATAAATAAGGGTCTGAATAATGAGTAAAATAGCATTGAAAGTTGGAAAAGTCACAATAAAGCTAATTCCGTTTATCCTTCTCCTGGGGGCTATCTTCTTCATTGTCAAATCTACAACTACCGGGGCATTTGCCGACCCATCTGTTGAGCTTGAGCAAGCCCGGCTCTATCAGCAAAAAGGCCAATATTCCCAGGCCGAGCAAATCTACCAGGATATTATCCAGCAAAAACCTGGCATAGATTATGCATTTGAGGCGCAGAAGAATCTTACTGTCCTGTATATTCTTTGGGGCAGGGCGGCAGAAGCTCAGACGGCCTATCAGCAGTTACTCGATGAGTTTTCGCAGCATCCGGACCTGCGCAAGGCACTTCACAGCATCGCAACTGAATATGAATGGTCAAGATTTGAGCTGTCAATAAGGTACGAAACGGCAAAAGAAGTCTACCAGCAGTTAATAGACCGATATCCCAACAGTTGGGATTCCACTCTGGGCGAGCTGCACATTGAGAAACTAAAGATATGGTCCTTCATTGAAGCGGCAGACCACCTCGCTGCTCAGGCCGCGATCGAGGCCTGTATCGCTAATACAGCATTTTGTGAGCATTCTGATTTTCCGGCTGTGCTCCACACTATCGCGGTACGATATGAATGGTCACAATTCAATTGGTCAATCAGATACGAAGTGATAAAAAGTTTATATGAGCTTGTAATACAAAAGTATCCCGACAATTGGGTTGTGCCCACCGCTAAGTTAAATCTGGCAAAGATGAATGTGTTGTCGCTCATCGTTGAATTAGCGGATGAGGCTGATGTTCAGGCCGCGATTGACAATCTCATTGTCGATTTTAGCGACCATCCAGATTTGCCAAAGGCGCTTCATAGCATCGCCACGCAATATGAGTGGTCGGGATTTCCGCCATCGACCAGGTACCAGGCGGCAAACGACCTCTATCAGCAGATAATTGAGCTGTCGCCGGAGAGTTGGTGTGCCGCGAGGTCCGAATTAAACATTCGAAAGATAGAAATCTGGTCACTTATCGAATCGGTGGCAGATGAAGCTGCAATTCAAGACGCGATTGACAGCCTGATTGCCGACTTTAACGACCACTCCGACCTGCCGGTTGCCCTTCACGCTATCGCAATAAAGTATCAGGAGGAATATCAAGAGGAAAGGAAATACACAAAGGCAAAGAGTATTTGTGAACTGATAATACAACAATATCCCGATAGTTGGGTTGTCGATATGGCACAGTTGGATATTCCGAAGATAAATATCCTCTCCCTCATAGGCGCCGGAGACTATGCTGCCGCTGAGGAGGAAATTGATAACCTGCTTGCCGATTATCCCGAACATTCCCGTTTGCCGGAGGCGTTGCACAGCATCGCATCATGGTATGAGCGTTCAAAGAAATATCCGGAAGCAACTGACATCTACCAGCAGCTAATAGAGCAATATCCGGCCAGTTGGCAAAGTGATATTGCACGGCTGAGCATCCCAAAGATGGATATCATTAGCCTTATAGTCTCAGGGGAAGATAATACGGCACAGGTGGTGATTGATGAGTTAATTGCTGATTTTAATGATTCTCCCGGCTTGGTTAAGGCTATATACCAAATCGCGGGAGAGTATTATGACGTAGCTTGCCGACAACAAAATAAAGGTGATGTCGAGCAGGCTAAAGAGAATTTCAATAAAGCTATAGACGTATGTCAAAGAGCAACTGAGGAGCTTGCACCTTGTGCCACCACTGCCGACGTTTGTCACCTTGCGGGAAGTTGCTATTGGCAACTGGGCGAATATGAAACAGCCCTGCAGCACCTGAGCAGATCAGTTAATAACTGGCCCAATTATGAGTACGACTGGCATGTCAGGTTTCTTATCGGCTATTGTTATGAGGGCTTACGAAGGACAGGCATCCTGCCTACTGCGGAAGCAAACGCGCAAATAGAACAGGCTTACCGGGTGCTTGTTGAAAAGTATCCGGACTGCCCGTCAGTCAAGCATGCCCTGTCTCGGCTCGGCCAAATAAGCTTCTGGAGGAGTGATTGGCCCGGTGTGATTAATTATTTCGGGCGGTATCTGCAAAAAGCGCTCGGCACTCAGCCGCCGGCCTATATGATGTACTACCTGGGCCGGGCCTACGACGAAACATCTCAACCGGATTTGGCAGTTTATTTTTATACCAACTTTACACAGACAGCCGAGCCGAATGACCCGAGTATGGAAACTGTACTGGCAAGGCTTGAGAAATTGGCAGAAAGGCCGGCTAAATAGCAAATTTCACAGGATATCTGTTAAATAACAATTTATGACATAGTCATAAGGAAAAATGCTATGAAAAATACAGCGATGAATCTAATTGGTATTATACTGCTTTGTTTGTTATTATCAAGTTTTTGTGTGCCGGCGAGGTGCTGGTCTCCTCGATGTGACCCGCCGTGCGGCGAATGCCGGGAGTGTGTAAATGGTCATTGCCAGCAAGTTGGCTGCGACCCTCCTTGTGGGCCCTGTAAAACCTGTAACGGCTGCAAGTGTGACTCGGACTGTTCCTACGGAAAGTGTCATATATGTATCGATGGCTCCTGCGAGGACAGATGCACCCTTGAGCCGAACAGTTGCCATATATGTAACGACAAAGGCGATTGTATCCAAAAGTGCATCGGCTGTGATGGTGATTGCAACAGTATCATGGGCGACTGCGACCCTAAGTGTCCCGAAGACTGTAATGAGTGCGAGATAGGTTACTTTGGGCCCTACTGTAGACCCTGCGACCCCGCCAAATGCGAGGAATGCGACGAGAATGGCAAGTGCGTAGATAGATGTACTCTTGACCCGGAGAC
>CAYZTY010000167.1:0-2785 GCA_964481525.1 uncultured Pirellulales bacterium
TCAATATTTTGATCAAGATCGATTTTTTTGGGATAGAATCAAAATTATTGTATATTGAGCTAATCGTATTCAATTAATAGATTATCTAAACTACTTGCTATATAGCAAATTTGTCGTATTAGTATAGGCCTTTCATAATAGTTGAATTTGATTATTTAAATTAAAAACAATAACGTATTTAGTGATTATATAAATTATAAAGATGAATCTACTTTTTCATACAATAGTAAAGGAAAACTCTTAATGAGAATTGTAACCTTCCCCTTAATTGAACGTATTGAGAAAGTTAAAAATCAAAATAATAATACCATTGAAATAGCCTTGTTAGGGATTGTTCTAAGATTAAATTTGAAAATTACTGAATTAATTTTTGCCGTTAGTAATTACATAGGGTGGATATGTACTTTACGTTAAAAAAGAATATATTTGAGTTTGATAATTTACAATTACTTTTGGCCAAATATATTAATTTATATTTGTGTTAAATAGTATTAAATCATCTGATTGAACATGATATGATACCCGATATTCTGATGCTATAAAACTTAGAAATGTAATATGCTGTTATTTATCTGAATGAATCATTAGAGCATAACAACATGTTTCAAATTAAACAGTATACCTGATAATCAGTAATTATTTGTTCCTAACCTAAATTGTTATAAAGAAATATGTGTGAATTAAGTATCATTATTCCAGTGTACGGTTGTAAGGAATGTTTATTTGAATTGTATCATCGAACTAAAGGTACCATGGATAAGAATTCATTAGAATTCGAACTTATTTTTATTAACGACGCGAGTCTGGATAATCCGTGGGAATTGTTAGAAGAACTCTGCAAAAGAGATGAACGAGTTAAAGCACTATCTTTATCTCGTAACTTTGGACAACATTATGCTATTACTGCTGGTCTTGAAAATGCAAAGGGTAATTGGATTGTTGTTATGGACTGCGATTTACAAGATCAACCTGAAGAAATTCCAAAATTGTTATCCAAAGCCCATGAGGGATATGATATTGTTCTGGCTCAAAGAAAAATAAGGCAAGATAATTTCATAAAAAAGCTATTTTCAAAATTGTATTACAAATTCTTGGGCTATTTAACAGATACAAGGCAAGATCATACCGTTGCAAATTTCGGAGTGTATCATAGAAGAGTGATTACTTCTATTTTACAAATGAAAGATGCAATTAGATATTTTCCTGCAATGATTCGTTGGGTCGGATTTAGTACCGCAACTATTGAAGTACATCATAGCGAAAGAATAACCGGTAAAACTTCATATAACCTTAAAAGATTACTGCAATTGGGTACAAATGTAGTTTTATCATTTTCAGAAAAGCCTCTACGTCTGGTTGTTCGATTTGGTCTTATTATTTCAGTTCTGAGTTTTTTTGCTTCAATACTATTTCTTTATAAATATTTTACTGGACAAGTGAAAGTATTGGGATTCACAAGCTTGATACTCTCAATCTGGTTTTTTTCGGGTATTATTATTTTTATTCTTGGAATTATTGGATTGTATTTAGGGAAAACATTTGATCGAGTAAAAAATAGGCCTGTTTATATAATTGACAGGAAGATAAATATTTAAAATTCATGTCAGATTACCATCATCTCAGTTGGGATTCAAATTTTTTTAAATTTTCTATTGCCAGGATTGAACCAAAAAAATCATCTGATCTGTTTGATATTTTAAAAGAATTGAAACAACAAAAATATTACCTTGCATATCTTTTTGTAGATGAAAAACACGATGAAATGCACGCTCAGGCATTAAGAGAGAATGGCATTCTTGTTGATAAAAAGATATCCTTCCATACAAAGCCTAAAAACAATAAACAAAATCAGATTACAAATAATGTTAGGGTAAACTCTTGTAAAGAGATTAATAATGAATTGATAGACTTGGCCCTTCTTTCAGGTGAGTATTCCAGATTTAAGACGGATAAAAACTTTGAACAGGGCACCTTTGAACAGCTCTATTATACTTGGCTTAAGAATTCAATATTTGGAGAGTTATCAGATTATTTTATTACATATCATTCAAAATTATTATTACAGGGTTTTGTAACCCTAAAAATTCATGAAGATGAAGCTAAAATAGGATTGATGAGTGTTGCACCAACAGCCCAAGGTAAAGGAATAGGCACTCTCCTTCTAAATAAAGTGTTCCAACTCTGTGTTGAAAGAAAAATTAATGAGATTCAGGTAATTACTCAATTGGATAATATTCAGGCATGCGGTTTTTATAAGAAAAATGGCTTTACAAAACTCAAGTTGGAGCATGTTTTTCATTTTTGGTTGTCTAATAATATATAGAAGAAGATGATACCTTTTAATAAACCTTATTTAACTGGCAAAGAAGCCCATTATTTGTATGATGCTGTATACAAAGAAGGTCATATTTCAGGTAATGGAAAATACACAAAGCTATGTCAAAAATATTTTGAAAACAGATATGGTTTCCATAAATGTCTTCTTACGACTAGTTGTACTGATGCTTTAGAAATGTCGTCATTGCTAATTGATATTCAGCCTGGAGATGAGGTTATTATGCCTTCATACACATTTGTTTCAACAGCTGTGGCATTTGTTCGACAAGGAGCTAAAATTGTTTTTATTGATAGTCATGTAGACCATCCCGGAATGGATGAAGATAAAATTGAAGAGCTAATTACACCAAGGACTAAAGCAATTGTGCCCATCCATTATGCTGGTGTTGCATGCGATATGGATAAAATAATGGCGATAGCTTCTAAATATAACCTTTATGTAGTTGAA
>CAYZTY010000168.1:0-2720 GCA_964481525.1 uncultured Pirellulales bacterium
GAACAACCTCGGCCATATCAGTGGCACATTTACTTATCGGGATGAAACTGGCGGTCGGTGGTGCCTGGTTGCCGGGCAGCGGCCGCGGCAATTTGGCAAGTATGTTTTGCCTGAACTGTAGCATTATGGGCACCATGTCTTTGGGCACGTTGAAAACCAAATCAAGCAGTCTGATTTTTCTCTCCTTCTCGTCTAAGTCGAAATCATCCAGGCCAATCGCGATTTCAGCATTCAACGGAAGTTTTTTGAGTTTGCCTTGCATTTTCATATACCCGAGCGGGTAAACGCTTTGGGCGCTGCCGGTAAGCGGGTTTCTTGCATCGGCGGCTTTTTTGCAAAGTAATCTTGTTTGAGAAAGAGTAAACCTGGCCCCTCCCTTTTTCTCTTTGAGCTGGTGTCTTACTGCAATTCTGACAACCATAAAGTTGTGATTAGCGGTCGCGTAGACCTCTTCGCCCGTTGAAGCATCGACGGGATTTTCGGCCATATACCAGACGGCTTCTTTCGAAGGCAGTTCAATCGCTTGGTCTTTGGCAGTGATGGGTAATCCTTTCTTGAGTCGGTTGAGAAATATCTGGTTGATAAAATCATTGTGAAGGACTGCAAAGCTTCTTTCACCGCTGAAACCGCCTCCACTAAGTGAGGTAAAAATTGAGCTGACGAAGCCGTCGGGATTAAGCAGGGCTTTTTTCGGCCTCCCCGGGTCGATATTCGGGCCGGCAAACCGCTCGTATGGGTACTTGCCTGATAAGGGAGCCATAGCCCCGGCAATCAGCAGTACGCCGGCTATAATCAGGCCCAGGCATGTTCCGCAAACAATGGCGCCGATTCGTTCGATAAGATTGGGGAGTTTGACGTCGCGCGAAACGAGTTTACTTGTAATGAGAGCAAGAATGACAAAACTCAATGTGAACAGAACGATGAAAACCACCGGCTGGGCCCACTCGACGATACGATTGCGGTCGATTATTATTTTCGCCAGCCTTTCATAATAGTTAAATGCAACAGCCGAAGCGCATACCGCAACTATAAACAATACGAAACCTCTGACCAGTCCACCTTTGCGATATTGCTGGACGATACACGCCAGAACAATAAATACAGCCAAAAGGCTACCAAACATATCAGCTCTCCACAGTCCTATGAACTACTTTCGGAGGACGCCTTATGGCGCTCTCATCCTTTATCCGACTGCCGCAATCCGTAAGTATTATCTCTGTGACCTGATAGTCATCTTGCAGCTCGTCGGGTTTTCTTGCTCGTCGAAAATTCCCTGATTACCTCGTTTATTGAAGTTGTGCCTTCAGCCACGTTTCGAATCGCCTGCTCCTGCATATAAAGCATTCTGGCGCGTCTGAAAGCCGTGCCAATCTCCGGCATTGTCTTGGCGAGCTTTATCGCTTTTCTCAAATCTTTATTGATTATAATTGTCTCGAAAACGGCCGTTCTGCCGAAGAATCCGGTCCCCTGACAGTGTTTACAGATAACGCGTTTGCCCCTTTTGCCTGCTATTGTTCCCACGGGTCTGTAAAAGATTTTGATTTTGTCGGCCGGGATGTTGAATTTCTTCAGAATCTCCTTGTTAGGCTCGTAAGCTTCCTTGCACTTATCACAGATTCTTCTGAGCAGCCGTTGATTACTTATGCCGAACAGCGTATCGGCAACGCGGTCTTTGTCGCCTACCAGTTTTAGCCATTTTGCCAGGGCCATCATCACGTTTGGTGTTTCGAGTGTAACATAAACCAGCTTGTCCCTTCTGGCGGCATCGACAATAACCAGGGCCGTCTGTTGGTCTTCACAGTCGGCGACACCAACTATATCCGGGTCTATTCTTAGGACCGATTGCAGTCTCTGGGCATAGGTGGTAGTGCCGGTGTCGCTAAGAGAATATATATCCTGTGTAATGTTGGACAGTTCGGCGGAAGGCTGTTTTTCCAGAGTATTGATGTTGTAGAGGAACGGGTCGTGGCTTCTCAGAAGGGCGTAAAACGTCGTAGTAACGCCCGTTTGTTTGGGCCCGGATATGATAAAGATTCCGCGTTTCTCTTTCTTAAGCCTGCTGAGCTGCTCGATTTGGTCGATGCTGAGCCCGAGGTCCTCAAACTTCATCAGGCTGTATTGCTCACAACGTCTTATCTGGATTTGCTCTCCGGAAGTTGAGCCGGCCGTTGTAACTTCCCAGTTTATCCGGTCGGAGTCTTTCTGGATTATGAAATATCCTTTCTGCGGCTTTCTTCTTTCATTGACGTCAAGGTCCGCCAGGTGTTTTGTGAATCGTATGAAATACTCTATCTCCTCCCGTGTCCTGGCCGGCTGTTTTGAAGCGACGCCGTCAATACGATAGACGATGTTGTAACCCTCGCTGGACGGCGAGAAGGTAATATCGCTTGTTCTTCGCCACATCGCGTCCTCGAAGATTTCATTGGCCACTTTGTATCCGAAGAACTCGGGTGTTTTACGCTCCGGCAGAGGTACTTCATTATTATTGGCGGTTACAAAGGTCGTCCCGCTTTGGGCCAGGGTGGTCTGGACCTTGTCTCTCGATATGATGCTCTTGATGTGGTCGATGGTCAGGACTCGTTCGAACGGGGTAACCTTGCTGTCGCGGTGCATAGTATAAACGATGGAAATAGCGGCGACGGCTATCAGATAAAGCAATATGCCTATTACAAAAAGCGGCATCAGCAGCCAGACAACGACCGTGACAGCGCCTGTAAAGA
>CAYZTY010000169.1:0-2656 GCA_964481525.1 uncultured Pirellulales bacterium
CATAAAACATGGTCATTCCGGGCAGGGCCAGAAGAATGTGGCCTGCGCAGAAAAAGACGCCGCCGATTGTGATTGCGCGGCTGTAGCCGGTAAAGCGGTCGGCGATAATACCGCCTAAAAGCGAAGCCCTTAGGCCGAAGAACAGCATAATCGTAAAGCCGAAAGCTCCATAGACTATCGACGGAACACCCCACAGAACATCGAATGAAAAACGCGTAAATGTTATTATACGGGAACCTTTTTTGGCATACACATTCAGATACAAAACGACGGGCAGGCTAATCAAAATAGCCAAAAATGTTGCTCCTGTTGCCAGATAAACGGAACCTATAATGGCGTTTAGTATTCCGCCTTCTTTACCGAGATAAAATCCGCCTTTCGGCGTTTGGGTAATCATTGCCAGATTCATAGCGGGCAGACCCTTCACGATGACCGTGGCTAATATAAGCACAAGGCTCGACAGAATAATAAGTGTTGAGATAATCATCAATCCCTTAAATAAACTCTCTTCTATTTTTCTCTTGTCCATTTTATTGTATGCTTCTTTCAACTTTGATTAGTACGACCCTTGCTATAATATTGAAAAACAGGACTACGAGTAATAAAACCAAACAGGCAAGCAGCAGCGCCGAGTCATATAAAGGCACTGACAGCATTTCTCCATAATTATTTGCAATCAGTGCCGGCAGAGGATAAGCCGGGTCAAGTACCGAAGATGGTGCCTTGGCTACGTTTCCCGCCACCATAAGCACAGCCATTGTCTCTCCGAAGGCCCGCGATAATCCAAGTACAACGGCGGCGAGGATACCCGGCATAGCTTTGCGGATAACGACATGCTTTATTGTCTGCCATTTTGTTGCGCCTAACGATAAGGAAGCCTCTCTGATTTCATAAGGTACGGTCCTGAAAACCTCTAACGAAACGTGAATAATTATTGGAAAGACCATTATCGCCAGCACAATACCTCCCGCCAGCACACTGTAGCCCGTCGAGAAGGTTCCGAAGAAAGGTGCAATATAGTTTTTTATCAGTGGTACTATTACCAGAACGCCCCACACACCATAAACTACCGATGGTATGCCTGCAAGCAGGTCGATGAGGGGTTTTGTCCATTCACGTATATATCTTGGTGCATATTCGGAAAGAAAAATCACGGTCAGCAGACAAAGAGGAATTGCAATAGCAACAGCTACCCCAGTCACCCAAAGAGAGCCCATAATAAACGGGAAAAAGCCGAACTCTTTTCGTAAAGGATGCCAGGAAGTTGAAAATAGCAGCTCATTTAACGGCTTAATTGCCAGGATGGGTTTTGACCTCTGATATAATCCGATAGCTATCAGAAATACAATCGAGCCTGACAAAATCGTCAGCACCAGCATAAACCTGCCGGCCAGTTTGTCTTTTAATAATCTGTTACTCATTACCTTCGAGTTTTTTCAGTTCTTCGGTGATTTTTTCTTCGGTAAGGCTAATGTAGCCGGATTCTGGGACATATTTTTGCCCGTCGGTAAGAATCCATTTTAGAAATTCCAATACAACTTTTCTTTGGGGCCTGCCCTGAGAAACAAGGTGCAGCGGTCTGGCCGGTGGAGAGGGATACTTGCCCGTTGCTATGGCGTTGACAATTTTGTCCCGGTCGCTATAGAAGTCCTCGTCTTCATCTATCAGGCCGTTACCGTTAAGGTCGATAGGCAGTATCTTTATCTGGTCAACCACATTTTTAGTCTTGGAGTCATAAGCATAGTTGATATTATTAAATCCGATTCCCAAATTATCTTTCTTCACAGCCTCAGCCAACCCAGGGTCTCCGTAAACTCCCACTCCGAGGAGGTCTTCCTGATTTTTACCCAAATATTTTGCCCAGGTCTTGGCGGCGCCGCAGGCATCGCTGCGCGTATAAACGTGAATCGCATCCGCGCTCCCGCTTCCTGTAACCTGCCCCCAGCTTTTGGTATTCCCCGTTATCCAGATATCGACAAAAGTCTCTTTCCTAACACCCCTCGCAAGCAGCTCCTTCAACAAAGGATTCCTCCCATTCACCATCGGCACGACCGCATCCTTGGTTACTGAAGTCCACCAGGCTCCTTTTTCAATCTCGGCCGGGTAGATATCGCGGGAAACCATCCCGATATCGACCACCTTCGCCAGGCAGTCGGCCATTCCCTTGCCTGCCCCGCCGGCCGCGACGTCAACCTTGACTGCCGGGTGAATCCGCTGGAATTCCTCGGCCCATTTGACCACCATCGGATAAAGCGCCCAAGCGCCCGAAATGGTTATTGTGCCCTTTAAATCGTCGCCGGGCCGGTCGGCCTGCCGCTTGCGGCAGCCGGGGGCGAATAATAGGCCGGATAGGCCTAAAATCAATAAAACACTCAATGTCCTTTTCATTACTTTTACCTCCCTTTCAGACCAAATCGGCAAGTGTTACCTTTTCCAGCTTATTCGATATATAGTCCCTAATTTCCTTGAAAACCTTTATGATTTTCTTCTCTTTTGACAGCGGCGTGTCCGAGAAAAAGAACCTGCTCACAGACTCCGTCGGGGCCAGGGCCCCGTCCATCAGTCTGATAATCTCCGCGATATTTATCTTCGAGGCCGGCTTCGCTAATTTGCAGCCCCCGCTCGTGCCCCTGCGGGTCTTTATGTAGCCGCCCTG
>CAYZTY010000170.1:0-2569 GCA_964481525.1 uncultured Pirellulales bacterium
GAATTTGTCCGCATCCAGGTTCTGCTCGAGCCAGAGGGCCGATTCTTTTAGTACCTTCGGAGCGAAATAATCCTCCTCTTTCGTCCGGTCGTGAATATTCATAATACATTGCCTTAGGAAGTTCACCTTGTCGGGCCTTTTGTTGCGCATAGCTTCCGGGAACCAGTAATCGATTTGCTCTTTGGTAATATCCGGTCCGGAACGTGCCGGGTCATTCTCCTGGCCGCGCAGGAACACCCACTGGTCGAAGCCTCGCCAGAAGTTCTTGGAAGGCTTGAACATGTGATAGACATCGGAAACCAGCGCGGTGCGATATCCAGCCTCCTTAAGTATTTCAGCAAGGGTAGATTCATTTTCGGGTATCGGGCCCCAGCCCGGTGCGCCCTTGAAATCGCCCTTAAGGAAAATATCGCCGTTGCTGAAAGGGTAAACACGGTTGCCGGTATAAATGGCCCGGCGTGCGGGCAGAGTTGGAAGCGATTCGGGAAATGCCCGGTTAAAAACCACGGATTCGGCGGCAAAGGTCTCGAAGTGTGGTGTGGATACTTTGCCCCAGGGGGGAGCACCATATCTGCTCACGCAATCCTTGCGCAACGAGTCGAAAATCACTAAAACAATATTCATCTGACATTTCCCATTAAAAGCTTAATATGACTCCCGGAGCATCGTTTTTGTTTTAATCCGTTGGATTATCCGATGGATAATGGTCTATGTCGCTGCCTCAATGCCTTTAGCGGCCGCGAATAGCTCCTTTACCGATGGCTGTATTAAAACGATAATTGTGAATACGCCTAAGACCGTCCCAAAGGGCATAAACATACAGTTGATTGCTGCCATAACCAAACAGAAGATATAATGTTTCTTCTTTGAAAGGAAGCGGCCGGCAACAATCAGTAATATGGCAAACGTCCAGCCGGCAAGCATGAAAGCTAAAGACATTATAACAAACATATATCCCAAAAACGCCGGCGGCCCCTGACCTGAGCGATCTTCTAAACCGCCTAAAATCATAGCTATTCCTATAATCAAGTGAATGATTGGGAAAAAGGCAAACAAGGCCGCAATTCCTCCTACTATGTAATGAAAAATCGAAAGCAGTCTTATATGTTCTTCGTCCTTATTCATAAAAATTTTCCTTTCCATTAAAGTTTATCGATTAACCCAGAGAAAGCCACACAATATCTAAAACTGCATCTTCCTTCAAACAGTTTCATGTCGAGTATCGAGAGTCGAAAACGGGTTATTTGTACTCAATGATGAAATCGTCGGTTAGTTGTTCGCCTACAGGCGTAATGCAGGTTACCTGCAGTACGTAGCTGTAGTCCTTGCGGATTTCCGCGCCGACGTCCAGCGAGAACTCATAGCACCTCAGATAGTCATGCCAGTGCTCGTTATTACGCCCCGGCTCGGTAAGGTCGATGTCCGGCCAGATAATGCTTCTTCTGCCTTTTTCTTCGCCTGAACGCGGCACATATTCGTATGCCTCGAAGCGAAATACGGCCGGCGTCTTCATCCGCGAGTCAAAACCGTCCAGCACATCAACATAGACTCTTAGCTTCAATTCTTCTTCGGGCTGGATGGTGACAAATTCAGTTAACGGCGTAATTTTTATCCCTGCCGGTTCGTAATAGCGAATGTGTCCACCGGTGTCAGATTCCGATGGCCAGACAGCCGGAAATTGCTCACAGCCACATAAAGTCAAAATGATAATCAAAAATCCCCAGAATATTATTATGTTTTTTTTCATGTTGTTCGTAAACTATGAACTCTGAACTCTTAGTTATGAACTATTTTCACAGGTCTTCGTCCAGTATATGGCCGAGCCGGTGTTTCTTGGCTCGCAGATAATCGATATTATGTTCGCCCGGCTGCGCCTGCAGCGGTATTTGCTCGATGATTTTGATTCCGTAAACCTCCAGCCGGGAGATTTTTTTCGGATTGTTGGTGAGAATCCGGATTTTCTTCAGTCCCAGGTCCCGGCATATTTGAGCGCCTATTCCGTAATCGCGTCTGTCCGGCCTGAAGCCCAGTTTAACGTTGGCCTCGACGGTATCGAGCCCCTGCTCCTGTAGCTTGTATGCGTGCAGTTTGTTTATCAGGCCGATGCCCCGTCCCTCCTGCCTGAGGTAAATCAAGGCGCCCTTGCCTTCTTTTTCAATCAGCTTCATTGCCGTTATCAGTTGATAGCCGCACTCACACCGCTGCGAATGAAACAAATCACCCGTCATACATTCCGAATGTACTCGCACGAGCACCGGCTCAGAATGTTCAATCGCATTGCCCTTTTCATCGCGCTCACCGACACCTCCCTTGCACAAAGCCAGGTGTGGCTCCGCTGACGAGATGCTCTCGTAACCTATCAGAGTGAACTGTCCATAATCGGTGGGCAGTTTGACACACTGAATTCGCTTGATTTGACTTTCGCGCTGAAGGCGATATTCGATGAGCTTTGCGATTGAAGTAATTTTTAGCTTATGTTTTTTGCAGAACTCCTGCAGCTCCGGCAGCCTTGCCATTGTGCCGTCTTCGTTCATAATTTCACAGATAATCCCTGCCGGTTTCAGGCTGG
>CAYZTY010000171.1:0-2473 GCA_964481525.1 uncultured Pirellulales bacterium
ACATCGGAGGCCCTAACGGCCCGCCGGCAAGAGCGGCCGAGCACAACACACCCACTGCCATTACAGCTAATAGTTCCTTTCCCATAAACCAATCCTTTCAAAAAAAATAACGTTAATTCTTTTTTTTCCGTTCACAACAGTGTTCTAATCACATCGACATTATCAGTATTAATTCTTTAGGTTAGATATGTAAAAACCGCATTATCAGTATTAATTCTTTAGAAAGTGTGTTCTAATAGAGTTCAGTAATCAAAAACGCTTTTTTTGCAGTTCTTTGTGACAAATGAAGCGGAGAAAATGTCAAAAAAACGCCCTATCCTCGGCAGACTAAGATATTATAGGAGCTAAAGGGCGCAGCTCGAATAATTTCGACAAGATAGCGGTGTTTTCGTATAATGCAGACGATGAGCAAGACAACGGCCGATAAAACATTATTCAGTCAATCTGAAAAGGCAAATATGGCCGCAGCGGCACCGTTAGCGGTTCGGATGAGACCGGGAAATCTCGATGAGTTTCTGGGACAAAGGCACTTCCTTGGGCCTGATAAATTGCTTACGCGCATGTTGCAGGCCGACCGGCTGAGCAGCTTGATATTTTACGGCCCGCCCGGCTCCGGCAAGACCTCGCTGGCGGCGGTGATTGCAAACTACACAAAGGCCGAATTTTATTATCTAAGTGCACCGGCGGCCAGTGTCAGTGACATTCGCCGAATCATTGTCGCCGCAAGAGACCGGCTTGCCGGGTCCGGTAAAAGAACAGTTCTTTTCATCGATGAAATGCATCGCTTTAATCGTGCACAGCAGGATGTGCTTCTGGACGATGTGGAATCGGGAGTTTTAATACTCATTGGTGCTACAACAGAAAATCCGTATTTCTCGGTCAACTCGCCGTTGATTTCCCGCAGCACGGTCTTTCGTTTCGAGCCGCTCAGCCAGGAAGATGTTTTGCAATTGCTCAAAACGGCAATTACCGACACGCAGCGCGGGCTGGGCAGGTTTAATATCCAGGCGGAAGAAGAAGCGCTTAAATTTCTTGCTGTGATGTGTGACGGCGATGCCAGAAAAGCGCTGACAGCTCTGGAAATAGGTGTATTATCACAGGCCGCTCAAGAAAAAAACAAAAAAATCAAATTCGACCTTGCCCTCGCCAAGGATTCGATTCAGGCAAAGAGCATCAACTACGACGGCACAGGTGATACGCATTATGATTTGGCAAGCGCGTTTCAGAAGAGTATGCGGGGCAGCGACCCCGATGCGACAGTATATTGGCTTGCCCGGATGATAACGGGTGGGGAAGATACGCGTTTTATCGCCAGACGAATAGCAGTCTGCGCTGCAGAAGATGTTGGAAATGCGGACCCGATGGCGACGGTTTTGGCCTCTGCCGCTGTTCAAATGTCCGAATTCGTAGGTTTGCCGGAAGCACAGTTGGCACTGGCGCAGGCGGCTTTATACGTCGCCTGTGCGCCGAAGTCGAATGCCGCCGCCTCGGCAATATGGCGTGCGGTTAGCGATGTCGAAAACGAGCCGATAAAGCAGGTGCCGAAACATCTCAAAGATAGTCATTACGCCGCTGCAAAAAAAGCCGGCTTCGGCGCAGATTACAAATATCCACACAACTTCGCCGATGGTTTTGTCCCACAGGAGTATTTACCGGAAGGATTTACGAAAAAATATTACAAACCTAAAGATGTCGGCTACGAAAAAAATATTAAGCATTATTTACAAAAGCTGCAAAGCTTGATACAAAAGAGTAAAACTGCCCACTGCCCCGACTTGCGTCGGGAGACGCAGGGGCCAGCGGGCAAAGCCGAAAGCTCTGAAGCCTGAGATGCTATGCAAAACACGAAATGTAATGTACAAGTCGCGAGGATAAATATGGACAAGGAGCGGTTGCGCATAGAACTGCAGGAACGTCTGCTTGCCATACCATCGGAGCGCAGAGGTGAGAAGAATCGCAAAGCCAGTCAGAATCTTGTTTCAACATCACAATTTCAAAACGCATCTGTAGTTATGATATATTTGTCACTTCCACACGAGGTCGATACCTCCGAGGCTATACTCGCTGCCTGGCAGCTTGACAAGATTGTGGTTGTGCCGAAGATTTCCTGGGAGCAGAGACATATGATACCGGTGCGGATAAATACACTGGAGACGGATTTCTCGACCGAAGTGGCCGGGCTGCGAAATCCCACATCAGGCGTGCCGATACCTCTTGAAGAAATTGACTTGGTTGTGACGCCGGGACTCGGGTTTGACAGAAAAGGCAACCGGCTTGGCCGCGGCGGCTCCTATTACGACAGATTTTTCGCCAACGAGAAGCTCAAGGCCGAAAAGTGCGGCTTCGCTTTTGCTGAGCAGTTAATCGATTCGGTGCCGGTTACTATGATGGATGTGTCTGTGGATTTCCTGGTGACCGATGAGGGAGTTATATATTTCAAAAATCCGTGACTTTGGTTTTATTTTATTTATTG
>CAYZTY010000172.1:0-2395 GCA_964481525.1 uncultured Pirellulales bacterium
CCTGAGCGCTTCCATAGCCAAGCCGAAAACCCGTAATCACTTCATCGAATATCAGTACACTCTTATTGCTACTGCATAATTTGCGAAGTCCCTGCAGAAAACCTTTCTCCGGCAGGACAACGCCCATATTACCCGCCACCGGCTCAACTATCACGGCCGCAATATTATGAGCATATTTCCTGAAGGCCTTTTTAGCTGCTTCGAGATTATTATAAGGCAGTAAAATCGTGTGTTTAGTGAAATCCTTAGGCACGCCCGGACTGCTCGGCGCGCCGAGCGTCGTCAGGCCGGAGCCCGCCTTAACGAGAAGATAATCGACGTGCCCATGATAGGAACCAATGAATTTTATGATTTTCTCTCTGTCGGTATAAGCTCGCGCAAGCCTAATTGCCGTCATCACCGCCTCGGTGCCGGAGCTAACGAGCCTTACTTTTTCAACCGAATCGACGGCCCGCACAATCATCTCAGCCAACTGTGTCTCAAGCTCAGTAGGTATGCCGAAGCTCGTCCCCTTCGCCATCACTTTTTTTACTTCATCGAGCACCTCCCTGCGCCCGTGCCCGAGTATCATCGGCCCCCACGACATACAAAAATCGATATACCGCCGGCCATCGGCATCATAAAGGTACGCCCCCTTGGCCTTCTCGATAAATATCGGCCTGGCCCCCACCGCCTTCATTGCTCTTACGGGACTATTCACCCCGCCCGGTATCACCCGCCGGGCCTGAGAAAACAGCTTAGCGCTTTTAGTTGCCTTCATTTTAATTTCCCTGTCTCGACTGTCTGCCCCGCTTTTGTACCAGTTTTTGCAGTACAGGCCAAGACAAATACAGTAGGTTCTTTCACACGAAATGAGCAAATTGAACCAATAGTGAGGGGCGAATGGTGAGCCTTGCCCGCCCTGAGCGCAGCCGAATGGGTCGAACCACCACCTCTCCACTATTGCGGAAATCCTGAGCGAGGCTGATAGTGCACCGGCCGAGTCGAAGGGACAGGAATGCTATCCCGACTTGTCGGGATTACAGCAGCAGTCATAGAGGCTGGATAAAAAGATAAAAAGTAGTAACGCGGCGGTTCTCCGAAGCCAGATTCTTTCGCAGCCGCTTCTTATACGGAAAGCACCTGCAGCTCTTTTTCGGCCTGGTCTACATCCTGTTCACCCGGCTTGAAAGGCAATTTGTCCGCAAACTGCACCGCAACGCGGCGCAGGAACGGATTAACCTCATCGACCCTGCAAACGGAACCTGACCGGACATGATTTGTCAGATCAAAGGAATTGTCTTCGCCGTACTGTGGCACACTGAATCGGGCCGTTATCCACTGGCCCGGATACGGACAATTCTCGGAATAGCAACTGAAAGCGGCGCCATTGCTGGAAAGGTCCACTATTTGTCCCTGCGAAAGCTGGCCGCCGGCGTCTTCGGCAAACCAGATAGGCCATTGATAACGTAATCTTTTCTCTGTTCTTCGTTCTTCAAAATCTGCCATCTTTAATAATCTCCTTGTGCAGGCTAATTCGGCAGCAGATGGGCACAAGTTAATTGCAAATCGCCGAAAAAAACGAATTTTAGAAAGCTGGTATGATTGATTTGCCTTTTACCTACCGCGAGGCTCGTTTTTTATAGGAATTCTATCTTTACCCTCATCCGTTTTTTTCACATACGGGTCTTATAACCTGTGCTGAGCCTGTCGAAGCATTCATCCTGCCTGTCCCGCCGTAGCTTAAGCGAAGGGGGAAGCGTAGTCGAAGGGCCTGCCCTGAGTCCCGGCTACCTATGGCACAAGTTTGCCGGGCTCAACTGGCGAAACTTGTCCGCCGCAGGCGGATACGCTTCACGTTTTGTCCTGAGCGGGGTCGAAGGGCTTCACGATATACGAATCAAAAATTCGGTTCCGCGAATTCGCCTTGATACTTTCTCGCCGCCTCGTCATACACCTTCGCAGCCTCAATCTCATCCTCAAAACGGCCGAGATACTTTTTCACGCCATCTACCCCGAGTGTCGACACCCATTTTTTACTACTCTTATTCCACCATACACCCTTATATCTTGAAGTGTACATCCCCTTTCTTCTTTTCCGCCAGTTCCGCCTATTCTCCGCAATGGTTGCCGCTCGCAGGTTCGCCCTGCGGTTATCCAGGCCGTTATGATTAATATGGTCCACTACCATCTCCTCCGGCACAGGCAAAACCACGCGATGCATATGTATTGCCCTTCGTTTGCCGTCTTCTCTCCTTGGCCCGTTACGTAAGGCGTAAAAGGTGTTACTATTTTTACATGCATACCATTTATATTGGTTCAGGCTCACATAGTCCTGCGGGTCAACGATGGCGTATTGACCTTGTGTTAAGGGGATTCTTCGAAATGCGTATCCGTAGCGGATTTTGCGGTATTT
>CAYZTY010000173.1:0-2368 GCA_964481525.1 uncultured Pirellulales bacterium
ACTATCAAATCGGCCAAGGAGGCTGGATTAGGCGTTTGTGCTGGCGGCATCTTCGGGATTGGTGAAACCGACCAGGATAGAGTCGATATGGCCCTGGAACTGCGGGGTCTGGGTGTTGATATCGTGCCGATGAACTTTCTGCATCCAATAGATGGCACACCCCTGGGCGTCGCAAAGACCCTGGAGCCGAAAGAGGCCTTGAGAATAATTGCCGTATACCGTTTCATTTTGCCGCAAACGCATCTTAAAATTGCCGGTGGGCGGATTTTAAACCTCATGGATTTGCAAAGCTGGATGTTTTATGCCGGTGCCGACTCACTGTTAAGCGGTAATTGCCTGACGACAAAGCAACGGCCCGTTGAAGAAGATATGCAGATGATTGCCGACCTTGGTCTGCAATGCGAAGGTGGTTAGATGAGAATCATAGCCGGCGAAAGGCGTGGAATGAAACTGCTCAGTCCCAAAACCACCGAGACCCGGCCGATAACCGACCGGGTCAAGGAATCGCTGTTCAATGTGCTGCAGAAATACGGCCCGATGGAGGGAAAATATGTTGCCGACCTTTTCTGCGGCACGGGTTCCCTGGGGCTTGAGGCGCTGAGTAGGGGGGCAGAGCAGGTAATTTTCGTCGAACGCAGCCACAGGATTATTGAGAGCCTAAAGAAAAATGTAGAGAAGGCGGGGTTTACACACTGCTCGAAAATAGTAGAAACTGACGCGTTCAAGGCCACGGATATTATGTTTGGTAGGAGGCGTAAGTATGATATTGTTTTTGTTGACCCGCCTTACGCAGATACGGAAGATGTCCTGCCGGACTCGCCATTGGGTAAATTGCTCGCGCGGCTGTCCGAGTATATAACGCAGGATGGAATTGTGCTGGTAAGAACGCGCCGGCCAACGGTTCTCGCTGAGTGGTACGGTAGATTGAGAACGCTTGAACGGCGTGAATGGGGTAGTATGGCCGTGACAATTTTATCCGCCGCGGTGGAATTAGGTCTTGAAGATGACGAATAAACAGGCTGCGACAAAGATAATCAAACAATTACGCCGCGATGGTTTTGAGGCATTGCTGGCCGGCGGCTGTGTGCGCGATATGCTCCTGCATAGGCCGGCAAAAGATTACGACGTGGCGACAAATGCCCGCCCGGCCGATGTAGTAAGATTATTCAAACGGACCTTGAAAATAGGAGCTAAGTTTGGCGTGGTGATAGTGTTGATTGATACACATCAAATCGAGGTTGCCACCTTTAGGACCGAAACCGGCTACCACGACGGCAGGCACCCGGCCCGGGTCAGTTTCTCTACCGCCGCACAGGATGCAAGCAGACGTGATTTTACCATTAATGGAATGTTTTACGACCCGATTGATAAAGAGGTAATTGATTATGTCAACGGTAGGAAGGATTTGGCCAAAGGTCTTGTGCGTACGATTGGAGATGCCCGTCAGCGGTTTAATGAGGATTATTTGAGAATGCTGCGGGCGATACGTTTCTCGACTCAACTTGCTTTCGATATCGAGCCGGATACCTGGTCTGCGGTTTGTGATAGTGCAAAGCATATTACCAAAATAAGCGGTGAACGTATAGCTATGGAATTGGAAGCAATCCTGACAAATCCCGACCGGAAAATCGGGGCCCGACTGCTTATTCGTAGCGGTTTGGCCAAGAGGATTTTTCCTGAATTTAGCGGCGAGCAGAGTAAATTTGGAATTGAGGTACTTGCCCGGTTACCGAAAAAAGTTGACTTTGAATTGGCGGTGGCTGCCTTGTTTGCAGGATATGAGACGGATTTTGCAATCGAAAAATGTACGGTCCTGAAGCCGAGCAAAGCCAGACGCAGGCATATAAAGTTTCTTTTGGCCAAAAGAGGAAAACTGCTCGATTTTGAAATGCCTCTCGCCCAGTTTAAGTTGATTCTCGCAGAGCCTTATTTCTGGGACCTCTACGAGCTACAGTCAGCAATCCAAAAGGCCAATAGGAAAAGTCTCAGCCCATTGCTGAAAACTCGCAGAAGGGCAAGGTCGCTTGCGGGTAAAGAGTTAAGGCCCAGGCCTTTACTAAATGGCCACGAGTTGATTCGGCTCGGTGCCGTGCCCGGACCGCAGGTGGGCCAACTGGCGCAGGAGCTTTATATTGTCCAGCTTGCGGAAGAGGTGCAGACCACTTCGCAGGCGCGGCAATGGGCCCAAAAATGGCTGCAAAGACATAGTCAAATTGAAAGTTAAGCTGTCGGCTGGGAAATTTGGCTTTTTTTAACGTCTTGTGGAGCAAGCCCTTGCCATAATTGGATTATCCTGCTAATATCGTTTATTGACTGGGGCCATAGCTCAGTTGGGAGAGCGCTTGCATGGCATGCAAGAGGTCGTGGG
>CAYZTY010000174.1:0-1979 GCA_964481525.1 uncultured Pirellulales bacterium
ACGACTTGGGTGACAGGTCATATAGGAACTGGAGCCTTGGATTTTTATGGTGATGGAGATTACGTCCAAATTCCTGACCACAGCTCTTTGACTCCACAAACCGGATTTACTATTGCGTTCTGGTTATATAAAAGAATCGAACAGGATGCGGGAATATACAAATATACATACAGTCCAGGTGGACCGGGTTTGCCCTTCGGAGCGTATTGTATCATTATTAGCGACATGACTCTTAAGGCACGTTTTCGCGTATGCTCCGGAGTATCTACTTGTGATAGCCTCCTGAGTAATAGTGCCATTTCGCTGCTTCAGTGGCATCACATAGCTGCGACATTTCACTCGGGACATGCCGCAATATATATCAATGGACAACCGGAAGGTACTCAGACTATGGCTGTATCCTCTATGATAGATGATGACAAACCCTTGATTATCGGTGGTTATTGGGATTATTCTAACAACGTTTTTGAAAACAATTTGGATGGCATGGTGGATGACCTGCGGATTTACAACCGTGCTTTAACACCTCAGGAAATCCAGCAGCTTTATCAGCAACAGTAAACTTATAACCGAAACGTAAACAAACAAAACCAATAATCTTTTAAGATGTAAAAACGCCGCATTCAACGTGGCCCCCTCACTTTTGCATTTTGATTTTTAATACCTGTGGCCAAGCCATTTAATCTTTTCTCCCTAATCACTATTTTCCTCCCGGCTTATAATCACAAACAGGGTCATCGCCCAAATAATCCCCGCTCACCGCATACGCTCTCGCCCTGCACCCGCCGCAAACATCGCGATATTCACAGACTCGGCACCTACCCGTATATTCAGACCTGTTACGGATTTGCTCAAGGAACTTCGATTGTGTCCATATCTTGCCAAAATCAAAATTGTTCTCAATGATATTGCCCGCAGAAAAATCAAGAAATCCGCACGTTTGAACATCGCCTCGATAGCTGATAAACCCGAACCCCACCCCGCCCATACACCCGCTTGGTTCACCGAGCAGCTCCCTCTTTTGCGCCTGCAGCCAGACCCTGGAAAACTGAGGCGCGCATGTAATTCTTATTTCGATTTCCGATTCGAGTTTTATTCTCAGCAGCTCACCCAGCATCGCCTCGTACTCAACCGGGTCGAGGACCGCATCCGCCATCTCAGTGCCCCTGCCGGTCGGCACAAAAATAAAAGGATTAAAGCACGAAGCTCCGAGCTTTTTTGCCAATTCTGCTATTCCGATTATCTCCCCGTAATTGGCTTTGGTGATTGTGGTGTTAATCTGAAATCGAACACCTGCGGCGCGGGCAATCTCGGTCGCTTTCATAACCGCGTCGAAAGCACCTTCGGCACCTCTGAAACGGTCGTTACTCTCCGCGGTGCAGCCGTCCAGCGAAAATGACAAGACCAATATACCGGCCTTTTTAAGTTTGGAAATTGAATCCTCATTAATAAAATATCCGCAGGTGGCCATCACCGGCTTCAAGCCCTTTTGGCCGGCATATTTGATTAGCTCGTAGATGTCACTTCGCTCCATCGGCTCGCCCCCGGTAATGATGAGTGTGCATTTGCAAAACCTGGCGACCGAGGCGATGATTTTTTTGCACTGCTGGGTTGATAAAACTTCTTCCGGGTCCAGGCCGGCGTTGGCCCGGCAATAGTTGCAATTGAACCGACAGCGGCGGGTGACTTCAAATGCAATCAGCCGGGGTTTAGGCGGTGGCTCGGTGTGCGGCTTGGGTGGTGACTCGGTCTGGGGCTCAGGTCTCTGCAGTTCGGTGTGTATATTTGGCGAGCTGGTTTGCAACTTGGGTGACTGCAGCTCGGAGTTCGAATGGAGTGGCGGCTCGGGTTGCTGCTGTTCGGCAGTAATTTCTATTGCTTCATTTTTTTGTTTTTTCCCATCGCCCATACAAGCTGAAATTTTAATCGATTGCACAGCAATAGTCAATTACTGTGTTGCGTTCCGCCTAAGGCGGGTA
>CAYZTY010000175.1:0-1871 GCA_964481525.1 uncultured Pirellulales bacterium
CGTGTGAGCCTGACCAGGTGATACCAACCTTGAAACCTGGGCCGCAGAGTCTTCTTCGCCAATGCTCAACCTTGTTTGGGTCTGCATATATATAAGGTACCTGAGCTGGAATTGTATCTGGCGTTGTGCCGAATATGCCTGGCAGGTCCATAATTGGCGCATAGAGATCGAAAGCTAATGACTGGATTTCATCAGAGAGGTTTATAGTTTTATCGACACCAGGATAATCCTTTAGCAGGTTGTAAAGCTCATCGTATATTGCAAAAAAAACTATTCCTCCACGTGATTTAACCATAGGCAGGTATCGCACAAAATGAATATTATCACCCATCCCTTGTTCGCAGCGTACGAGAAGTCTTTTGCCTGCGAAATTGGAACCTTTCCAGCGGAGTTTATCGGGGAAATGCTTGGTCCATTCACAGTTTTCCAACCGCCAGCGGTACTCTTTCCAGCCCTCCAAAAAGTCGCCGGCTAACAATAGCATCATAGCCAAGTCGGTATGGGTCTGTGCACAATCCGGTTCGAGCAATAAAGCATTTTTTATGGTCTCGGTAGCGTCGGTGTAATGCCCCAGGACCTTCTGGGAAGCGGCCAGCGCCCTATATACTTCAGTGGAATTGTGGTTTAGTTGGATAGCCCGCTCGAAATTTTCAATTGCTTCGGTATGATGTCCGAGTTCCTGCATTGCAACGGCTATATTATAGTATGTATCAGCGTCGTTTGGTTTTATTCGTAGGACTTGATTGTATCGCTCAACCGCGGCGCCATATTCTTGCAGAGATACCAGTGCATTACCCAGATTGTAGTAGGCATCTGCATAATTTGGATCGAGCCGCAGTGCATTTTCATAAGCCTGCACCGCTTCTTCGAATTTGCCAAGTTCTTTCAGAATCACCCCGAGGTTATTGTGAAATTGAGGCACTTGGGAGTTAATGGTGATTGCCTTACTGATTAGCTTAACAGCTAACTGACTGTTTCCCTTGCGATGGGCTATTACACCGAGAATGTGCAGGGCGTGTGCGTTATCAGGCTGTTCTTGCAAAGCCCGCCGACATTGGTCCTCGGTTTTCTGAAGACATTCAACTCCGTAGTTCTGTTCAGCATTTTTTATTGTTTGTGATGTCTCTACCACCAAAGTCTGTTCCTAGCTTTTTATCTTAGCTGAAAACTGCGATTTCTTGTTTGCTGATTATTGAGCGTAGCGCCTCTGCGACGCGAGCAAACACATCGTCCCAATGGTCAACTCTTTTTTGTCGAAAAATTTTGATTGTTGGATACCACGGACTATCATCTCTATCTACCAGCCATCGCCAGTCGGACACACATGATAGAAGCAGCCAGGTTGGTTTGCCTATTGCTCCCGCCAGATGAGGTACAGAGGTATCAGTTGATATTATTAAATCCAGATTCTCGATCGCTGCCGCTGTGTCGGAAAAATCATCGAGTTGCTCTCCGAGATTTACAACTGGGATTTTCTCAGACAGTTGCTTTATTTGTTCAGCCGCTTTTCCTTTTTGCAGTGCGTATAACTTTACACCCTCGATTTGAGATATTGCCGCGAAATCTACCAGCTTGCAGGCACGCCGATGGTTCCTTTCGTATTGAGGTGAGCCCGACCAGACGATGCCTACTTTATATTCAGGACCATAAAGCTCATTTCGCCAATGCTCAACCTTAACCGAGTTCGTTGAGATGTAAGGCACCTCGCCTGGAATCGTCTCCAGTGTGGTTCCGAATACGCCAGGCAGGTCCATTAGTGATACATGAATATCGAAGTCTACCACTGGCTTGTTGTTCAATGATGCTTCGATAAGTTCATCAACGCCCGCAAAGCCCCGTAATAAATTATATAGTGGTTTTCTAACCTCAAG